>NZ_JBEZBE010000004.1:0-308965 GCF_040646935.1 Streptomyces sp. NPDC044984
CATCGCCGAAGGCGACGCGAAGTGGAGCGCAGCGCAACACAGCGCCCTTGACGCGGCTCGCGGAAGCACGACACTGACAAAGAAGCGAGTGGCCCCCGGTCACTTCGCGACGTGCGCGAGGAAGTCGGCCCAGGCGGTGGGGGAGAGGGCGAGCCGGGGGCCGGCCTTGTCCTTGGAGTCGCGTACGTGGACGGCGCCGGGGTGGTTGGCGACCTCGACGCAGTCGCCGGAAGCGCTGCTGCTGTAAGTCGACTTGAACCAGGTCGGTTGGTCGGTGCTCATAGGTCTCCTCGCATCCGCTGCAACAGGCTCACGGAGTCTTCGAGGGGCAGAGCCTGCGAGCGCATCCTGGCATACCGCATCTGGAGCACGCTGACGACTTTTCGGTCGGTGATGAGTTGGCCGCTCTCCTGGCCTTCCAGGTAACCGAACCATCTGTTCTCCTGCGTTTCCAACAGCTGGAGGGGGCCTTGTAGCCCAGTGTGCGACTCCTGGACGAGCGGCATGACCTGGAGCTCGACGTTACGCAGTGCAGCGAGTTCCAGTACGTGTGTGATGAGCCCGTGCGTTACGTCTCTGCCGCCGGTCCGCCGTAGAAACGTGTGCTCTTCGACGATGAAGCTGAACGCGGTGTTCGGCTGCTTCCGCAACAGCTCTTGCCGCTCGGCCCGGGCGGCCCACCGCTCCTCGACCTGCTCGTCGTCAAGCGGTGGCAGATGGTCGACGGCCATGGCCCGCGCGTAGGCCTCGGTCTGCAACAGCCCAGGCACCATCCGGCACTCGTACGTACACAGCGCGATCGCAGTCCTTTCCAGCCGCGCCCACCGCCGGAACCAGGCCGCCAGTCCCGGCTGCCGCGCCAGGCACCCCGCCGCCCTCCGCAGCGCACCCGTGTTGCCGAGCGCCTCCTCCGCGCGTTCCACGAACGCGGCGTCCGGCATGCGCCTTCCCAACTCCACGGACGCCACCGTGTGCTTGGAGTACCGCACCAGTTCGCCGAACTGCTCCCTGCTCAGCCCCGCGTGCTCCCGGAGTCCCTGGACCACCGCCCCGAACGTCCGCAGGCTGTCCGACGACTCGGGCTCGCCGCCCGCACCCGTGCCCGCCCCCACCGCGCCATCGACCACTGTCGGTCACCTCCCGCCGCCATGGTCACGGTTGGTCACCGGTACTGTCCATTCCGTCACCGCGTACGCCGCCGCGGCGTACGCGGCCGCGACCTGGAGAACCGCCCCTTCGGGACGCCAGATTGGGCGCATGACTGCACAACCCGCCCAGCAAGAACCGGTTACCGTACGTGTGTTCACCCGGCGCTTCGGCTCCACACCGCGAGGTGCCCGCCTCGCCCGGCACCTCGCCGTGGACCGACTGCACGCCTGGGGCGTCCCGTACGGCTCCGACCTCTCCGACGCCCTCGCGGTGATCGTCGCCGAGCTCGCCGCCAACGCCGTCACGCACGGCCGTGTGCCCGGCCGGGACTTCGAGTTGCGGCTCACGCATCTCGGCGCCGGCGTCCGCGTCGAGGTGACCGACACCCACAGCGGGCCGCCGTACCCCGGGGTGCGGTCCGCGCGGTCCCTCGACGAACACGGCAGGGGCCTGGTCCTCGTCGAGGCGCTCGCCGACCGATGGGAGGTGCTGGACGGAAGGCCGCCCGTCAAGACCGTCCGCGCCGAGGTCGACCTGCCCCGTGGGGGCGCGGGGTTCGGAACCCGTTGACCGGGACCTCTCGGCCGGCCCCCGGCTCCGTGCCGCCAGGGAGGGGAGCAGTCATTCCCCGCCGTCGTGACCGCGCAGGTGGAGCGAGCGCAGGGCCACCTCGAGGGCGAAGCGGTGGTCGGGGTCGGTGAGCCGGTCGCCCAGGTGGGCGTCCAGGTTCCGCAGGCGGTAGCGGACGGTCTGGGCGTGCACGCCCAGCATCTCGCCGACCTGCTCGGCGGGCGCCCTGGTGGAGACGTGGACCCGGAGCGTCTCGACGAGCCGCTGGCGCCGGCCGGCGGGCAGCCCGTCGAGCGGGGCCAGTTCGCGCGCCGCGAGCTGGTCGACCAGGGCCGGGTCGGACAGCAGCCACAGCGTGACCAGGTGGTCCTCGCAGCGGACCAGCGGGGCGTCGGGCACCACGCCGTCGTCGACGAGCTGGAGCACCCGGCGCGCCCAGCGGACGGAGTCGGCGGCCTGCGCGAGCGGCACGGTCAGGCCCGCCGCGGCGCGGGTGCCGGACAGGGCCGTGCCGAGCATCGCGAGGCGCTGCGGGGTGAGGTCCCCGGGGACGAGCAGGTGCGGCTGCGGGATGTCGAGGTCGGCGAGGACGTCGCCGTCGAGAACCGCCTGGATGTGGTCCGGCACCGGAGGGCGGAGGGCGATGAGGGTGCAGGTGCGGGGGAGTTCCCAGGCGGCGGCCTCGCACAGTTCGGAGACGGTCGTCTGGGGCAGCGGCGACGAGGCCAGGATCAGGTGCAGCAACTGTCTTCGTAACGCGGACACCTCGGACGCGGCCCGCTCCCGCACCTCCGCGTACCCCTCGCGGGTGACCGTCTCCAGCTCCTCGACGTACGCGAAGAGGGCGTCCGCGAAGGCGAGGATGAGGGCGGGGGAGAGGTTGTACTGCCGTCCCACCGACTTGGCCCGGCGCAGCGCGATGCGGGCGCCGAGCCGGTAGGCGCCCTGCAGGGTCTCCAGGTCGCGGCCCTCGTAGGCCTCCACCCGGCCGAACCTGCGCAGCAGTTCGTCCCGCAGGTCCGGGCTCCTGCCCGGGTCGGCCACCCGGTCCACGAAGGCGACCAACGCCTGTTCCACGCCCTGGCGGATCGCGTCTCCGTCCGGGCCGTTGAGCAGCCGCCCGTACACCGGGTAGGCGCGGGTGACCTCGGCCCGTATCTCGTTCAGCAGTCCCGGCAGTTCCGGCCGTATGAAGGCCGCGAACTGCCGGGGTAAGGGTTCGAGCGGTTCACCGACCTCCGGGGACCGTGTGGTCGAGGGCATCAGCCACCCCTTGCTCTCCGACGTGTCCGGCGGGGTGGCCGGGCGGGCGGCGTCCGGCCGGATGGCGGACGGCGCCCGGACCGGTCCACCCGGTCATGCCGGTCCGAGAAGCTGAAAGTAAATCAACTTCCTTTTCATGTACACCATTTGGGCAGAACTGCTTCACCGTTGCGCGGGCCGGCCGTTGTGGCGGCCGGGAACCGCCGCCGCGTGGCCGTCACCTGACGGCGGAGTGCCAGTTCTCCGCGAGCACCCGGCCGGCCTCGGGGGCGGCGGTGCCGGGCGCGTTGAGGCCGGTGAGGTGGGTCTGCGTGTCGTTGAGGGTGAGGCTGTTGTTCCCGGAGGCGGAGGGCAACCCGGTCTTCGCGTTGACCGCGGCGTTGATCAGGCCGACGTTCAGGCCGCAGCCGGTGGCTCCGGGGACCGCGAAGGTGCTGTCGTTCTGGGTGGCGCCGGTGAGGTCGATCCGGCTCATCTCGCCGGCCTCGTCGGGGGTGCCGTCGCCCTGGAAGAAGCTCATCCCGAACTCCGGGTAGTTGCGGTTCTCCGGGCGCAGGAGGATGGGGTTGGCGGCCGTTCCGATGTAGCACTTGCTGCCCAGCAGCGGGTTCTCCAGGTGGATGCGGACCGGCAGGGCGACGATGGGCATGTCCGTGAGGACGCCCGCGGTCTGGTCGAAGGCGTAGGGGGCGCCGACGGACTCCATGGTGGCGGTGATCTTGTTGAGGCTGGAGTTCTCGAGCGTCTCGCAGATGCCCGTGATCACCGGGATGTTGCTCGGGCACATCAGGCCGAGCAGGCCGCCGGGCACGGTGGCGGAGTCGGCGACGAGCGCGCCGGAGGGCGGGGCGACGACGCTGCTGGTGCCGTCCGCGTTCTGGACGACGCCGATCTGGAGGTTGGTCCTCCCCGTGACCACGGTGGTCTTGCCCAGCTTGATGGAGCCGCCGGCGGAGGTGGAGACCACGCACTGCGGGGTCTTGTCGAAGCCGTCGGCGGCCAGCATCGCCGGGGCGTCCACGGGGCAGCGGGTGAAGGGCGCCCACGCGCCGTTCAGCGCGGGCTCGGCGGCGGTCGCGGTGCCCAAGGAGGCGAAGGCGCCGAGCGCGGTCAGGGCGGAGACGGTGGCGATCCTGGCGCGGGTGGTGGGCAGAGGCATGGGTGGTGGCCTTCCGTGGAGGAGGGAGGGGAGGCGCGGCTCAGCGCTCGGGAACGGGGATCTTGAGGGGCTGGAGGTCCTCGGTGCACTCGGCGGGGTTGAAGACCTGCACCGCGCACGTCTGGCCCTGGATCTGCTTGATGTGGTTGCCCGGGCCGGAGACGGAGGCGGTGAGGAGGCGGTCGAGGTCCTCGCCGCCGGTCCCGCAGCCGGTGAAGGCGGGGATGGTCGCCTCCCCGGTCAGGGGACCGCCGGAACTGAGCAGGTAGCCGACGGGCATGGCGGGGGGTTGATGCGTACTGCTCCCGAACAGCACCAAGTGGTCGCCCGGGTACTTCGAGGGCTCGGGTTCGGGGGAGTACAGAGGCCGCTCCGTCCTGCAGCCGGGCCCGACGTCCAGAGGGGTCCCGTTGACGGTGAGAGCGGTCACCCGGAGCACCAGCGGAACCCGGGTACGGGTCTCGAAGCTGGTGTATCCGGTCTCGAACACGGTCTCGCCGGCGACGTCCAGGGTGAGGGGACCGGTCTGCTCCAGCACCATCGTGGCCTTCGTCGGAACGAAGCCGAAGGTCAGGAAGTCGGCCTGGAACGGCGGGGTCCGCTCGCGCCCCTGGTGGTGGAGCCTGCCCTCCGAGTGCTGTTTCAGGTAGGCGCCGCTGAAGTCGGGGAAGAGCTCGACGACGTCCAGAGGACCTTGTTCGACGAGTACGCAGGACACGGGGATGAGCGAGGCCCCCCGCAGCTTCCGCACGTTGGAGTAGCCGGTGATGTAGGCGTTCAGCGACGCCGAGGTGGACGGGTTCGCGTCGTCGTAGCGGCAGGGCGGCGCGTCGCGGTCCGCGGTTGTGGTGGACGGGTCCTCCGCCACCTCCGGCGCGCGGTTGCCCTGCTCGTCCTCCGGTGTCCCGGGGGACGGGTCCGGCGTTCCGGGGGAGGAGCCGGGCGCGGACGGCGAACCGCTCGGCCCGGGCGTGCCCGTACCGACCGGCACGGTGGCCAGCGGTCCGCTCCCCGGCGCGTCCCCGGCGGGGGAGCAGTCGAGGGTCAGTGCGCCGGGGTCGGTGGCGGTCCCGTCCGCCGTGCCGAGCTCCAGGTCGACGGCGAGGTTCCCGGCGGTGAACGTCAGGTCGCCGTCGCCCTGCCCGGTCACCGAGGGGACGTCGCCCACCGTGGTCAGCGTCAGCGGTCCGGAACCGGGAACGGGGACCGGCTCCGCGGTGCCGCGCCAGGTCGCCTCGGCGGCGGCCTCGTCCTGGGTGACGCCGACGGTGAGGCGGGTGGCGGCCCGCGCGGTGGCGGCCCCGAGCGCGGTGAGGTCCGCGACCGCCTCCGCCGGGAGTTCCACCGTGGTGGTGACGTCGGTGGGTGAGAACGCCTCGCCCGGTTCCGCCCGGTCCGGGAACACCGCCGAGACCCGGACCGTCACGGGCTGTCGTCCGGACGGCAGCGCGCAGACGTAGGGGAGCGCGGTGTCCACCTCCTGGGTGCCCGCGGCGGACGCCGCGGCCGGGACCGTGGCGGCGAGCACGACGAACGCGCCGATCGCCGCGCTCCTGGCACGGACACGGGGCGGCCGCGACGCGGCGGCACGATGGCCTCTCATACAGCTCCACCAGGGTTCGTTCGGAAGCGGGTTCCGGAGGGTTCGGCCGGGCAGTCCGCGTCCGCCCGGCCGGGAACGCCGGCGGGGCGGACGCGAGGGGTGGCGCCTTACGGGTTGGAGCCGACGATCTGCGGGACGGCGCCGTTCGACGCCTTGATGACGTACTTGCCCTTGAAGATGGGCTTGGTGGCGGTCGTGACCACCGAGCCGCAGTTGACGGGGGCGGGGTTGGAGCTGACGGCCAGGTCACCGGAGACGCTGTTGACGTCCAGGACGCCGGTGGCGTTGGTGTAGGTGGCCGAGGCCTTGCCCGTCACCGTGAACTTGCAGGCGCCGGCGGTCACGTTGGCCTTGACGTTGCCGACATAGCCCTTGGTGACGCCGGTCGAGGCGGTGTAGTCCTGCGCGACGACGGTCCAGGGGGTGACCGCCACGGTGGTGACGTTGCCCAGGACGCTGGTGCACGGCGAGGCGGAGGTGCCGAAGTTGATGGCGTTGATGGCGGCGACCGTGGCCGGGTTGCCCGTGGCGCTCGACATGGTGCCCGAGGCGCCCGAGGTCGTGCACGTCATCGGGATGGTGGCGGTCAGCACGATGTTGCCGCTGTTCGTCGCCGTGTAGCTGCCCGTGGGGGTGACGGTCCACGTGGTGGAGGGCACCGCCGAGGCGGGACCGACGGTGAGACCGAAGGCGGCCGCGGCCGCACCCGCCACGACAGCGGTCCTTCTGAGGGTTTTCTTCATGGCTCGGGGAGTCTCCTTGTGGATTGACCGGCAGAGATGGGCCGTGGCCGAAGCGGTCGAGGGGCGGCCGGGCGGCCCGCGGCTCGGTGTTTCCTGTCCGCGAACCATGACGTTACTTGCGGGAAACTTAGCCGAACAATGGCACTGCTCATGATTCTTTGAAAAGGCCAATCATCTGTTCCCGGGGTGAGTTGATCACGGACCGGATTAGTCACCGACTGTCAATGTGGAATTTTCGGCCAGTGGCGCGCGGGTTGCCTGCCGACTGCTCGGCGCCGTTCCGTGATGCTCGCCCGGTGATAATTTCGCGACCGCTTTTTGTCTCCGCCCTGACAGGTTCCGTATGGCCGAACAGGATGCCCTGGAAAACTCGGATTCCACTCTTGCCCGTCGAGGTTACTCAGCCGTAACGTGCCGGTGTGGTGCTCGGTTCCAGGTCGGTGGCCCCCGTCGGCCGGAACCATGACGGATGCTTTCCGGCCGCGCCCTTCCACCGGGTCGGACGTCCGTCGGCAGGGTCTCGCGGATCCACACCCCCCGGAGCCGCGAGACCCTGCCTGTCTCCCCGGAGACAAGTGCGGGCCGGCGGGTTGTCTGCACGGTGACAAAGTCCGGAAAGACGGCGGGAAACCGGCGTCGCACCCGTTGTCAGTGCGTTCCGCGCCGACTTAACGTGCGCCGGCGAAGCGCGTGAGGACACACGTCCGCTGGAGGTGATATGGGAATCGAAGTCGTGGTCGAGGGCCTGACCAAGTCCTTCGGCAAGCAGAGCATCTGGCGGGACGTGACACTCACCCTTCCTGCCGGAGAGGTGAGCGTGATGCTGGGGCCGTCCGGCACCGGGAAGACCGTCTTCCTGAAGTCGCTCATAGGGTTGCTCAAACCCGAGAAGGGCCGTGTTCTCATCAACGGGGTGGACATGGTGAACAGTCCCGAAAGGGATGTATACGAAACCCGGAAATTGTTCGGGCTCATGTTCCAGGACGGAGCCCTCTTCGGGTCCATGTCCCTCTTCGACAACATCGCCTTCCCGCTGCGCGAGCACACCCGCAAGAAGGAGTCCGAGATCCGCCGCATCGTCATGGAGCGGATCGAGGTCGTCGGGCTGCTGGGCGCGGAGGGCAAGCTCCCGGGGGAGATCAGCGGCGGCATGCGCAAGCGGGCCGGCCTGGCCCGCGCGCTCGTGCTGGACCCGCAGATCATCCTCTGCGACGAACCGGACTCCGGGCTCGACCCGGTCCGCACCGCCTACCTCTCCCAGCTGCTGATCGACCTGAACGCGCAGATCGACGCGACGATGCTGATCGTCACCCACAACCTCGACATCGCCGCGACCGTACCCGACAACATGGGCATGCTCTTCCGGCGCGAGCTCGTCACCTTCGGCCCGCGCGAGGTGCTGCTCACCAGCGAGGAGCCGGTGGTGGCCCAGTTCCTCGACGGCCGGCGCGAGGGCCCCATCGGGATGTCCGAGGAGAAGGACGCGGCCACCCTCGCCGCCGAGGCGGACGCCGCGGACGCCGCCGCGGCCCGGCCCCGGACCATCGTCCCGCAGCTCGAGCCGTCACCCGGCCTCCCGCCGCGCCGGGCCGTCGCCCGGCGGCGCGACCGCGTCATGGGCATGATCGACCAGTTGCCGCCCGCCGCGCGCTCCGCCATCCGCAGGACCTACGCGGAGAGCGCCGGGGCACCCACCCTGCCGATGCCCGCCGCCGGGAGCGGCACATGATCACCGGCGCCCTTCGGCAGACCGGCCGGCTCTTCGCGCTCGCCGCCGAAGTGGGCCGCGCCGTCTTCCGAAGACCCTTCCAGTTCCGCGAGTTCGTCGAGCAGTTCTGGTTCATCGCGAGCGTCACCATCCTGCCCGCCGCCCTCGTCTCGATCCCCTTCGGCGCCGTCATCGCGCTCCAGGTCGGCTCCCTGACCCAGCAGCTGGGCGCCCAGTCGTTCACCGGAGGCGCCAGCGTCCTCGCCGTCGTCCAGCAGGCGAGCCCGCTCATCGTGGCCCTGCTGATCGCCGGCGCCGGCGGCTCCGCCATCTGCGCCGACCTCGGCTCCCGCAAGATCCGCGAGGAACTCGACGCCATGGAGGTCATGGGCGTCTCACCCGTGCAACGCCTCGTCGTGCCCCGGGTCCTGGCCACCATGGGCGTGGCGGTCCTGCTCAACGGACTGGTCTCCGTCGTCGGCACCCTCGGCGGCTACTTCTTCAACGTCATCCTGCAGGACGGCACCCCCGGCGCCTACCTGTCCAGCTTCTCCGCCCTCGCCCAGCCGGCCGACCTGTACATCAGCGAACTCAAGGCGCTGGTCTTCGGGTTCATCGCGGGCATCGTCGCCGCCCACCGGGGACTCAACCCGCGCGGCGGCCCCAAGGGCGTCGGCGACGCCGTCAACCAGTCCGTCGTCATCACCTTCCTCCTGCTCTTCTTCGTGAACATGGTGATGACGGGCGTCTACCTCCAGATCGTCCCGCCGAAGGGAGGCTGAGGCCCGATGGCCTCCCCGCTCGCCCTGCTCGACCGCTCCGGCGACCACCTGCTCTTCTACGCCCGGGCGCTGCTGTGGATCCCGCGGACCCTGCGCCGCTACCTCAAGGAGGTGCAGCGCCTCCTCGCCGAGGTCGCCTTCGGCTCCGGCGGCCTCGGCGTCATCGGCGGCACCATCGGCGTGATGATCGCGATGACGCTCTTCACCGGAACCGTCGTCGGACTCCAGGGCTACGCGGCCCTCGACCAGATCGGTACGGCCGCGTTCACCGGCTTCGTCTCCGCCTACTTCAACACCCGCGAGATCGCCCCCCTCGTCGCCGGACTCGCCCTCTCGGCGACCGTCGGCGCCGGCTTCACCGCCCAGCTCGGCGCCATGCGCATCAACGAGGAGGTCGACGCCCTCGAGGGGATGGGCATCCGCTCCATGCCCTACCTGGTCACCACCCGCATCATCGCCGGGGTCGTCGCCATCGTCCCGCTCTACGCGATCGGGCTGCTCTCCTCCTACCTGGCGTCCCGCTACGTGACCGTCCTGTTCAACGGCCAGTCCCGGGGCACCTACGACCACTACTTCAACCTCTTCCTCTCCCCGACGGACGTCCTGCTCTCGGTGCTGAAGGTGCTGGTCTTCAGCGTGATGGTGATCCTCGCCCACTGCTACTACGGCTACCGCGCCACGGGCGGCCCCGCCGGCGTCGGCGTCGCCGTCGGCCGGTCGGTGCGCAACGCCATCGTGCTGATCAGCGTCACCGACTTCTTCCTGTCGCTCGCCCTGTGGGGCGCGACCACGACCGTGAAGGTGGCGGGGTGAGATGAGCGCGACCCGAGGCGAGACGCTGCGCCGCCGGTCCGCCGGGGTGGTGTTCCTGCTGGTGCCCGCCCTGCTGGTCTGGCTGGCCGTCGCCGTCTACGACAAGAAATTCACCGACTCCGACCCGGTGGTCGTCGAGACCGGCAGCGTCGGCAACGAGATGCACCTGGGCGCCGAGGTCAAACTGCGCGGCGTCGTCGTCGGCGAGGTCCGCGCCGTCGACGCCACCGGCGACGGGGCCCGGCTCACCCTCGCCATGAAGCCCGGCGCCCTCGACGACGTACCCTCCGACGTCCGCGCGCAGATGCTGCCGACCACCCTGTTCGGCGAACGGTTCGTGGCCCTCGTACCGCCGGAGCGGCCGTCGGCCGAACCGCTGGCCGCCGGAGCCGTCATCCCCCAGGACCGCTCCGAGAACGCCGTCGAACTCCAGCAGGTCCTCGACGACGTCCTGCCGATGCTCACCGCGGTCCAGCCGCAGAAGCTGTCCGCGACCCTGTCGGCCGTCTCACGGGCCCTGGAGGGACGCGGCGACCGGCTCGGCGACACGCTCGAACAACTGGACGCGCACCTGGAGGAGTTCAACCCCCACCTGCCCACCCTCAACCGGGACCTCAAGCACCTCGTGAAGGTCGGCCACGTCTACGCGGACGCCGCACCCGACATCGTCACGGCGCTCACCGACTTCACCACCACCAGCGGCACCCTCGCCGAGCAGGAGGCCGCCTACGCCCGCACCCTCGGCGCCACCACCCGGACGGCCGAGGACATGACGGCCTTCCTGCGGAAGAACGAGGACAACATCATCCGGCTCGGCGCCACCGGCAGGCCCACCCTGGAACTGCTCGCCGAGTACTCCCCCTCCTTCCCCTGCACCCTGCGCACCCTCGCCGAGTTCGTGCCCGCCATGGACCGGGCGCTCGGCAAGGGTACCGACCGGCCCGGCATCCACGTCGACGTCACCACCGTCCCCTCGCGCGGCGCCTACCGCCCCGGCCGCGACACCCCGGTGTACGACTCCGGCGGCGGCCCCCGCTGCCCCGCCGTGCCCTACCTCGGCACCCTCGCCCGGCCCGCCGCGCAGGCGTCCGCGGCGGCCGGCCAGGACCTCGGGCCCGCCAACTCCCCGCAGGAGAACGACCTGGTCAACGAACTGCTCGCACCCGCCGCCGGCCGGCACCCCGGTGAACTGCCCGACTGGAGCAGCCTGCTCGTCGGCCCGGCCTACCGCGGTACGGAGGTGACCCTCGGATGACCGCCCCCGGCAACGCGCACACCCGGCGCCGCCCGCTGACCGGGCCGCTGCTCAAGTCCCTGGTCTTCGTGGTGGTCACCGGCCTCGCCACGACCGTGCTCGGTCTCAGCGTCGCCAACACCGGTGTCAGCACCGGCACCAGCACCTACCGGGCCCTGTTCACCGACGTCACCGGACTCGTCGACGGCGACAGCGTACGGATCTCCGGGGTGGAGGTCGGCGAGGTGACCGACGTCCGCGTCGTGCAACGGCGCACCGCCCAGGTCACCTTCACCGTCCGCGACGACCGCCGGCTGCCCCGGTCGGCCACCGCCGCCGTGAAGTACCTCAACATGGTCGGCCAGCGCTACGTCGCCCTCGACCGCGGCAGCGGCGACCTCACCGGCACGCTCGAGGCGGGCGACACCATCCCGCTCGACCGCACCACGCCCGCCCTCGACCTGACCCTGCTCTTCAACGGGTTCAAGCCGCTGTTCGAAGGGCTGTCCCCGAAGGACGTCAACGAACTCGCCGGATCGATCGTGCAGGTGCTCCAGGGCGAGGGCGCCACCGTCGACAGCCTGATCCGCCACATCGGCTCGCTCAGCACGACCGTCGCCGCCAAGGACAAGGTGATCGGCCAGGTCGTCGACAACCTCACCACCGTCCTGGAGACGCTCAACGACCGCGAGGACGGCTTCGACGACCTCGTCGTCACCCTGCGGGACATCGTCACCGGCTTCAACGACGACCGGGAACCCCTCGGCGAGGCCGTCGAGGCCATGGGCGACCTGACCACCGTCACCGCCGATCTCCTCGAGGACGGACGCGCCCCCCTCGAGCAGGACATCCGCGAACTGGGCCGGCTCTCGGCGAACCTGGGCGCACACACGCCGCAGATCGAGGACTTCCTCGAGCGCACCCCCGCCAAGATGACCGCCCTGGCCCGCCTGTCCTCCTACGGATCGTGGTTCAACCTCTACCTCTGCGAGGCACGTGTGAGCGGAGTGACCACCTCCGACGGTTCGAAGCCGCCGACCGGCATCGCGATCACCGAATCGAGGTGCCGCGGATGAGGCCCTCCGCGCGGCGCGAGCGGACCACCGGGGCCCGGCGCCCGTGGTTCAAGCCGGTCAAGGAACGCGACCCCGTCGCCGTCGCCGTCGTCGGGCTGCTCGCCCTCGCCCTGCTCACCGTCCTCGTCTACCGCGTGGACCGGCTGCCGTTCGGCGGCGGCACGCACTACAGCGCCGACTTCTCCGAGGCCGCCGGCCTCGGCGAGGGCGACGAGGTGCGCATCGCCGGCGTCAAGGCGGGCGAGGTCACCGGCGTCGCCCTCGACGGCGCCAAGGTGAAGGTCACCTTCGAGGTCGAGGACGCCTGGATCGGCGACCGGACGACCGCCGCCATCGCCATCAAGACCCTCCTCGGCGACAAGTACCTGGCGCTCGACCCGCTCGGTTCCGCCCGGCAGGACCCCGGCAGCCGCATCCCGCTGTCCCGCACCACCTCCCCCTACGACGTGACCCAGGCGTTCCAGGACCTCGGCTCCACCGTCGAGGACATCGACACCCGGCGGCTCGCGGAGAGCTTCGAGACCCTCTCCGACACCTTCGAGAACTCCCCGCCCCATGTGCGCACCGCCGCCGACGGCCTGTCCGCGCTGTCGAAGTCCGTCTCCAAACGCGACGCGAAGCTCTCCGAACTCCTCAAAGGAAGCGCCCGGTTCACCAAGACGCTGGAGAACAAGAAGTCCAGCTTCGAGACCCTCATCGAGGACGGCGGCTCCCTGCTCGGCGAACTGAGGGAACGCCGCGGCGCCATCCGGGCCCTGCTCAAGGGCAGCAGGGAACTCGGCACCGAGATCAGCGGCCTCGTCGACGACAACGAGAAGCAGCTCGGCCCCACCCTCAAGGCCCTCGGCCGGGTCACCGGCGTCCTGGAGAAGAACAACGCCCAGCTCGGCAAGACCCTCGCGCTGGTCGGCCCGTACTACCGCCTCGTCGGCAACACCCTGGGCAACGGCCGCTGGTTCGACAGCTACCTGTGCGGCGTCGTCCCCCGCGACTACCTGCCCGAGACGTCCCTGCCCGATACCGGCTGCCTGCCGCCGAAACAGACGGCGGCCCAGGGGAACGGTGAGCGATGAGCAGACGCAGAAAAGTCCTCACCGGCCTGCTCGCCCTCGCGGTGCTGGCCGCCGGCGGCCTCACCGCCGTCCGGGTCCTCGACTCCGACGGCACCCGCGTCACCGCCTACTTCGACCGCGCCGTCGGCGTCTACGCCGGGTCCGACCTGCGCATCCTCGGGGTGCGGGTCGGCGAGGTGGAGTCGGTGCGGCCCCAGGGCACCACGGTGCGCGTCGGCCTCCTCCTGGACGAGGGCGTGAAGGTCCCCGAGGGCGCGCGGGCCGTCGTCGTCGCGCCGAGCGTCGTCGCCGACCGCTACGTCCAGCTCACCCCCGCATACAGCGCGGGCCCCGCCCTCGCCGAGGGCGCCGTCCTGCCCGCCGCGCGCAACCGCACCCCCGTCGAGATCGACCAGCTCTACGACTCGGTCACCGAACTCGGCGAGGCACTCGGCCCGGACGGCGCCAACTCCAGCGGCGCCCTGTCCGAACTGCTGAGCACCGGCGCCGCCAACCTCGACGGCAACGGCGAGGCCATCGGCGAGAGCGTCGAGGAGTTCGGCAAGGCGGCCAAGACCCTCGACGGCAGCAGCGGCGACCTGTTCGGCACACTGCGCAGCCTCCAGACCTTCACCACCATGCTGAAGGAGAAGGACACCGACGTGCGCACCGCGCAGGAACGCCTGGACGAGGTCGTCGGCTTCTTCGCCGACAACAAGGACGACCTGGCCGGCGCGCTCGAGGAACTCGGCACCGCCCTCGGCCAGGTCAAGACCTTCATCGAGGACAACCGGGACGAGCTGAAGGAGAACGTCGACCGGCTCGTCCCCCTCACCCGGACCCTCGTCGAGCAGCGGACCTCGCTCGCCGAGGCGCTGGACGTGGCGCCGCTGGCCACGGGCAACGTCGTGAACGCCTACAACCCCGACACCCGCACCCTCGACGGCCGCGCCAACCTCAACGAGATCAGCATGGGCGGACCGCTGCTGCCGCTGCCCGCGACCGGCTCCTCCGCCACCGGAGAGGGGGAGCGATGAGGGGCGGCACACGGAACCCCGGCCCGCGGGCCGCGGCGGTGCGGCGCGGCGTGCTCACCACGGGCGGCGCCGCCGGCCTCACCCTGGGCGGACTGCTCGCCCTCGGCCTCGGCTTCGCCCTGGCCCTCGGCGCGGTCACCGTCGGACCGCCGCGCTTCGACGGCATCGAGGACCTGCCGCTGCCCGGCGGCGCCGACCTCGGCGACCACCCCTACACCGTCACCGCGGAACTCCGGGACGTGCTCAGCCTGGTCCCGCAGTCCGCGGTGAAGGTCAACGACGTCGCCGTCGGCCGGGTCACCGCCGTCGAGCTCGGCCGCGACGACTGGTCGGCCCGCGTCACCATGAAGATCAACGGCGATGTACGGCTGCCCGCCGACGCCACCGCCCGCCTCGAACAGTCCAGCCTGCTGGGCGAGAAGTACGTCCAGCTCGTCGCACCCGACCGGGAGACCGGAGCCGCGAGGCTGGCGGACGGGGCCGTCATCCCGGTCTCCCGCACCAGCCGCAACACCGAGGTGGAGGAGGTGTTCGGCGCGCTGTCCCTGCTCCTCAACGGCGGCGGGGTCAACCAGCTCAAGACCATCACCCGGGAACTCAACGCGGCGCTCGGCGGCCGCGAGCCCGAGGTCCGCTCCGTGCTGAAACGGGTCGACACCCTGGTGACCGACCTCGACGACCACCGGGGCGACATCACCGACGCCCTCGACGCCGTCAACCGGCTCTCCACGACCCTCGCCACCCGCAAGGACGACGTCGGCACCGTCCTCACCGGCCTCTCGCCCGGCCTGAAGACGCTCGAGAAGCAGCGCGGCTCACTGCTGACCATGCTGCGCTCCCTCGACACGCTCTCCGGCGTCGCCGTCACCACCATCGACGCGAGCAAGGACGACATGATCGCCGACCTCAAGGCCATCGCGCCGACCCTGAAGGCGCTCGCGGACGCGGGCACGGACCTGCCCGACTCCCTGGAGGTGCTGCTGACGTACCCGTTCACCGACGAGGTGCTGCGGGGCGTGAAGGGCGACTACCTCAACGTGTACCTGGACATGACCGCCGTGCCCGGGACCCGGGTGATCCCGCCGCTGGTGCCGCGGGGCACGGCCTCGCCCTCCGCCCCGGCGGACGGCGGGCCGGGAGCGGCCGGGGAGAAGCGGTCCGGGGAGCGGTCCGGGGGAAGGGCGGACGGGGAACGGAAGTCCGCCGCGCCGTCGGCGGCCCCGTCCCGGCGGCCCTCACCGACGCCCTCCTCCCCGCTGCCCCTGCCCTCCGTCCCCGTCACCGGAACGCCGGCGGATCCGGCGGCCGCCCGGGGAGGTGAACCGGGTTGATCACCCTCGCCGTACGGCTGAAGAACCTCGCCTTCCTCGTCGTCGCCGTCCTCGCCCTCTCCTTCCTCGGCATCCGCTACGCCGACCTCGGGCGGTACGTCGGCGTCGCCGACTACTACACCGTCGACGTGCGACTCCCGCGCACCGGCGGTCTGTTCACCCACTCCGACGTCACCTACCGGGGCGTCTCCGTGGGCCGCGTCGGACCGATCGGCCTGACCGCGGACGGTGTCGTCGCCGAACTCCGCATCAAGAAGTCCGCCCCGCGCATCCCCGCCGACACCCGCGCCGTGGTCGCCGGGCTCTCCGCGGTGGGCGAGCAGTACATCGACCTGCGGCCCGAGGGCGACGGCGGCCCCTACCTCGCAGAGGGCGCCCGCATCGAACAGGCCGACACCCAGGTGCCCAGACCCGTCACCGACGTGCTCAGCAGCATCGACGACCTCACCCGCTCCGTCCCGCTCGACGACCTGCGCACGGTCGTGGACGAGTTCGGCAAGGCCTTCGAGGGCCACGGCGACGACCTCCAGGCCCTGCTCGACAGCGGCAGCGACTTCGTGGAGGCCGCCGACCGCGCCCTGCCGTCCACCACCAGGCTCATCACCGACGGCGAGACCGTCCTGCGCACCCAGGCCGAGGAGGAGCAGGCCATCCGTGACTTCGCCGTTGGGGCGGAGGAACTGGCCCGCACCCTCAAGGGCTCCGACGCCGACCTGCGCCGCCTCCTCACCGTCGCCCCCGAGGCCGCCACCCAGGTCAGCGGCGTCCTGCGGGACCTGGACCCGAGCCTGGGCGTCGTCCTCGCCAATCTGCTCACCACCTCCGAGATCGCCGTCACCCGGCAGCGCGGCACGGAGGAACTCCTCGTGAAGTTCCCGGCGGCCGTCGCCGCCGGCGCCACCGCCGTCGACGGAGGGAAGCTGAACCTCGGCATGGCCGTCACCTTCTTCAAGCCCCTGCCCTGCACCGACGGATACGGCGCCACGCGCTACCGCAACGGGCTCGACCTCGGCACCACGCCCGCCCTCAACACCGGCGCGGCCTGCACCGCCCCCGCCGCGGACGGGGTCAACGTGCGCGGCTCGGCGAACGCCCCGAAGGGCGGCCCGGTGCCCGACCCGGCCAGGCCCGGATCCCTGCCCTCCGGCAGCGGCGGGGCACGGACGGGCGGACCGGCCGCACTCCCCGGCGCCCTCGCCCTGCCCGGCCAGGACGGCGAGGCACCGGGGGACCTGGCGGGCCTCCTCGCCCCGGCCGGCGGGAGCACGCGATGAACAGGGCCCGGATCCTCACCGGCGTGGGCCTCACCCTGGCGCTCGGCCTCTTCGGCACCGGCGCGTGGACATACGCGCAGGCACGCACCGACGACGCGCTCGCGTACGGCCGGGAGCGCGACCGGGCGCTCGCCGACGGACGGGCGGGCATCGCCGTGCTCACCACGCTCGACGCCACCACCCGGCAGCGGGCCGAGCAGGGCATCCGGGCCTGGCGCGACGCCTCCACCGGGCCGCTGCGCGAGGAACTGGGCCGCACCGAGGCGAAGGCGGGCGCCTCGGCGCGCGGCACGGTCACCGAGGCGGCCGTCACCGCGCTCGACACACGGGCCGGCACGGCCAAGCTGATCACCACCGTCCGCGTCGAGGTCACCCCCGCCGGGACGAAGAAGCCGGCCACCGACCGCAAGCGCCTGGAGGCGGTCCTGGCCCGCACGGGCGAGGGGGAGTGGAAGGTGAGGGCGCTGAGCGCGGTACCGCTCTCGGGGGAGCAGGAGGACGGGGACCGATGACACTGGTACGGCTGCTGCGCGGGGGCAGAGCACAGGATTCCGCGGGGGACGCGGACCCGGAAGCGGGCCCCGAACCGGACCAGGCTTCCGGGACGGGACCCGGGGACCGGCGTTCCGGGGACGGGCGCTCCGATGCGGAGGGCCTTGCGGAGGAGTCCTCCGCGGACCCGGCGGACGGTGTCCGCGCCCGCCGGACACGGCGGGCCGTCCTCGCCGGGATCGCCGCCGTGCTCGTCCTCGGCGGCTGCGGCTTCCTCTACGGCGCCCACCGGCTCACGTCGGCCGAGTCCGCCCGGAACCGCGCGCTCACCGACGCCGAGGCTACCCACCGCGTCGCCGGCGAGGTCGCCAACGCCCTCGCCCGTGTCTTCTCCTACACACCGGACGGCACCGCGGCCGCCGAGCGCTCCGCACGCTCCGTCCTCGACGGGCGCGCCGCCCGCCAGTACCAGGACCTCTTCGACCAGGTCCGCGACGACCTCACCGAGCAGCGCGTCACCCTGAGCACCCGGGCCGTCCGCACCGGGGTGATCGAACTCGACGGCGACAGGGCGCGCCTGCTGGTCTTCCTCGACCAGACCTCCCGCCGCGGCAAGGACGAGGCCACCACCGCGGCGGCCCAGCTCACCGTCACGGCCCGGCTCGAGAACGACCGGTGGCGGATCGTCGACCTCAAGGCCCGCTGACCCGTGCGCGGGAGACTGGAGCACCCCATGGAACGCGCGGTCCGCGTCCTCACCGCACACCGCCCCCGGCCCCTGCCGTCCCTGCTCCTCGCCCTCACCCTCCTCGCGGGCGGCTTCGCGGCCTGGACGGGGCAGGACTGGTACCGCGCTGCCCACGACGACCGGGCCGCGTACGCCGCGCAACGGGACGAGGCGCTCGCCGCCGGGGAGCAGGCCGTGCAGAACCTCAACACGCTCGACCACCGGGACCTGAACCGGGGCCTCGACCTGTGGGAGTCGTCGACCACCGGTGAACTGCACGAACAACTGGCGTCGGGGCGCGACGAGTTCGCCGAGCAGGTGAAGGCGGCGAAGACGGTCACCACGGCCCGGGTGCTGTCGGGCGCCGTCACCGAGCTCGACGACCGCGCGGGCCGCGCCCGGGTGCTGGTCGCCCTGCGCGTCACCGTCAGGGCGTCCGACGGCGCGAAGACGGACAAGGACAGCCGCATGCTCGGCGAACTCACCCGCACCGGGGGCCGGTGGAAGCTGAGCGCCCTGGGACAGGCCCCCGTGGGCGGCGCACCGACCGGCTGACCCGGTTCCGCACCGCGCAAGCCGCCGCACCGAGAGGACAGCACGATGTCGACGACCCGCCACCACATCAACCGCCAGCGGCGCCGCCAGGCCCGCGAGAACCGGCCCGCCGCTTCCACCGGGGCCCCGGAGAGCACCGGAAGCCGGACCCGCACGGGCGGTACGGCCGTCCTGTCCTCTCCCGGCCCCTCGACCTCGCCCTCGTCCTCGTCCTCCGCGCGGACGACCGGGACGACCGGAACGGCCCGGACGACCGAGGAGGGGAAGGCGGACCGGACCCGGTCGCGCCGCCCGGTGGGCCTCGTGGTGCTCTGCGCGCTGACCGTCCTCCTCGGCGGCTTCGCCGGCTGGGCGCACGCGAAGGCCGAAGCGCTCCGGGACGACCCCGCGCGGCGCAACACCGCCCTGACCGACCTCGCCCGCACCGGCGAGATCAAGGGGCAGACGTCCAAGGCCGTCGACCGGCTCTTCTCCTACGACCACACCGACCCCGGCGCCCTCGGGAAAGCCGCGCGGGACCTCCTCACGGGGAAGGCCGTCGACCAGCACCGCACCCTGCTCGCCGACGTCCGGAAACGGGCCGACGAGCAGAAGGCGGTGATCACCACGACGGTCACCGAGAGCGCGGTCGAACGGATCGACGGCCACCGGGCCCGGGTCCTCGTCTACGCCGACCAGAGCAGCGTCGCCACCGCCGGAAGCACGAAGGACGCGAAGAACGCGAAGGACCCGAAGGGCGCCAAGGACGCCAAGGACGCCGAGGACACGCAGGACGAGGGCGTGTACGCGGGCGCCATGCTCGCCGTCGACGTCGTGCACCGCGACGGACGGTGGCTCGTCTCCGGCATCGACACCTTCGGCCGCTGAGGACCGCGCGGCCGACGGAACCCATGGGCGCGACCGCCCCGCATCCGACAGGAGTGACAGCCATGCCCGTACGCCGCACACGACGTCCGCGCACCGGCCGGACCCGCAGGGGACTGCGGACGACCGCCGTCACCGTGGCGGCGATGGCGGCCCTCACGGCCTCCCAGGCCCCCGGAATCCTCGGGGACGCGCGGGACGCCCACGCCGCCCCGCCCGCCGACGACGACGCCCGCGGGACGGCGGCAGGCGGTCCGTACGCCGAACTCGTTCCGCCGGGCGACGGTTCCTACCACACCGAACTCCCGCCCCTGAGGACCCGGGACGCCGCGTCGGCCTCCCCGGCGCTCACGCGGGACCTCCGCTCCCAGTCCGGCATCCCGGCCACCGTGCTGCGCGCCTACCGCGCCGCCGAGACCTCCGTCGGCAGGACGGACCCCGGCTGCCGGCTGCCCTGGGAACTGCTCGCGGCGATCGGCAAGGTCGAGTCCGGCCAGGCGCGCGGCGGCGCGGTCGACCGGAACGGCACCACCCGGGGCCGGATCACCGGACCACCGCTCAACGGCCGGGGGTTCGCCCTGATCCGGGACACGGACGGGGGTGCCCACGACGGCGACACGGTCTACGACCGCGCGGTGGGACCGATGCAGTTCCTGCCGTCCACCTGGGCCCGCTGGGGCACGGACGGCAACGGCGACGGCCGCGCCGACCCGAACAACGTCTTCGACGCGGCCCTGGCGGCCGGCCACTACCTGTGCGCGGGCGACCGGGACCTGGGCCGGGCCGCCGACCTGGACCGGGCGATCCTCAGCTACAACCACTCGCGCCCCTATCTGAGGCTGGTCAGGTACTGGCTGGACTTCTACAGCCGGGGGGTCCACACCGTCCCCGACGGCGAGGGCGTCGTCCCGAGGAGTCCCGGCGCGGGAGGCGACACCCCGGCGACCGAACCCGTGGACAAGGGCAGCGGCGGAAAGGGGAACGACGGCGGCGGCATCGTCATCGGCCCGGACCCGAGCACCCCCGGTAGCCCCGCGCCGTCCCCGGGCCCCTCCTCACCCACTCCGCGGCCGTCCTCCTCCCCGTCCCCCGGCCCCAGCACCTCCCCGACGGCGCCTCCGACGAGCCAGGAGCCCTCGGAGTCACCCGGCGGATCCCCCACGCAGAGCCCGTCGCCGTCGCCGGACCCGACCGGCCCGAGCCCCTCGCCCGCCGACCCGGACGACTGCTCCGCCGGGTCCGGCTCCGGCTCCCCGTCTCCCGACCCCAGCACCTCCCCGACCGCCCCGTCCTGCCCGACTCCGTCGGCCACCTCGTCCGGGTGAGAGAGCCCGGTTTGACCTGACTCACCCTTCAACTACCTTCTTTTCAAAGGCAGTTCATTCGAATGGGGGTCCTTCCGCATGAACCGCATGAACTGCATGAACCGCATCCACCGCTCCCTCACGTCCGCGCTCGTCGCGGGCTGCCTGGCCCTCGGCCTCGGCGCCTGCTCCGAGGAGGCCGCCGACCGGGCCGAGGACGAAGTGGTCGAGGAAGTCGACGAGCGCGTCGACGAGGAGTACCAGGTCACCTACGAGGTGACCGGCGGGAAGGTCGACTCCATCGACTTCAACGCGGGCGGCGGGAGCGCGGCCGACCCGAAGTTCGAGACGGTGGACGACCCCACCCTGCCGTGGAAGAAGACGGTGACGCTGCGCGGCATCGAGGCTCCCGCCGTCATACCGGTGACCCTGGACACCGGGGGCGGTTCCGGTGAGCTGTCCTGCCGGATCGTCCACGAGGGCGAGGTGCTGGCCGAGAAGTCCGGTGCGGGCGCCGTCTCCGCGGCCGGCTGCGTCGCCGTCTCACCGGTCACCGGCTGACTCCTCCGGACGCCGCGATCACCGCGTACGTCCCCGCCCGCCGCGATCACCGCGTACGCCTCCGTCCCCGGCGGATCCGGCAAAGCCCGTTTGCCGTGCGTATGCCCACCCGGTGTTTCGGGTTCGCTCCGCGCAGCCCGCAAGAGGGGCTGCGCGGACCATTGACGCGCAAGTGGTTCGATTCTACGGTCCGTTCGAACTTGCGATCGCCGTTCGGGATGCCGAACGCACGCTGACCCCCACCGCAAGGAGAACCCCGTATGAGCCGCACCCTCCGCAAGCGCACCGCCCTGCTCGCGCTCCCCACCGCCGCGCTGCTCGCCCTGATGCCGACCACCGCGTCGGCGTACCCCAACCCCGGCCGCGTCACCGGGTCCGTCGTCACGCACGACCCGTCGATGATCCGGACCTCCTCCGGGCAGTACCTCCTCTACGCCACCGGCGGCGGCATCGCCAGCAAGACCTCCAGCGACCGCACCGCCTTCTCCGCCGGCGCCGACGCGTTCTCGTCCCGGCCGAGCTGGTGGCGGAACTACTCCTCCGTGCCGGAGGCCTGGGCGCCGGACATCTCGTACCACGGCGGCAAGTACCTGATGTACTACTCCGTCTCGAAGTTCGGGTCTAACACCTCCGCCATCGGGCTGGCCGGCTCCACCACCGGACAGCCGGGCAGCTGGACCGACTACGGCACTGTCTACACCTCGAACTCCTCCAGCGACTTCAACGCCATCGACCCCAACCTCTTCGTCGACGACGACGGCAAGTGGTGGCTGTCCTTCGGCAGTTGGTGGACCGGCATCAAGATGATCCAGATCAACCCCTCCACCGGGAAGCAGCTCTCCACCAACACCACCCGCTACTCCCTCGCCTCCCGCCCCTCCGGGACGAAGGCCGTCGAGGCGCCGTTCATCGTCAAACGGAACGGCTACTACTACCTCTTCGCCTCGTACGACACCTGCTGCGCCGGCACCGGCTCCACCTACAAGGTCAAGGTCGGCCGCGCCACCAGCGTCACCGGGCCGTACCGCGACAAGAACGGCGTCTCGATGATGAACAACGGCGGCACGCCCGTCCTCGAGTCGCACGGCAGCGTCATCGGCCCCGGCGGCCAGTCGATCATGAACGACGTCGACGGGGACCTGATCGTCTACCACTACTACGACGGCAACGACAACGGCACCCCCAAGCTCGGCATCAACCTCCTGAACTGGAGCAGCGGATGGCCCGTCGCCTACTGACCCTGCTGGCCGCGCTGCTGCTCGCCCTCTCGCTCGGGCAGTCGTCCGCGCAGGCGGCCTCCTTCACCAACCCCGTCAAGGCGCAGAAGGGCGCGGACCCCTGGATCGTCCGCCACGACGGGAACTACTACCTGATCAGCACGTCCTGGACCGACGTCATCACCATCCGCAAGTCGCCCACCCTCGGCGGCCTCGCCACCGCCCCCAGCGTGCAGGTGTGGCAGGGCGACGCGGCCTCCCGGTGCTGCAACATCTGGGCGCCGGAGCTGCACTACCTCAACGGCCGCTGGTACCTGTACTACGTCGCCGGGCAGAACGTCGCCGACTACAACCCCACCCAGCGCAGCCACGTCCTGGAGAGCGCCGGATCCGACCCCATGGGACCGTACGGCTACAAGGGGCAGCTCAACTCCTCCTGGATGCTGGACCCGACGGTCGCCACCGTCAACGGGCAGCTGTACCTCTTCGGCAGCACGCACGACGGGACGCAGAACGTCGTCGCCGCGCGCATGTCGAACCCCTACACGGTGAGTTCGTCCTTCTCGACGATCTCCACGCCCACGTACGACTGGGAGCGGCAGGGCGGCACCGTCAACGAGGGCCCGGAGATACTCCAGCGGGGCGGCCGCACCTTCCTGATCTACTCCGCGAGCGGCTGCTGGACCCCCGACTACAAGCTCGGCCAGCTCACCCTCACCGGGTCGAACCCGGCCTCCGCCTCCTCGTGGACCAAGAAGTCCACGCCCGTCTTCCAGCGCAGCGACGGCAACGGCGTCTACGGGCCGGGCCACAACGGGTTCTTCACCTCGCCGGACGGAACGGAGAGCTGGATCGTCTACCACGCCAACGACTCCGCGTCCGAGGGGTGCGACAACGGGCGTACGGCACGGGCGCAGAAGTTCACCTGGAACGCGGACGGATCGCCGAACTTCGGTACGCCCGTCCGCCTCGGGGCGAGCCAGAACGGGCCCTCGGGGGAGTCGGCCGCCGTCTCCACCACCTACACCCTCACCAACCGCAACAGCGGCAAGTGCCTCGACCTGACCGGGAGTTCGTCCGCCGACGGCGCCGACGTGCGGCAGTACGCCTGCAACGGCGGCGCCAACCAGCGGTGGCGGCTCGAGGACCTCGGGGACGACACCCACCGGCTGGTGAACGCCGCCACCGGCAAGGTGCTGGACACCGAGAACTGCTCGTCCGCCGACGGCGCCGACCTGCGGCAGTGGTCGTGGCTGGACAACACCTGTCAGCGGTTCCGGTTCGTGGCGACGGACAGCGGGCACGTCCGGATCGTCAACCAGGCCACCGGCAAGGTCGCCGACGTCGCCGACTGCTCCACCGCGGACGGCGCCGACGTACGGCAGTGGACCTGGCTGAACAACGGCTGCCAGCAGTGGCGGCTCGATCCGGCGTAGGTCCGCGGTGGTTCAGCCCGTCCGGCCCATCCCCGCCGCGTCGGGCCAGGCGGTCTGCGGTCCCGGCCAGCCCGTCGCCGGGGCCGCGGAGAGGCCGTCGGTGCCCCTGACCTGGGCGGCCGTCAGGCCGCCGCGGGCGGGGACACCGGGCGGGGTGAGAACGGGGGGCGGCGGCATCTGCGCCGGTGCCGGGTACGCCGCCGCGGCGGGCATCGGCGCCTGAGCCGTCTGCGCCACGGGCGCGAGCGGCTGCGCGGGCTGCGGGACCGGCTCCGGAACCCGCTGGGGCGCGGGCTGCGGGATCTCCTGTGGCACGGGCTGCGGCGCGGGCTGGGGCACGGGCTGCGGCATGAACTGCGGCGCGGGCTGGGGCACGGGCTGCGGCACGAACTGCGGCTCGGGCTGAGCAACCGGCTGAGCAACCGGCTGAGGCACCCCCGTCACCACCGAAGCCGCTGCCGGCACCGGCATCCCGCCGCCCGTGCCCGCCGCGGGGGCGGGCACGGCGGCGGGGAGCGGCATGCCGGTGCCGGTGGTCGGAGTGGCGGCGAGCCCCGGAGCGCCGGCACCGGCGGCCTGGGCGGCGAGCCCCCGCGTGCCCGACCCGTTGGTCCGGCTCACCAGGCGGTCCACGGCCGCCGTGCCCGAGCTGTAGCCGGTGCCCGCGGCCTGCCCCGGCGCGGCGGCCCCCTTCCTGGACGTCCCGTAGAGCACCTGTTCCAGGCCGGACACCAGGCGGCGCACGTCCACCTGGGGGCGTACCACGAGACGCAGGAAGCGGCTGGACGAGCCGATCTTGTTGCCGCACTCGCGGACCAGGATCCGGTGCTCGGTGAGCATCCGGTCCCGGACCACGGTGCCTTCGGCGCCCACGGGGAGGCGCACGAAGAGGAAGTTGCCCTGGGACGGGTAGACCGTCAGTCCGGGCAGCGAGGAGAGCTGGCCGGACATGTCCATCCGGTCGCGGCGGACCTGGTGCAGGCTCTGGGCGTACTCGGCGCCGTGCTCCTTCAGCATGAACACCACGTGCTCGGCGAAGGAGTTGAGGTTCCACTTGGGGAGCATGGAACGGATCCGCCCCGCGAGCGCCGGGTTGGCGACCAGGTAGCCGAAGCGGATGCCGTGCAGGCCGAAGTTCTTGCCGAGGCTGCGCAGCACGATGACGTTGGGGCGCAGCATCGCCTCCTGCACCACGCTCGGTTCGTTCTCCGCGTCGGCGAACTCCAGGAAGGACTCGTCGACCACCACCAGGTCCAGGTCGGCCATGGCGTCCATGAACTGCACGATCGCGTGCTTGTGCAGGAAGCCGCCGTCGGGGTTGTTCGGGTTGCAGATCACCGCCACCCGGGTGCCCCTGGTCCGGATGAACTCCGCGTACTGCGCGAGGTCGAGGGCGAAGCCGCCGGCCTCCTGGAGCGGGAACATGTCGACCCGTTTGCCGGTCTCCATGGGCTGGTCGGTCCAGCGGCCGAAGGTGGGGACGGGGACGGCGAGGGACTCACGGACCAGGAGGTGGTCGATCCAGGTGATCAGCTCCGTGGAACCGTTGCCCATCGCCACGCACTGCGGCGGCAGCCGGAGCAGGCCGCACAGCTCGGCCGTGATGGTGTCGGCGCTGCTCGGGTAGTACGTGATGATGTCGCGCAGCCGGGCCGCCATGTCCTCGAACATGGCGGGGGTGGGGAAGTACGGGTTGCAGGGGATGCAGAAGTCCACCGGGCCGGCCCCGTCGCTCTCCCGTGTCAGCGCCGCCATCGACGGACTGTGCGCCGCGGTGCTGCGGAACAACGAGGTGACGTTGCCGGCCATGGAACCTCCGTGTGCGACGGGCCCGCCGGGGAGGGGGCCGGGCCCGTCATGCCTGGATGGCCCGCGCGGGGGAGCACGGGCCACCCAGGGGTACGGAGCGGGAAGCGCCGCCGTTCAGCTCGTGTGAGGAAAATGTGACGGCGGCGATCCCCCGGGGCTCATGCCCCGAACGAATGGACCGTCGTCGTCCGGTACGTCTGCCCCGGCCGCAGCACGGTCGACGGGAACGACGGCTGGTTCGGCGCGTCCGGGAAGTGCTGGGTCTCCAGGCACAGTCCGTCGCCCTGCCGGTAGACCCGGCCGCCGGTGCCCACGAGGGTGCCGTCGAGGAAGTTGCCGGAGTAGAACTGCAGGCCCGGTTCGTTCGTCGCGATCCTCAGCGTGCGGCCGGAGGACGGCTCACGCAGCAGCGCGACCTGCTCGGGACGGCTGGTGACGCCCTTGTCGAGCACCCAGTTGTGGTCGAAGCCCTGCCCGTACAGCACCTGCTGGTGCGCGGTGCGGATGTCCCGGCCGATCGGCTTGGCCCGGCGGAAGTCGAAGGGGGTGGCCGCGACCCGCGCCAGTTCGCCCGTGGGGATCAGCCCCGAGTCGACCGGCGTGTAGCGGGAGGCGGCGATGGACAGCTCGTGGTCGTGGATGGAGCCGCTGCCCTCGCCGGCGAGGTTCCAGTAGACGTGGCTGGTGAGGTTGACCACGGTGGCCTTGTCGGTGGTGGCCTCGTAGTCGACGCGCCAGTCGCCGCCGCGGGTGAGGGTGTACGTGACCTTGGCGCGCAGCGTGCCCGGGTAGCCCATCTCGCCGTCGACGCTCGTGTGGTACAGGTACAGGCCGACGTCGGAGCCCCGGGTGAACGGCTCGACGTCCCAGACCCGCTTGTCGAAGCCCTGGGAGCCGCCGTGCAGGCTGTTCTCGCCGTCGTTGACGGAGAGCTGGTACGCGGTGCCGTCGAGGGTGAAGCGGCCCTTGTCGATGCGGTTGCCGTAGCGGCCGATCAGGGCGCCGAAGTAAGGGCTGGAGGCGACGTACTCCTCGAGGGTGCCGAAGCCGAGGGAGACGTTGGCGTACCGGCCGCGGCGGTCGGGGATCTCCAGGGACTGGACGATGCCGCCGTAGGAGAGGACCTTCATCCGGGTGCCGCCGTTCTCCAGCGACCAGCTGTGGACCTTGGTGCCGTCCGCGAGCCTGCCGAAGAGCGACCTCACCGGTCCGCCCCTGCCCGACGAGGCGTGCGCCGTTCCGCCGAGGGAGGTGGTGGCGGCGACACCGGCCGCCGCGGCTCCTGCGATGACCGTGCGTCTGTTCAGTTCCATCCGTGCGGCTCCCGAGAAGGAAGGGGCCCCGCCGTCCGGCGGGGCCCGAGCTGACTTACGAACCGGACTTGCGCTTGTTCCACACGTCGAAGCCGACCGCGGCCAGCAGCACCAGGCCCTTGATGACCTGCTGCCAGTCGGTGCCGACGCCGACGAGGTTCATACCGTTGTTCAGCACGCCCAGGACCAGGCCGCCGATGATCGCGCCGAGGACCGTGCCGACGCCGCCGCTCATCGACGCGCCGCCGATGAACGCGGCGGCGATGGCCTCCAGCTCGAAGTTGAGGCCGGCCTTGGGAGAGGCCGCGTTGAAGCGGGCGGCGAAGACCAGACCCGCCAGGGCCGCGAGCATGCCCATGTTCAGGAAGACCAGGAAGGTGACCTTCTTGTCCCGCACGCCCGACAGCTTGGCCGCGGGCAGGTTGCCGCCGATGGCGTAGATGTGGCGGCCGATGACGGCGTTGCGCATCACGTAGCCGAAGCCGACGAGCAGCGCGCCGAGGATCAGCAGCACGATCGGGGCGCCCTTGTAGCTGGCCAGCAGCATCGTCACGACCAGGATGGCGGAGCCGAGCGCGACGAGCTTCAGCAGGAACAGCTTGGCGGGCAGGACGTCGAGGTCGAACTCCTTCTGGCGGCGGCGGTCGCGGACCTCCTGGAGGACCACGAGCGCGATCAGCGCGAAGCCGAGGAGCAGGGTGAGGTTGTGGTAGTTGGTCTCGGGACCGACCTCGGGCATGAAGCCGTTGGCGACCGTCTGCAGACCCTTGGGGAACGGGCCGAGGGTCTGGCCCTCCAGGAAGATCTCGGTGAGACCGCGGAAGGTCAGCATGCCCGCGAGGGTCACGATGAACGACGGTATGCCGCCGTAGGCGATGAACCAGCCCTGTACCGCGCCCGCGAGGGCGCCCACGGCCAGGCACAGGATCACCGCGACGGGCCAGGGCATGTCGTTCTTGACCATGAACACGGCGGCCATCGAGCCGACGAACGCCGTCAGCGAGCCGACCGACAGGTCGATGTGGCCCGCGATGATGACCAGCATCATGCCGATCGCGAGGATCAGGATGTAGCTGTTCTGCAGCACCAGGTTGGACACGTTGCGCGGCAGCAGCAGGTCGCCGCCGGTCCACACCGCGAAGAGCGCCACGATGAGGCCGAGGGCGATCAGCATGCCGTACTGGCGCATGTTGCGGCGCATGCCGTCCAGCATCAGCTGGAGCAGGCCGTCACCGCCGCCCGCCCCGTTCCTGCCCGGCGGCGCGGCCGCCGGGGTCTTGTCGGTGACTTCGGTGCTGCTCATCGGGATACCTCTTTGTCCTTCGTCATCTGACGCATCAGCGATTCCTGGGAGGCCTCGGCCCGCGAGAACTCACCGGTCAGCCGCCCCGCGGCCATCGTGTAGATGCGGTCGCACATGCCGAGCAGTTCGGGCAGCTCGGAGGAGATGAAGACGACCGCCTTGCCCTCGGCGGCCAGCTTGTCGATGACCGTGTAGATCTCGTACTTGGCGCCGACGTCGATGCCGCGCGTCGGCTCGTCGAGGATCAGCACATCGGGACCCGCGAAGATCCACTTGCTGAGCACGACCTTCTGCTGGTTGCCGCCGGACAGCTTGCCCACCGGCTCGAACACCGTCGGGGCCTTGATGTTCATCGACTTCCGGAAGCGCTCGGAGACCTGCCGCTCCTCGTGCTCGTCCACCACACCGCGCCGGGCGACCTTCTTCAGGGCGCTGAGCGAGATGTTGCGGTTGATGGTGTCGATGAGGTTCAGGCCGTAGTGCTTGCGGTCCTCGGTGACGTACGCGATGCCGTGGCCGACCGCCTCGGGGACGGTCTTCGTACGGATCTCCGTGCCGTCCTTGAGGACGGTGCCGGCGGCGTACCGGCCGTAGGTGCGGCCGAAGATGCTCATCGCGAGCTCGGTACGGCCCGCGCCCATCAGGCCGGCGATGCCGACGATCTCACCGCGCCGCACCTCGAGGGACACGTCGTCGACGACCTTGCGCTGCTGGTCGATCGGGTGGTGCACGGTCCAGTTGCGGACCTCCAGGGCCGGGGCGGCGCCCTCCTCCGGCTGGTGCGGGGTGCGCTCCGGGAAGCGGTGCTCCAGGTCGCGGCCCACCATGCCGGAGATGATCCGGTCCTCGCTGGTATCCGCGGCCTTCACGTCGAGCGTCTCGATGGTCCGCCCGTCCCGCAGGATCGTCACCGAGTCGGCGACCTTGCGGATCTCGTTGAGCTTGTGGGAGATGATGATCGAGGTGATGCCCTGTTCCTTCAGCTCCAGGATCAGATCGAGGAGTTTGTCGCTGTCCTCGTCGTTCAGGGCCGCGGTCGGCTCATCCAGGATGAGCAGCTTCACCTTCTTCGAGAGCGCCTTCGCGATCTCCACCAGCTGCTGCTTGCCCACGCCGATGTCGGCGACGCGGGTGTCCGGGTGGTCGGACAGACCGACCCGGCGCAGCAGTTCGGTGGCGTGCTTGAGGGTGGCGTTCCAGTTGATGAACCCGCGCGTGGCGTGCTCATTGCCGAGGAAGATGTTCTCGGCGAGGGAGAGGAACGGCGACAGCGCCAGTTCCTGGTGGATGATGACGATGCCGCGCTGCTCGCTGGCCCGGATGTCCTTGAACTCGCAGGGCTCCCCCTCGAAGAGGATGTCCCCCTCGTAAGTGCCGTGCGGGTGGACGCCGGAGAGGACCTTCATGAGGGTCGACTTGCCGGCGCCGTTCTCACCGCAGATGGCGTGGACCTCGCCCTTCCGGACGGTCAGCGTGACGTCCGACAGCGCCTTGACGCCGGGAAAGGTCTTGACGATCGAGCGCATTTCCAGGACGGGTCCCGCCATGGTCGTGCCTTCCAATCCTTGAAGGGGCCCGGTTACTTGAGCTGGTCCTCGGTGTAGTAGCCGCCGTCGACCAGGACCTGCTTGTAGTTGGACTTGTCGACGCTGACCGGCTGCAGCAGGTAGGCGGGGACGACCTTGGCGCCGTTGTCGTACGACTTGGTGTCGTTGACCTCGGGCTCCTTGTCGTTGAGGACCGCGTCGACCATGTTCGCGGCGACCTTGGCGAGCTCGCGCAGGTCCTTGAAGACGGTCTGGGTCTGCTGGCCCGAGATGATCGACTTCAGCGAGGCGACCTCGGCGTCCTGGCCGGTGACGACGGGCATGGCCTTGCTGCCGGAGCCGTAGCCGTCCGACTTCAGGGCGGACAGGATGCCGATGGAGATGCCGTCGTAGGGCGAGAGCACCGCGTCGACCCGGGCGCTGCGGTAGCTGGAGGTGAGCAGGTCGTCCATGCGCTTCTGCGCGGTGCCGCCGTCCCAGCGCAGCGTGGTGACCTGGTTGAGGTCGGTCTGCTTGGAGCGGACGACCAGCTGGCCCTTGTCCATGTACGGCTTCAGGACGTTCATCGCGCCCTGGAAGAAGTACCGGGTGTTGTTGTCGTCGTTGGAGCCGGCGAACAGCTCGATGTTGAAGGGGCCCTTCTTGCCGGCCTTCAGACCCAGCTTGTCGACGATGTAGCCGCCCTGCAGCTCGCCGACCTTCTCGTTGTCGAACGAGGCGTAGTAGTCGACGTTCTCCGTGCCGAGGATCAGCCGGTCGTAGGAGACGACCGGGATGTCGGCGTCCTTGGCCTGCTGCAGGACGTTGCCCAGGGACTTGTTGTCGATCGCCGCCACGATCAGGGCGTCCACACCCTGCGTGATCATGTTCTCGATCTGCGAGACCTGCTGGTCCGGGTCGTCCTCGCCGAAGACCAGCTTGGTCTTGAACCCCTTGGCCTTCAGCTCCTTCTCGACGTTGGCGCCGTCGGCGATCCAGCGCTCGGAGGACTTGGTCGGCATCGCGATGCCGATGGTGGCCCCGTCCGAGCCGCCCTTGTCCTCCTCGCTGCCGCCCTCGCTGTTCTGGCCGCAGGCGGTCAGGGTGAGGGCGAGGGAGGCGGCCGAGGCGACGGCGGCGAGTGCGGCTCTGCGGTTACGCATGATCATCATCCTTGATGTGGGTGCGGGTCGGTCCGGACGTGCGGGGCGCTTCCGGGGGTGGAACCAGGGGACCGAGAAAGAGGTGCGTGCGATTGTGCGCGGCTGTGTCTACTTCTGTGAAGTCGAGTTTCCGGAACGTTATGACGAAATTTCGAACCGGCTCAGATCGCCCGGAAGCCGGGACCCGAGCGGCGCCATGTCGCCGTCCGCGCCGTGCCGGGCCAGCAGGTCCAGGGCCAGCCGGCCGCGCCGCACGCGCTCCTTCGCGGTCGCCAGGGTCAGCTCCCGCAGGTGGTGCCCGTACGGGTAGATCCCGGGCGCCTTGGACAGGCCGAACTTCAGGTACAGCGGGGCGCCGCGCCGGATGAGTTCGGCGACCTCGTACATCCGCACGTAGCCGCCGAGGTCGTCGGGGGCCTCGATGTACATGTCCATCGGCGTGGCCGAAACCCGCCGTATCTCGGTGAGGTGATCGAGCGTCAGGTCGCTGGGGACGTTGATCGAGTCGGCGCCGAGCCGCTCGTAGACCGCGAACGAGGCCGGGTTGACCGGCCCGACGAGCGCCGAGAGCTTCAGCGTGGTGTCGGCGGGCAGCAGCCCGGCCGCCCGCGCCCGGTGCAGCGTCCACAGCACGCCCTCGTCGGCGACGAGCAGGCACTTCACGCCCAGCTCCGTGGCGCGCACGGCGTCCTCGACACAGCCGGCGACCGCGTCGTGGCCCCGGGCGCGCAGTCCGGCGCCGCCCGAGTCGGTACGGGTGGAGCCGCCGATGTCCCAGGTGCCGCGCGGACCGGTGAACAGGCAGAGCTCGATGTCGCGCTCCGCGGTGGCCTCGACCATCTCGGTGATCTCGGCGTCGGTCAGCATCCAGACGCCGCTGCCCTGGCTGATCCGGTGGATCGGCACGTCGAGGCGCGAGGCCTCCTTCAGGACCACGGCCAGCGCCTCGGGGCCCTCGCACGAGGGGATCTCGGTGCGCCAGCGGCCGCCGCCGGGGAAGGTGTGCGGCGAGGCGTCGGCGGGGTCGAGGGCGGGCGCGCTCAGGCCGAGCGCGGTGAGGGTCTGCTCACCGGGCCTGCGGGGAGCCGTGGCGGAAGCGTCGGTCACAGGGTGTCCTTTGGTTCGGTATGTCGGACGAAGTTCGCGGCTCGGGGTACGAGTCGGGCGGGAAGGGGGCCGGGCGCACGCCGGTACGGGGACCGTCAGGTCGCCCCCGTACCGGCGTACGGACTAGGGACGCAGCAGGACCTTGCCCACCTTCGGGTCGCCGGACCCCACCAGCTCGATGGCCTCCGGGAACTCGGTGAGCGGCAGCTCGTGGCTCACCAGCGGCAGCGGATCGAGCAGCCCGGCGGCGAACACCCGCACGGTGTGCGCCCAGGCGTCCGGCGGCGCGCCGAAGACGGTGTGCACCTCCAGCTGCCGTACGACCAGGTCCGTGGGGTCGAGCCCGTCGGCCCCCGGCGCCGGGATGCCGGTGAGGACCAGCCGCCCGCCGCGCCGCAGCAGCGAGGCCGCCGTACGGGCCGCGTCCGCGGACCCGGCGGTCTCGATCACCACGTCGAAGTCGTCCGGGAGCTCCCTGTCCTTGGTGCGGAAGTCGGTGGCCCCGTACTGCCGGGACAGCGCCTCACGGTCGCCCCGGGAGCCCACCACCAGCAGCTCGGCAGGGGAGTTGGCCCGCAGGAACTGCACGGCGAACATTCCCAGCGTGCCGGTGCCGACCACCGCCACCCGCTCACCGGGCACGGCGTTCGCCTTCAGCGCGGCGGCGGCGATGCAGGCGGCCGGCTCGAGCAGCGCGGCGGCGCTCAGGTCGGCGTCGTCGGGCAGGACGTGCAGCAGCCGGGCCGGGAGGGTCAGCGTGGCGGCCATGGCGCCCGGCTGGGTGAAGCCGGTCTCCTCGTAGCCCGCCGAGCACAGCGTCGTCTCACCGGCGTGGCAGCGGTCGCAGACCTGGCAGTTGCGGAAGCCCTCGCCGACCACCTTGCGGCCGACCAGCGACCGAGGCACCCCCGCGCCCACCCGCTCCACCGTCCCGGACCACTCGTGGCCCGGCGTGAGCGGGTAACGCACGTACCCCTCGGGCCGGTTGCCCTGGTACACCTCGCGGTCACTGCCGCAGATGCCGGAGGCGTGGACCCGGACCAGGGCCTCGCCGGCCCCGGGCTCGCGCGGCTCGTGCGGGACCAGGCGGTGCTCGCCGGGCCCCTCGATGACGACCTGGGTGCTCATCGAGCCCCTCCCGGGCGGCCGGCGGTCACTTGGTGCCCTTGGGCTTGCGCTGCTCCCAGCCCTCGGCCCACAGGTCGAACCGGGCTTGCTGCTGCGGGAACTCGGCCGCCGCGTCGACGTCCAGCTCCACACCGAGGCCGGGGGCGTCGGAGAGGTGGAAGCAGCCGTCCTCCGGGTTCACCTGGGGCGCGCCCTTGACGACCTTCTTGATCTCCGCGTCCGCGAAGTCGTTGAAGTGCTCCAAGATCTTGAAGTTCGGGGAGGTGAAGCCGACCTGGAGGGACGCGGCGGTCAGCACGGGGCCGCCGACGTTGTGCGGGGCGACCAGCATGTAGTGGGTCTCGGCGGTCGCGGCGAGCTTGCGCGTCTCCCAGATGCCGCCGATGTGGCCGACGTCCGGCTGCAGGATGTCCACGGCCTGGCTCTCGAACAGCTCGCGGAACTCGATCCGGTCGTGGATGCGTTCACCGGTGGCGACCGGCATGTCGACCTTCGCGGCGACCTTCTCCAGCGCCTTGAGGTTCTCCGGCGGAACCGGCTCCTCCAGCCAGGCCGGCTTGAACGGCGCGAGCTCCTTGGCCAGGCGCACGGCGGTGGCGGGGGAGAAGCGGCCGTGCATCTCCAGCATCAGCTCGGCGTCGGGGCCGATGGCGTCACGGACCGCCTCGATCAGGGAGACCGCGTACAGGCTCTGCTGGTGGTCGAGCTCGAAGTGCCCGGTGCCGAACGGGTCGATCTTCAGCGCCCGGTAACCGCGCTCCATCACGGCCTGCGCGGCCTTGTGGTACGCCTCGGGGGTGCGCTCGGTGGTGTACCAGCCGTTGGCGTACGCCTTGACCTTGTCGGTGACCTTGCCGCCGAGGAGCTGCCAGACGGGCACGCCGAGGGCCTTGCCCTTGATGTCCCAGCAGGCCATCTCGATGACGGCGATACCGGACATCACGATCTCGCCGGCGCGGCCGTAGTCGCCGTACTTCATCCGGCGGACCAGGTCCTCGACAGCGAACGGGTCGGAGCCGAGAATGTGGTTGACCTCGGCTTCCTTCAGGTAACCCAGGAGGGCGTCGGTGTGGCCCAGCATCCGGGTCTCGCCGACTCCGGTGATGCCCTCGTCGGTGTGCACCTGGACGTACGTCAGGTTGCGCCACGGCGTCCCGACCACGTGTGTGCTGATTCCGGTGATGCGCACGGCAGTTAGCCCCTCGCTGTGGTGGTGGACCTTGTCGTCGGTGTTCGCAGTTCGACGTGTTCGATATTTCGTCACGCGTTCGAAATGCTGGCGTGACAGTAAGGACGGGGTGGCGGGGGTGTCAATGGGTCGCGCGCATAACGGTTTCGACAGTTTCGAAACCATTGGGCAAGGGTCCGCACCAAACCTTCACAGCAAGGTCTATGAAGCGGGCCGGAACGGAACCTAACCTTCCCGCGTCATGGACTTTTGCCACCCGTGCCGACGGCACCTCAACGGCGCCCTGGCCTGCCCCGGCTGCGGCACGCCCGCCGAGACGCTCCGCGCCCAGCAGCAGGAGCCCGCCGCGCCCGCGGGGCACGAGGGCGCGGCGTACGGGGTGGCCCGAGCCGGGGAAGCCTCCGGGGAGTACGACGACGAGGACGCGCGGGACGACGAGCCGCGCGGGCGCCGGGCGGCCCGGCGCCGAGGGCCGGAACCGGAACCGGACGAGGGTCCTGCGGCGGGGCAGAGCCGCCGGGACCGCAAGGCCGCGGCGCACCGGCGCCGGCGCAACCGCACGCTGCTGATCGCGGCGGGCTTCGTCCTCGCGGCGGGCGGACTGAGCCTCGCGGAACTCGGACTGGACGCGCCCGGGTCGTCGCCCGAGCCTGCGGCGGCCGGGGAGGAGACCACCGACGGCGGCGGGACGGAGCTCGGGCCGGCGAAGTCCCCGGGCGGTGCCCCGGCCGCGGTCACGTCCGCGGAGTCCCCCGGTCCGGGGGCGTCCGGCTCCCCGTCGGCCTCCGGGTCCCCGAAGGACGAGGAGTCGGAGAAGGCGGCCGACGAGACCGGGAAGGACGCCTCGTCGGCCCCCGGGGAGACGCCCACGACCGACCCCGCGACGCCACCGTCGGAGGCCCCGGATGCCCCGGAGGCCCCCGAGTCCCCGGAGGAACCGGAGACCCCCGAGCCGGCCCCGACCACGCAGGAACCCGAACCGGAACCGGAGCCCACGGAGACGTGCGACCGCTTCCTGTGGTGGTGCACCTGAGCCGGCCCCCGCCCTCCGCGGGCAGTCGTGCCGCTGGGGCGGCACGGGTGGGCGCGACGGCACCCCGCAAGCGCCGGGCCGCGCAACCCACCCCCGGTCCACACCGACGCGGGGCACCCGCAAAGCGCTGGGCTGTGTGAACACTCCCCGGCGCCCACACGGGGCACCCGCCCCCCGGCCGTAGCCGCTACCCCAGCATCCTCCGCAACGCGTCCCGCAGCGCCACCCGCTCCGCCTCCGAGAGCCCCGCCAGCGGCTCGCGCGCGAACCGCAGCGACTCCCGCAGGCTCCGCGCCACCCGACGCCCCTCGGCCGTCGCCGCCGCCAGCTTCACGCGCCGGTCCGCCGGATCCGGCCGGCGCTCCACCAGGCCCCGGGACTCCAGCCGGTCGACGATGCCCGTGACGTTCGACGGCTCGCACTTCAGCCGCTGCGCCAGCTTCCGCATCGGCAGCGGCTCCAGGCACAGCAGGCTCAACAGCTTCGCCTGGGCACCCGTGAGGGCGTGACCGGCGGCGGCTTCCTCGTACTCCTCGTGGTAGCGGGCCACCACCGAACCGATGAGCTCGACGACCTCCAGGGTGAGGGCGTCGGGGCGGCGCGAGGGGGCGGGGGGTGTGGCCATGCCCTCCAGGGTACCCGGTTGCTTGACAACCTGAAATATTCAGCCGCATGGTTGTTTCAGGTAGTGAACCATTTCGAGGAAAGGTGCCAGGCCATGACCGCCCCCACACCCCCCACCACCGGCCGCGAGTGGCATCTGCTGAGCCGACCCGTCGGCTGGCCGAAGCCCGAGGACTTCGCCCTCGTCGAGACGGAGGTCCCCGCCCCGGCCGAGGGACAGGTGCTCGTACGGAACAAGTACCTCTCCGTCGACCCGTACATGCGCGGCAGGATGTCGGCGGCCAAGTCGTACGTCGCCCCGTACGAACTGGGCAAGGCCATGCAGGGCGGCGCCGTCGGCGAGGTCGTCGCGTCGGACGCCGAGGGGATCGCCGTCGGCGACCACGTCCTGCACTTCTTCGGCTGGCGCGAGTACGCCGTCGTGGACGCGAAGAACGCCGTCAAGGTGGACCCGGAGGCGGCACCCCTCTCGGCGTACCTGGGCGTGCTGGGCATGACCGGCCTCACCGCCTACGCCGGCCTGCTGCGCACCGCCGCCTTCAAGGAGGGCGACTCCGTCTTCGTCTCCGGCGCGGCGGGCGCCGTCGGCAGCCAGGTCGGACAGCTCGCGAAGCTCAAGGGCGCCTCACGGGTGATCGGCTCCGCCGGATCCGACGAGAAGGTGAAGCTGCTCGTCGAGGAGTACGGCTTCGACGCCGCCTTCAACTACAAGACCGGCCCCGTGAGCGAGCAGCTGCGCGACGCCGCCCCGGACGGGATCGACGTCTACTTCGACAACGTCGGCGGCGACCACTTGGAGGCGGCCATCGGCAGGCTCAACCGGGACGGCCGGATCGCCGTCTGCGGCATGATCTCCGTCTACAACAACACCGAGCCCGCCCCCGGCCCCCGCAACCTCGCCCGGCTGATCCAGACCCGCGGCCGCATCGAGGGCTTCCTCGTCGGCGACCACTACGACCTCCAGCCGCAGTTCGTCCAGGAGGTCGGCCCCTGGGTCCGCTCGGGCGAGCTGAAGTACCGCGAGACGGTCGTCGAGGGCATCGAGAACAACCTGGAGGCGTTCCTCGGCGTCCTGCGCGGCGACAACACCGGAAAGATGATCGTCAAGCTCTGATCCGACCGTGACGCCGTGCCCCCGGCGGTCGTTGCGTACGACGAGGGCCGCACCCTTGGACGTGGGGTGCGGCCCTCGCTTCGCGGGCGCCGTCAGCTGAAGGGCGCGAGCAGGACGTCGATCACCAGGTCCTCCCGGCTCAGGAAGCGCCCCGGCCAGGAGTAGACCGCGCCGCCGAAGGAGAGGTTGCGGGTGTACACGCCCTCCAGCAGGATCGCGAGCGCGAGGTCCAGCCCGTCGGCACCCCCCTGCGCGACACCCGAGAGGGTTTCCGGACGCCGCCACCGCGACCGGGTCATGGTGACGACGACACCCTTGCGCGACAACTCGTGCCGGAGCTTGCTGTCCAGCACCCGGTACCGGTAGGAGCGCCCCGCGAGGTCGACGTGCAGGGCGCGGCCGCGCCGGGTGACGGCCAGGTGACGGCGGTGCAGCCTGCCCTGGTGCGCGTCGGCGGTGAGCTTCACGCGCGCCATACGGGGAAGACCGCGGAAGCCGATGCCGCGGAAGACCATCGAGGGAACCGCCCCGCCCGACACCCGCACGGTCTGGTCGCTCGAGGAGTACCAGGCCTCCTTGGGGCAGGTCAGCTCGACCGCCCCGATGCCGGGCAGTGTCCCGCTCCACGTGCGTGTGGCCCGCCTCAGCAGCCGGTCGCGCTCGGATTCCGTACGTACGAGCTGGAATCGCGTGGTGGTCATGTGCCCCGCTTCCCCCTTGGCCGGTGCCGGGGTGGGACCGCCCGGCAGGTCCCCGATAGGGTTTTGTCATGCGCGATCTTGGGGCGGGTTTCCGGTATCTCCTGGCGGGCCAGCGGTGGGTGGCCCGGCACGGCAAGCAGTTCGGGTTCGGGCTGCTGCCGGGGCTGATCACCCTCGTGCTGTACGTGGCGGCGCTCGTCGCGCTGGCGCTGTGGGGCGAGGACTTCGTCACCTGGGCGACGCCGTTCGCCGACGACTGGTCCAGCCCCTGGGCCGGGCTGTTCCGCGGCTTCCTCACCGCCGTGCTGTTCGCGCTCGGCCTGCTGCTGTCCGTGCTCACCTTCACCGCGGTGACCCTGCTCATCGGGCAGCCGTTCTACGAGAACCTCTCCGAGAAGGTCGACCGCGACGTCTCACCCGACGGCACCGCACCCGAGTCCGGACTGCCCCTGCTGCGGGAACTGTGGATCTCCGCCCGCGACAGCCTCCGCATCGTCGTGCGCGCCCTGCTCTGGGCCGTGCTGCTGTTCGCGCTCGGGTTCGTCCCGGTGCTCGGGCAGACCGTCGTACCGGTGATCGGGTTCTTCGTCACCGGCTTCTTCCTCACCGAGGAGCTCACCGCCGTCGCGCTCCAGCGGCGCGGCGTCGAACTGCGCGAGCGGCTCGGCCTGCTGCGGTCCCGCAAGACCCTCGTCTGGGGCTTCGGCACACCCCTGGCGGTGGCCTTCCTCGTCCCGTTCGTCGCCGTGTTCCTGATGCCCGGTGCGGTCGCCGGTGCCACGCTGATGGCCCGCGACCTGCTCGGTGAGGAGACCGCCGGGGACGGAGCCGAGGAGTCCGAGGAGGAGGGCGCCCGGTCATGACCGAGGTGCTCGCCGTCGCCGTCATCACCGTCCTGGCCGTGATCGCCCCGGGCGCCGACTTCGCCATGGTGGTGCGCAACAGCTACCTCCACGGCCGTCGCACCGGGCTGCTCGGCGCGCTCGGGGTCGCCGCCGGCGTCCTGGTGCACGTCACCTACACGATGCTCGGCGTCGGACTGCTGATCGCCTCCTCGGCCTTCCTGTTCACGGTCATCAAGCTGGCCGGCGCGGCCTACCTCGTGTACATCGGCGTGCGCACCTTCCGCACCCGCGGCGAGGTCACCGTCGACCTGGGGAACAAGACGGGGCTGACCCCGTTCGCGGCGCTGCGCACCGGTTTCCTGACCAACGTCCTCAACCCGAAGACGACCCTCTTCGTCGTCTCGACCTTCGCGCAGGTCGTCAGCCCCGGCACGCCGGTCCTCCAGCAGGTGGGCTACGGCCTGTTCATGTCGCTGGCCCACCTGCTGTGGTTCGGCGTCGTCGCGGTGTTCTTCTCCCACGACCGGATGCGCACCCTGATGCTGCGCGGCCAGAAGGTCCTCAACAAGGTGATCGGGTCCGTCCTGGCCGGCCTCGGCGTCAGCCTCGCGTTCGCTCCGTCGCACTGACCGCCACGGTCACGATCGACCGCACCTGCTCGATGATGTCCAGCCGGTTCCGTACGAACTCGGGGTCGGTGACCTCGGTGGTGTTCCCGGCGCCGAACTGCAGGACGGGCGTGTGCACGTGCCCGCCCGGCAGCTCCCCGTGCAGCCCGAGCCGGTCCCGCAGCAGCGTCGCCCGGTAGGCGATCTCGTTGGACAGGTAGTCGCCGCCGCCCCCGGCCCGCGCCGTCGAGCCGGGCGTCGGCCCCTGCGGCCGCACGACGGGCTCGGTGCCTCCCGCCGGGATCTCCGTCACACTCGTGTTGTCGTACACCGGGAACCGCCCGGTGTCCGCGGCGACGATCTCCGCGTACGGCAGTGTCGTGGACGTCCACTGCGGCTGCGAGGCAGGGTCGGTGACCGGGATCGTCTCCGTGCGGCCGATGTTCTCGTTGTCCCCGAAGCCGCCCCGCCACGCCCCGTTGGTCCGCTCGACGTCGAAGCGGCCCACCCGGCCCTGGCTGACGGTCGTGAACAGGTCGACCCTCGGCAGTTGCGGCCGCAGCGCCCGCTCCACCGTCCCCTCCGCGAAGTCCCGCCAGCGGACCGGGAACACGGCCGTCTCGATGCGCGCCGGACCGTCCGCGGTCTCGATCACCGTGCCGTCGAGGGCGAGCGCGACGGCACCGGACGGGTTGGAGATGCGGATGTCCCGGTCCAGGGTGAACGGGTCGAAACCGGTCACCAGGACGCGCTTCATGCCCGTGCCGTGCGGATAGCCGATCGCGGTCTGTCCGCGCGAGGTCCGCTCCAGCTCGTCGAGCAGCCGCGCCCGTCGCTCCTCGCCCAGCCGGAACCCGGGCTCCCAGGCGCGCAGTTCCCGGGTCATCCCGAGCCGCGCCCAGTACAGCGGCCGGTCGTCGTCCCGGCTGAGGTCACCGCCCGCCGGTCCGCGCCCCTGCGCCCGGTCGACGGCCCTGCGCCACAGCTCCGTCCCCTCGCGTACGACGGCGCGGCGGGCCTGGGCGTAGGAGTGCGCGCGGTCGAGCGCGCGGGCGAAGTCCGGTGCCACGTCGGCGAATCCGGAGCGGTGGAGTATCTCCTGCGGGACGGCCCCGTCGAGGCGGCGTTCCTCGACGGTGGGGGCCGCGGTCGTGTCGGCGGCGGTCGCGGTGGTCATGGGGGCGGCGAGACCGGTCAGCAGGGCCAGACCGAGAACACCGATGCGAACACGTACGGATCTCAAGGGGGTTGGGCCTTCCGTCGTCGTGGGGCACGGGGATGCCGAAGGCCGCAGTATCGCGCGCCCGGCGCGCTCCACGCCACGGGGCGTGAGCGGGCGCCCGTCCCGCGATCCGCGGGCAGTCGTGCCTCCCCCAGTGCCTTGAAGGCCTGGGAGGCACCCCGCCGGCGCCGGGTTGCGCAACCACCTCCCCCCGGCCCGCGCCCACGCGGGGCGCCCCGCAGAGCACCGGGCAGCGCAACCCCACCGCATCACGGTCATATGTGAAGGCTTCGTACGGAATTCAAGCGGGCATGCTGATCGAGGACCACGATGTCACCGCAGCGATTAACGTCTGATCCGGGAAGCACCCACATGAGCAGCCCCGGCCCGGGACCCTGACCCCGGACCGGGGCTCATGTGCGCAGCGGCCCGCCCCGCCCCGCTCCGGCTACTGCACGCCGAAGCCGTACACCGTCTCGGACCGGAACACCTCGCCCGGCTTCAGCACCGTGCTCGGGAACTCCGGACGGTTCGGGGAGTCGGGGAAGTGCTGGGTCTCCAGCGCGATGCCGTCACCGGGGGCGAAGGGCTCCCCGATGTGGTCGGCGGTGTACAGCTGCATCCCGGGCTCGGTGGTCGCCACCGTCAGCACCCGGCCCGACGCCGGGTCGTACAGCTCGGCGACCTCCTCGGCGGCCGCCGTCACCCCCTTGTCGAGCACGAAGTTGTCGTCGTACCCGGTGCCCGCCTTCCGCGCCGCACGGAAGTCGAAGCGGGTGCCGGAGACGTCGGCGAGCTCACCGCCCGGGATCAGGTCCGCGTCCGACGGGGTGTAGCGGGAGGCCGCGAGCCGCAGCTCGTGCCCGGCCGCGCTGCCCGAGCCGGCGCCGGCCAGGTTCCAGTACGAGTGGTTCGTCAGGTTCACATGCGTCGGCGCGTCCGTCACCGCCTCGTACGCGATCCCCAGCGCGCCCCGCTCGTCCAGCGTGTACGTCACCGAGACCTCCAGACGGCCCGGGAAGCCCTCCTCGCCGTCCGCGCTGACCAGGGAGAGGCGCAGCCCGTGCTCGACCGGGCTGACGTCCCACACCCGCTTGTCGAAGCCCCGCTCACCGCCGTGCAGCGAGTTCGGCCCGTTGTTCGCGGCGAGGGTGTGCTCGCGCCCCTCCAGGGAGAAGCGGGCGCCCGCGATCCGGTTGGCGTACCGGCCGATCAGGGCGCCCAGGAACGGTTCCGGATGCCGGAGGTAGCCGTCCAGGTCGGAGAACCCCAGCACCACGTTCCCGGGCCGCCCGTCCCGGTCCGGCACCTCGACGTCCTGCACGATCCCGCCGTAGGACAGGATCCGTACCCGTACGCCCGCCCGCTCCAGGGTCCAACGGTGCACCGGAGTGCCGTCGGAAAGTGTGCCGAAGAGTTCGTTCATGTGCGAAACAATAGGTCACGGCTGCTTCGCCGTGACCGTCCGGTACGCGATCTCGGCCAGCTCGGCCTGCCCGTCGACACTGGGGTGGAACCAGTCCCAGTGGCTCAACTGTTCGGTGCCGAAACGGTACTCGTACACCGCGCCGCCGTCGAAGCGGCAGCGGCGGTCCTCCGCGCAGACCTCCTCCAGCACCTCGTTGTAGTCCTCCACCCGGTTCTGCACCGTCTCGCGCCGCAGTGTCGCCGCCGCGTCCAGGGCGTCCGCGTCGCCCAGCATCGACGGGCAGATGCCCAGCTTCCACACCTGCTTGCCCAGCGGATTGGTCCGCCCCTGCGACCAGAGCCGCTTCAGGTTCGGCACGCTCGCCACATACACCTGCGCCTTGGGCAGTGCCTCGCGCAGCGTGCGCATGGCTTCCTGGAAGTCGGCGCGGAAGTCCGCCACCGGCGTCATCGCCGACGTCGTCTCCCGGCAGGCGTCGTTCGCCCCGGCCATCACCGCCACCAGCTCCGGGCTCCGCCGCACCGCCCGCGCCATCTGCCCCGGCAGATCCGCCATCCGGGCCCCGGTCACCGAGTAGTTCCAGCTCCGCTCATCCGCCCCCGCCCGCCCCAGCAGCCGTACGGCGAGGCTGTCGACCTCCTCGCTGCCGCCCGTCGCCCACGACACCTCGGGGCAGTCCGTCAGCACCCCGCACGCGTCGAAGCCGCGCGTGATGGAGTCCCCCACGGCGGCGACCGACTCCGGGCTGGTGTCCCACACGGGCGTGGGCTTCGGGGACGGCCGCTCCTTCCGCGCCCCCGTGCCCGACGGGGCGGGGGAGTCGCCGACGGCGTCGCAGCCGGCCACGCCCAGCGCGGCGGCCGTCACCACGGCGAGCACGGCCCGTGAAGGGCGCCCGCGCCTCCGCCTCGCCTGCTCCATCCGTCGCCTCCCCGCGGGTCGTGATCGGTCCGTCCCCCACCCATGACAACGCACGAGGGTTCCCGCCCCCACCCGTACAGGCGTCCTGCCGGGTGAATGACGTACGTTTCCCGGCACCGGGACCGACGGTACGTCACACTCCTTGCGCCGTCGCACGGTAGCCTCGCCATCAACGTGGTCCGCCCGGGCCGCGCCCGTTCCGTCCGTTCCAAGACGACCCGCTCAGCCCGGAGGTTCCGGTGACGACTCGTGGAGTTCTGTACGTGCACTCCGCGCCGCGCGCGCTGTGCCCGCACGTCGAGTGGGCCGTCGCCGGGGTGCTCGGCACGCGCGTCAGCCTGGACTGGATCCGCCAGCCCGCCGCCCCCGGCACCTGGCGATCGGAGTTCTCCTGGCAGGGCCAGGCCGGCACCGCCTCCAAACTCGCCTCCGCGCTGCGCGGCTGGCAGATGCTGCGCTTCGAGGTCACCTCCGAGCCCTGCCCCACCGCCGAGGGCGAGCGCTACAGCTGCACCCCCGACCTGGGCATCTTCCACGCCGTCACCGGCATCCACGGCGACATCCTCATCCCCGAGGACCGCCTCCGCGCCGCCCTGGTCCGCTCCCGGACCGGCGAGACCGACCTGGAGTCGGACATCGCCAAACTCCTCGGCAAGCCCTGGGACGACGAACTGGAACCCTTCAGATACGCGGGAGAAGGCGCCCCGGTCCGCTGGCTCCACCAGGTGGTCTAGAAGCGCCCCTGAAAGGGGCGCGGGGAACTGCGCGACAAGCCCCAACGGCCCCGCACCCGACCGACTTCCCCCTGGGGTCAAAGGGGCGAAGCCCTTTGAGGACGGGACGGGTAAGGGCGGCGGGGGCGAAGGAACCCCCGGCACACCCCCACCGCGCCGCACGGCAAAGGGCTTCCACCCAAAGGTGGAAGCCCTTCGAACCGCCGCAGCCGACGTCCGTCACACGGACCGGAACGCCAGCACCACGTTGTGCCCACCGAACCCGAACGAGTCGTTCAGCGCGGCGATCCGCCCGTCCACGGGCAGTTTCCGCGCCTCACCACGGACGACGTCCGCAGCCGCCTCGGCCTCGGGGTCGAGGTTCTCGACGTTGATGGTCGGCGGAGCCACCCGGTGGTACAGCGCGAGCACGGTGGCCACCGACTCCACCCCACCCGCCCCGCCCAGCAGATGACCCGTCATCGACTTCGTCGCGGAGACCGCGAAGTGGTCCGCGTCGTCCCCGAACACCTTCCGCAGCGCCTTCAGCTCCGCGATGTCACCGGCCGGCGTGGACGTCGCGTGCGCGTTGACGTGCACGATCTCCGCCGGATCGAGATCCGTCCGCTCCAGCAGGTTCTGCAGGGCCTGCGAGATGCCCCGACCCTCCGGCTCCGGCTGCACGATGTCGTGCGCGTCGGCCGAGACGCCCTGACCGACCGCCTCCGCGTACACGCGGGCGCCGCGCGCGGCGGCGTGCTCGGCGGACTCCAGGACGATCACACCCGCCCCCTCACCCATGACGAAGCCGTCCCGGGCGACGTCGTAGGGACGCGAGGCGCCCTCGGGGTCGTCGTTGTTCTTGGACATCGCCATCATGTTGCCGAACGCGGCGATCGGCAGCGGGTGGATCGCCGCCTCCGTGCCGCCCGCGACGACGACGTCGGCACGGCCGGTGCGGATCATCTCGATGGCGTAACCGATGGCCTCGGCGCCCGACGCGCACGCGGAGACCGGGGTGTGCACACCGGCGCGGGCGCCCACCGCGAGACCCACGTTCGCGGACGGGCCGTTCGGCATCAGCATGGGGACGGTGTGCGGGGAGACGCGGCGTACGCCCTTCTCCTTCAGCACGTCGTACTGGTCCAGCAGGGTCGTCACACCGCCGATGCCGGAGGCGATGACCGCGCCGAGCCGGTCGGGGTCGACGTTCGGGTCCTCGCCGGCCTTGGCTTCAAAACCGGCGTCGGCCCACGCCTCCTTGGCCGCGATCAGCGCGAACTGCGCCGAGCGGTCCAGACGGCGGGCCTGCGGCCGGGGGATGACCTCGGTGGGCTCCACGGCCACCCGGGCCGCGATACGGACCGCCTGCTCGGCGGCCCACTCCTCCGTGAGGGGCTTGACGCCGGAACGTCCGGCGACCAGGCCCTCCCAGGTCGAGGCTGCGTCGCCACCCAGCGGTGTGGTTGCGCCGATACCGGTGACGACCACGGTGCGATTGGTCGGGCTCATCGGAATTCTTTCTCCAACGTGTGACGAGGATGCGTACGGCGCCACCGCCGGGTGGCGGGGCCGGGGTCCCGGCCCCCGGGCCTCCCGTACGGACGGAAGGCCCGGCAGGGCTCAGGCCTGGTGCTCGAGGATGTACTTGGTCGCGTCGCCGACGGTCTTGAGGTTCTTGACGTCGTCGTCCGGGATCTTGACGTCGAAGCGCTCTTCGGCGGCGACGACGACCTCGACCATGGACAGCGAGTCGACGTCCAGGTCGTCGGTGAAGGACTTGTCCAGCTCGACGTCCTCGACCGGGATGCCGGCGATCTCGTTCACGATCTCCGCGAGACCGTCGACGATCTCTTTCTCCGTGGCGGCCATGGTGGCGCTCCTTCTTTGTGATTCCAGAGGGTGTGGCGGTGCTTCCTCGCGTACCGGACACATGATCCGGCACGGAGTGCCTAGGGGAGGGTAACGACCGTAGCGGCGTAGACGAGACCCGCCCCGAAGCCGATGACGAGCGCGGTGTCGCCGCTCTTCGCCTCGCCGGTCGCCAGGAGCCGCTCCATCGCGAGCGGGATCGAGGCGGCCGAGGTGTTGCCGGTGGTGCGGATGTCACGGGCGACCGTGACGTGCTCCGGCAGTTTCAGGGTCTTCACCATCGAGTCGATGATCCGCACATTGGCCTGGTGCGGGATGAAGACGTCCAGTTCGTCCGGCGTCAGCCCGGCGGCGTCCAGCGCCTCCTTGGCGACCTTCGCCATCTCGAACACGGCCCAGCGGAACACCGCCTGGCCTTCCTGAGTGATCGCGGGGAACTTCTCGACGGTCCCGTCGCGGTAGTCCGTCCACGGCACGGTCTGCTTGATGGTCTCGGACTTGTCGCCCTCCGAGCCCCACACGGTCGGGCCGATCGCGGGCTCCTGGGAGGGGCCGACGACCACCGCGCCCGCGCCGTCGCCGAACAGGAAGGCCGTGGCCCGGTCCTCCAGGTCGGTCAGATCGCTCAGCCGCTCCACGCCGATGACGAGTACGTACTCCGCCGAACCCTCCACCACCATGCCCTTGGCCAGCGTCAGGCCGTAGCCGAAGCCCGCGCAGCCGGCCGAGATGTCGAAGGCGGCGGCCTTGTCCGTGCCCAGCTTGTCGGCGATCTCGGTCGCGACGGCCGGGGTCTGGCTGAAGTGCGAGACGGTCGAGACGACGACGGCACCGATCTGCGAGGCGTCGATCCCGGCGTCCGCGATCGCCTTGCCCGACGCCTCGACGGACATCGCGGCGACGGTCTCCTCGTCGGACGCCCAGTGCCGGGTCTCGATGCCGGAGCGCGAACGGATCCACTCGTCGGACGAGTCGATCGTCTCCAGGATCACCTCGTTCGGCACGACCCGGGTGGGCCGGTAGCCGCCCACGCCGAGGATGCGCGCGTACGGGGCGCCCTTGCTGGGCTTGATCTTCGCCATGCGGGTCGGCTCCTTAAGGGCGTCAGGCATGCTCGGCGATGAGCTCGCGGGCCGCGTCGAGGTCGGCGGGGGTCTTCAGGGCCAGCGTCTTGACGCCGGGCAGCGCACGCTTGGCGAGGCCGGTCAGCGTGCCGCCGGGGCAGACCTCGAGGAGGGCGGTGACGCCGAGCTCCTTGAACGTCTCCATGCACAGGTCCCAGCGGACCGGGTTGGCGACCTGGCCGACCAGGCGCTCCAGCACCTCGGCACCGGTCGCGACCGCCCCGCCGTCCTTGTTCGACACGTAGGCGACCCGCGGGTCTCCCGGCGTCAGGGCCTCGGCGGCCTTCGCCAGCGTGTCGACCGCGGGGCCCATGTGGTGGGTGTGGAAGGCGCCGGCCACCTTGAGCGCGACGACCTTGCGCACGCCCTCGGGCTTGTCCGCCTCCAGCGCGGCGAGCTGCTCCTTGGTGCCGGCCGCGACGACCTGGCCCGCGCCGTTGATGTTCGCCGGGGTCAGGCCCAGCCTCTCCAGGTGCGCCACGGTCACCTCGGGGTCGCCGCCGAGCAGCGCCGCCATGCCGGTCTCGGTGATCGCGGCGGCGTCGGCCATGGCCAGACCCCGCTTGCGGACCAGCGAGAGCGCGGCGGTGTCGTCGAGGACGCCCGCGAAGGCGGCGGCGGTGATCTCACCGACGCTGTGACCGGCGACGGCACCGGGTGCCACGTCCCCGAGCGCGGAGGCGGACAGCAGCCCGGCCGCGACCAGCAGCGGCTGGGCGACGGCCGTGTCACGGATCTCGTCCGCGTCGGCCTTCGTGCCGTAGTGGACGAGGTCGAGTCCGATGGCGTCGGACCACGCGGCGACGCGGTCCCCGGCACCGGGGAGGGCGAGCCATTCAGTCAGAAAGCCGGGAGTCTGGGCACCCTGGCCGGGAGCGACGAGTACGAGCACTCTCACACTCTCTCTTGGGGACGGCCGCAGCCGCCCGTGGGGACAAGGACGAAGAACAGCAGGCGCTTTTGTGGGGCCTCGACAAAAGGTCAGGGATGAAGAGCGCCATCAGCCAGACGCCCCAGGATCAGCGCGATCCGCAGCGTGAACGCAGAGCGTACATCGGAGGGTGACCATCCGGTGACGTCAGTCACACGTCGGAGCCGGTAACGAACGGTGTTGGGGTGAACGAACAGCATCCGCGCCGCGCCTTCGAGACTGCTCGCCTGCTCGAGATAGACACTGAGCGTCTCCAGCAGCGCGGCCCCGGCCTCCTCCAGCGGTCTGTAGATCTCCTCCACCAACTGCTCGCGCGCGGAGGGGTCTCCGGCGATCGCGCGCTCCGGCAGCAGATCGTCCGCCAGCACCGGGCGCGGGGCGTCCTGCCAGGCGGAGCACGCCTTCAGCCCCGCCGCGGCGGCCTGCGCGGACCGGGTCGCGGCCAGCAGATCGGGCACCACCGGGCCGGCGACGACCGGTCCCGCCGCGTACGGCCCGATCAGCGACTTGGCGACCCCGAGCGGGTTGTCGCTGCCGCCCGCGATCACCACCAGCCGGTCGCCGAGCACCCCGGTCAGCACCTGGAGCTTGGCGTGCCGGGCGGCCCGCCGGATGGCCTCCACGGTCAGTTCGGAGTCCCCGTCGGGCGCGGTGCCCAGCACCACGCACACATGATCGGGCGAGTTCCACCCCAGGGCGGCGGCCCGCGACACGGCCCCCTCGTCGGCCTCACCGCTGAGCACCGCGTTCACCACCAGCGACTCCAGCCGGGCGTCCCAGGCACCCCGTGCCTCCGCGGCCTGGGCGTACACCTGGGCCGTGGCGAAGGCGATCTCCCGCGCGTACACCAGCAGTGCCTCACGCAGCACGTTCTCGTCGCCGGGCGCCGCCACCTCATCGATGGCGGACTCCATGACCTCGATGGTGGTGCGCACCATCTCCACGGTCTGCCGCAGCGTGATCGCCCGGGTCAGCTCGCGCGGCGCGGTACCGAAGACATCGGTGGAGATGGCCTGCGGGGCCTCGGGGTGCCGGAACCACTCGGTGAAGGCGGCGATGCCCGCCTGGGCGACCAGGCCGATCCAGGAACGGTTCTCCGGAGGCATGGCCCGGTACCAGGACAGCGTCTCGTCCATCCGCGCGATCGCCTGCGCGGCGAGGCTGCCGGACGACTTCTGCAGCCGCCTCAACGTCGCGGCGTGCGGATGGGCGGGGCGCGCTGCGGTTTCGGTGGTGCTGGTTTCGGGTTCGGGCACGGGGACAAGACTGCCTTATCGGTACGGCCGCGCGTGTCGCCGGGTCTACGGTGGACGGCGTGATGGACGTACGGCGTGCGCACGAGCGCTACCAGGGCGGCGATCCGGCGGCCGGGATCGAGACCCGCCACGCCTTCTCCTTCGGCCCCCACTACGACCCGGACAACCTCCGCTTCGGCGCGGTGATCGCCTGCAACGAGGAGCGGCTGGCCCCCGGCGCCGGCTTCGGCGAGCATCCGCACAGCCACACCGAGATCGTGACCTGGGTGGTGGAGGGCGAGCTGACCCACCAGGACTCCACGGGCCGGGAGACGGTGATCCGCCCCGGCGACGTACAGCGTCTGAGCGCCGCGTCGGGCGTCCGCCACGTGGAACGCAACGCCGGCGACCGCCCTCTCACCTTCCTCCAGATGTGGCTGGCCCCGCTGGAGCCCGGCGGCGACCCGTCCTACGAGGTCGTCCCCGGCATAGCGGACTCCACCCCCTACGCCCTCCCGGAGGCGGGAGCGATGCTCCACGTACGCCGTCTGACGGCGGGGGAGCGGACGGCGGTGCCGGACGCCGCGTACGCGTACGCCCATGTGGTGCGCGGCGAGGTGGAGCTGGACGGCGAACTGCTGGGCGCGGGCGACGCGGCCCGCATCACGGACGCCAAGGACGTGGAGGCGGTCGCCGTGAGCCCGACGGCGGAGCTGCTGCTGTGGGAGATGCGGGCCGTCTAGACGGGGCCCCTCCGGTGGGGCGCCGGGACCTCAACGGGTGGAGGTCTGCAGGGAGCTCCGCCTGAGGACCTTGGGATGCGGCTGGTAGACGCCGGGCGGGGCGAAGGCACGGAGCGCCTGGTGGACTTCGGAGCAGGAGGCGTTGCGTTCGGCCCGGTTCAGGGCCAGGAGGGTGAAGGTCGCCAGCGGCGGACGCACGGAGACCGTTCTGGCCGGAAGACCGGTGACGTCGATCTCGCCGGGGTCGCGGAAGCGGCAGAAGAGGGTGACGGAGTACGGAGCCGAGCCGACCGAGACCAGGACGCGTTCGAACTCGCGCCAGGGCAGCTCGGCGATGCCGTGGCCGCGTCTGAGGGTGACTCCCTCGTGGCCGACGCCCAGTTCGGAGACTTCACGGAAGGGGCGGCAGGCCGCCCAGTAATAGACGGCGGTGGGTACCGCGAAGGTCAGGTACAGGGCCAGGACGGCGGCCCAGTTGGCGACCACGTCCACGCCCTGCACGACGGCCACGCCCAGGGGTATCGTCCCCAGCGCCGCCACTTGCAGGAGGGCCTGGAACAGGCGCCGGAGACGTATCCCCCGGAAGCGGTCCTCGCCGCCGTCGATGAGCTCCAGCGGAGCGTCGGCGTGAGCCGGCCGGGCTTCCGCCCCCGCGGGAGCCGCCGGTCCCGCGGCACCGGCGACATCCATGCCGCGGGTGTACGCGACCGTGGGCACGGCCGCCCCGACCGGCTCGGTCGGGTGTTCTCCGCCCGTGAGCAGGGCGACCAACGCGGCTGCCGAAGGCCTGCGCGCCGGGTCCTTCGCGAGGCACAGGGCGATGGTGCCGCGCAGTTCGTCGGGGACGGCGGACAGGTCCGGTTCCTCGCCGACGACCCGGTAGAGCAGAGCGACCGGGCTGCCGGTGCCGAAGGGCCCGACACCGGTGGCGGCGTGGGCGAGGACCGTGCCGAGGGAGAAGACGTCACTCGGCGTACCGACCTGCGCGCCGGTGGCCTGTTCCGGCGACATGAAACCGGGGGTGCCGATGACCACGCCCGTGTGGGTGAGCGCGGTGCTCGCGCCCGAGCTCTCCAGAGCCTTGGAGATGCCGAAGTCGATGACGCGGGGGCCGGTGTCCGTCAGCAGGATGTTGGAGGGCTTCAGGTCCCGGTGGACCAGGTTCAGCGCGTGGATGGAGGCCAGCGCCTCCGCCAGCCCGGTGCCGAGGTCGCGCACCTCGGCTGCCGAAAGCGGGCCGCCGTCGGCGATCCTGCTGTGCAGCGAAGGCCCGGGGACGTACTCGCTCGCGATCCACGGCTCGGGGGCCTCCGGATCCGCGTCCACCACCGCGGCGGTCCAGTAGCCGCCGACCTTCATCGCCGACTCGACCTCGCGGCGGAAGCGTCCACGGAAACCGGGGTCGTCGGCGATGTCGTTCCTGACCACCTTGACCGCGACCCTGCGGCCGGACGGGGACCGGCCGAGATAGACACGGCCCATTCCGCCACTGCCGAGTCTGCCGAGGAGCCGGTAGGGTCCGACCTCCCGGGGATCGCTCGGTGCGAGCCCGTCCAATGCCGCGTCCTCCCCCGTTCGTTGGACTCCGAGCATATTCGTGCTCGCGAGAGGCCGATGTGAGGTCGGGTCACTCCACAGGTACAGGTGTGTCCCTGCCGGGCACGGGCGCCGACGGCGACGACAGGGCCGGACGGGGCCCCGCTGCCGCGTATCGGGGCGGCGCCGGCGGAGCTCCCGCTGTGGGAGATGCACGCGGTGTGAGCCCGGCCCCGCTCGGGGTGCTCCGCCGAGGCGCGGATCTCATGTGGTGTTCCGAGATGTGTGAGCAGATCGGCCCTCTGCGTTCATGCGACGCTCGTTTGAGCGTGCGAGTTGCATTCGCCTGCCGAGTGCTCACGCTTTTCAGGGAGATGGGTGTCACGGGACCCGGCGCAGTCCGCCGACGAACGCCTGCCAGGCGTCGGCGCCTACGGTGACGACAGGGCCGGACGGGTCCTTGCTGTCGCGGACGGGACGGCACCGGTGGGGCGGGGCGGCCTCGACGCAGTCGCCGCCGGTGTTGCCCGGTGGAGATGTACGCCGCCCTCGCCTCCGTCTCCGCGTACGGCTGGAACCGGTTCGGGAGTCGGCGGCGCAGGGCCAGTCCGATGAGGCGGGAGAACAGGCCGTCCGCACCGAGTGCCACGCCGAGTTCGCCAGGGGGGAGCACTCGGCCCGGCATCTGCGCCGCATCCTGCGGCCGTATCTCGTCGGCTCGGGGCTGGCCGAGGTGACCGACGCGGCCGAGCCGGCGCTCACCGAGCTGGTCGCCCACGCCGTACGGCGCGTACCGGATCGCCGCTGTCGTATCTGCTTCCTGCTCCAGCCCGGCGGAGTGCGGGTGGAGGTCGCGGACGACTGCCCCAAGCTGCCCGCGTCGGCCGTCGGCGGAGGGCTCGGCGAGAGCGGGCGCGGGCTGGTGATCGTGGACGCTGTCACCGACCGGTGGGGTGTCGCCGTCCGCCCCGGCGGGCGGGGCAAGACGGTGTGGTTCGAGTGCCTGTGCCGACGTCGGACGGTGCTCGTCGAGGGCGAACCCCGAGGTGCGCGCGATGAGGTCACGAACCGTCAATTCCGCTCGTGCGGCTGTGAGTCGACCCGTCCGCGTTCATCCGACGTCCTCTGCGCGTTGAACTGCAGTCGTGATTCCACCGTCATACTCCCTGGCACATCACATCGGGCCGGTGGCCGGCATCGCCGGGGCCGGCTCCTTCCACGAGGAGAGACGTATGAAGTCGTGGCGTTCGCGTATCGCCGCCGCTGCCGCGGTCGGCACCGCGATGGTCGCCATTCCGCTGACCGCGGGTCCGGCGTCCGCCGCCGAGACCAACCCCTGGGGCTACCGGGCGGTCGGTGGGACGGTGAGCCAGCTCGAGTGCGCGCGGGACGGGCAGGAGCTCCTCGCCCAGGGTTGGGTGAACTTCTACTGCGACTGGGATGACCCGTACTGGGTCCTGTGGGCCCTTCCCGCGAAGGACCAGCCGCCGACGGGCGGGTGACCGGCACAGGAAGCCGGGGCCGGCCGGTGGCCGTGGGGGCCACCGGCCGGCGCGCGATGCTCAGCCGCGCAGCTCCGCCAGCACCGCGTCGGTGAACGGCGGCCACGCCTCGATCGCCCAGGGACCGAAGGCACGGTCGGCGAGGGCCACGCAGGCCGCGCCCGCGTCGGGGTCGAGCCACAGGAACGTACCCGACTGGCCGAAGTGGCCGAAGGTGCGCGGGGAGGACGACGCGCCCGTCCAGTGCGGCGACTTGGAGTTCCGGATCTCGAAGCCGAGGCCCCAGTCGTTGGGGTTCTGGTGACCGTAACCCGGCAGGACGCCCTTGGTGCCCGGGTACTGGACCGTCATCGCCGCGGCGACCGTGCGCGGGTCCAGCAGGCGCGGGGCCTGCACCTCGGCCGCGAACCGCAGCAGGTCGTCCACCGTGGAGACGGCGTCCTTGGCGGGGGAGCCGTCGAGAGACGTCCGCGTCATCCCGAGCGGCTCCAGCACCGCCTGCCGCAGGTACTCCGCGAACGGGATCTCCGTCGCCTTCGCGACATGGTCGCCGAGCTGCTCGAACCCGGCGTTGGAGTACAGCCGCCGCTCACCGGGCGCCGACGTCACCCGGTGCTCGTCGAAGGCGAGCCCCGAGGTGTGCGCGAGCAGGTGCCGGACCGTCGAGCCCTCCGGGCCCGCCGGCTCGTCCAGCTCGATCGCACCCTCCTCGTACGCCACGAGCACCGCGTACGCCGCGAGCGGCTTGGTGACCGAGGCCAGCGGGAAACGGTGACCGGCAGGACCCCGGGTGCCGAGGACGGCGCCGTCCGCCCGTACGACACCCGCCGCGGCGGTGGGGACCGGCCAGTTCTCGATCAACGCGAGGCTCTTCAACGACATGCCGTCGAGCCTAAGCGCTCAGAGGGTCAGCTCCAGCAACGGGTCCGGCTTGGGCCTGAAGCCCAGCGCGACGTACAGCGGCTCGGCCTGCGGGGACGCGGTGAGGCGGACCCGCCGGGCGCCGTGCTCGCGGAACCACTCCAGCAGTGCCTCCACGCACGCGCGTGCGTAGCCGCGGCGGCGGGCGCCCGGGTCGGTGGCGACACTGAAGACGTAACCGTCGGTGCCGTGCGGATTGCGCGCGCCGCCGATGCGGTACTCCAGCGAGCCGGCCACCAGTGCCGCCAGCGCGCCCGGCCGCTCCGGGTGGTCCACGACGAACGCCACGAAGGCGCCGTCCGGCTCGGACAGCCTGTCGCGCAGCACGGGCAGCGACTCGGCGTGCCAGGCCGTGGACGGGTCGGACAGGGGCATCGAGTCGATCATCACCTGGCGCAGACGCAGCACTTCCTCCGCGTCCTTCGGTGTCGCACGGCGTACAGAGGTCATGACCGCACGCTAATCAGCCACCCGCCTCCGAGTCCCGCCCGTTTCTCGCCTCCGCCGCTTGCTTGGAGTGCACTCCAGCGTTTTAGCGTGGGGGCATGACGGTGACGGAGACGGAGACCACGGGGGCCAGCGCCGACACCTGCGCCGGGCCGCCGCAGGGGAATCGACGGCCGGACGGCGCGGACAAGTACACGATCAGCGAGGTCGTCGCCCTCACCGGGCTGACGGCGCACACCCTGCGCTGGTACGAGCGCATCGGGCTGATGCCGCACATCGACCGGTCCCACACCGGCCAGCGCCGTTACAGCAACCGCGACCTCGACTGGCTCGCCCTCGTCGGCAAGCTCCGCCTGACCGGGATGCCGGTCGCGGACATGGTGCGGTACGCGGAACTGGTCCGCGCGGGCGATCACACGTACACCGAGCGTTTCGAGCTGCTCCAGCAGACCCGCGAGGACGTACTGTCCCGGATCGCCGAACTCCAGGGCACGCTCGCCGTGCTCGACCGGAAGATCGGGTTCTACGCGGACGCCGGGCGGGCCCTGGCGTCGGAGAGGGCATGATGACCGACGTCGGCAGGATCGGTACGGCCGCACTGGGCGAGGACGGCCCCTCGGTGGGCGTGCAGGGCCTCGGCTGCATGGGCATGAGCTTCGCCTACGGCCCCACGGACGCGGACGCCTCCCGGGCGACCCTGGAGCGGGCCCTGGAACTCGGGGTCACGCTCTACGACACGGCGGACGCGTACGGCGCGGGCGACAACGAGCGGTTCCTCGCCCCCTTCTTCAAGGCGCACCGGGACGAGGTGGTCGTCGCCACCAAGTTCGCCCTGTCGATCCCGCCGGAGGACCCGACCCGGCGGATCATCCGCAACGACGCGCCGTACATCCGCGAGGCCGTCGAGGCGAGCCTGAAGCGCCTGGACGTCGACGTGATCGACCTCTACTACATGCACCGGCGCGATCTGGACGTGCCGATCGAGGAGACCGTCGGCGTCATGGCCGAGCTGGTGCGCGAGGGCAAGGTCAAGCAGCTGGGCCTGAGCGAGGTCACGGCCGGTGAACTGCGCGCCGCGCACGGGGCGCACCCGATCGCCGCCGTGCAGTCGGAGTGGTCGCTGTTCAGCCGGGACATCGAGGCGAGGGTCGTACCGGCCGCGCGTGAACTGGGCGTGACCCTCGTCCCGTACTCCCCGCTGGGGCGGGGCTTCCTGACCGGCTCCTTCGCCGACGCCGACCAGGACCTGACGGCCGACGACTTCCGCCGCCAGATGCCCCGCTTCACGGGCGCCAACGCGGCGGCCAACGCGGCGCTGCTGGACCCGATCCGCACCGTCGCCGAGGCCCACGACGCCACTCTCGGTCAGATCGCCCTGGCCTGGGTCCACCAGCAGTCGGAGATCCACGACCTCCCGGTGATCCCGATCCCGGGCACCCGCAAGCCGACGAGGGTGGAGGAGAACACGTCGGCGACCCACATCACCCTGACGCAGGAGGAACTGGCCCTACTGGAGCCCATCGCCAAGAAGGTGGCAGGCGCCCGCTACAAGGACATGGCGTTCACATCCGCAGGCAGGGAGTAGAACAACCTGCCCAGGGGCGCGGGGAACTGCGCGACCAGCCACAGCTGGCCCGAGGCCGAAACACAACCGCACCCGGCAGGCGCTAAAGCTCCGCGAGCAACTCCGCCTTCTTGGAGGAGAACTCCTCATCGGTCACCAGCCCGGCCTGATGAAGCTCCCCCAAGTGCCGAATCCGCTCGGCGATGTCCGCGGGGTCCCGGCGCGCACGCGCCGTGGATATCGCCGGCACCGGCGCACAGTTGCGCACCGCGGCCAGCACGGCCGCCGCGAACGGCAACGACTCGTGCACGGGCCCGTACCCCAGCCCGAACACCACGGCCGCCGGATCCTGGTCGGGCTGACCGGAAGACGCCCCCGCGTCCCGCCGCAGCAACCGCAGGTGCCCCTCGAACACCTCCGGCGACCGCCACTCCACCCCGCTCAGCTCACCCACCGCGAACCGCTGGTCGCCGGCCTTCCACTTCGCCGACGACGCCCCCGTCCAGAACCACCGGAACGACACCGCCGTGCCGTCGAAGGTCGCCTTGCCGTCGTACGCCTTGAACTGCAACGGAACTTCGGGGGCGGCCACCAGATGGCGTTCGGCGGGCCCGGACTCGGTGAGCTGTGCGCGCAGTTCGTCGGCGTAGTACTCGGCGAGCGTCTCGTGTTCGGCGGGCAGCGCCAGCCGGTAGGGGTCGCTGCTCTCCTTCAACTGCCCGGAGGCGGCCTCCAGCAGCGGATCGGCTCCGGGCCGGAGCTCGATGCGCAGGACCACGGTCCCGCGCTTCCCGGGGGCGAGGGTCACCCCCTCGATCGCCTCCAGTGGAACACGCCGCTCCCCGAGCGCCTGGAACAGCTTGGGTGTTCGAATCCCCCGTTCGTAGCGGATGAGCACGGAGTCGGACTCGAACTCCCAGGTGGCATGAAATCCGGCCAGTACATCACCCATGCGGCTCATCGTATGCGGCACGAGCTTCTCCGTCCCCTCCCCACGCATACCGCAGTATCTCCGCCTCTACGCGCGTCCGGTAGTGGTCGTACCGGACAAACCCGCCCGGCAGACGTCGTCCTCGCCCGCACAGGACACCGCGAGGTATGCGCCAACACCGATCTCGGCGAAGTTCCGCAGGCTGTCCGTGCCCGGTTCGAAGTACCCGGCGTGTCCCTTCGCCTCCCGTGCCGACAGCACCCGCGCGCCGAATCCCGCCGCCACCGGGTCGGCCCCGTGCCCCAGACCGCCGAGCTCCAGGTACGGCACGTCCTGGATCCAGTCGTCGGCGTCCCGCATCGCCCACACCCGGGCGGTGGTGTGGAGCTGGGACACCTTCTCGACCCGCATGCCGGGGCTGCCGGCCACCGCGATGTCGGTCACCCGCTCCGGCAGCCGGTGTGCGGCGACGCCGCACACCACGGAGCCGTAGCTGTGGCAGAACAGCGAGACCGGAGCGATCCCGGGCAGTCCGCGCACCAGCGCGTCCAGCCGCAGCGCGCCGTCCTCGGCGCGCATCGCCGTGGCCGCGTCCATGCCGAGTCCGCTGGGGGCGGTGTAGTCGGCCCAGGCGATCACGGCGGTCCGGGTCGAGGGAGCGGCGTCGCGCTCCGCCGCGTACAGGGACCTCGCCATGCCGACGGGGGCCGAGTAGGTGCGCCGGGTGCGCTGGAAGGTGAGCAGGTCGGTGTCGACGCCGGGGACGACGACCGAGACCCGCTCGGCCCTGCGCAGGTCGCCGAAGACCTCGGCGACCCGGCCGGGGCCCGCCGGGTCGAAGGCGAGGATGTGCCGGCCGGGGCGCATCAGCGCCTCGAAGCGGTCCAGCCGGCGCGCCGCCTGCCGCTGGCCCGAGGCCGTGAGGCGGGTGTCGTGCACACGTCCGAGTTCGACCTTGCGGGCCTGTCCCAGCGCGATGCGGTTGGCGCGGTAACGCAGCTGGACCGGTGCGCCGTTCATGTTGCCGACCGCGAGCGGATAGCGCCGGGCGAGACTCGCGCGCTGCCCCTCGGTGAGCGAGGCGAAGAACCGGGCCAGCCGCGCGGGCGCCGACTGCGGGTCCGGCAGCCGGTGGCCGGCCATCCGGCCGTGCTCCCAGGCGTTGAGCGATGCCTGGAGCGGAGCGGGGTGGCGCTGATGGCGCAGTGCCGTCCAGCCCGTGGTCGCCAGCATCACGAAAACGACGGCGAGCGCGAGCAGCGCGCGCCAGACGTTCAGTTGCGGGGAGGTGTCGAAGGAAGTCACTGGGAGGACACACTAGGAGAACGGGCGTGTCTCGCGTGAACCAAGTGACCGGGATCACGTTTCGTTGTGCCGATTCAGGGATCAATCCGTACGCCAGTTCCCCGTGAGTGCCGGTCCCACATGGTCCAGACAGGTCGTCATCAGGTCCCGCATGGCCGCCGCGCTGAAGTCGTCCCCGGCGGACCAGCGCCGCTCCGCCACGCGGATCACCCCGCCGAACGCGGCCACCAGGATCCTCGGCCGGGGGTCGGCGTCCACGTCGAGCCCCTCGCGCTCGGCGACGATGCGCGCCAGCTCCTCCTCCAGCTCCGCCGCGCGGCGCAGGTGGGCGGCGAACAGGACGGGCGTCGACTCGATCACCCGGTAGACGCGCATGTGCAGTTCCAGGGGGACGAGTTGTTCGACGGCCTCGGTGATGCCGTCCCAGCTGTCCAGCACGGCCCGGCGCAGCACCTCCAGCGGCGCCTCGCCCGGCGGGCGTTCGCGTACGGCCTCGACGACGTGCGACTCCGCGAGCCGGGGGACGAAGAACGCCACCTCCTCCTTGCTGGCGAAGTAGCGGAAGAAGGTGCGCTGCGAGACGTCGACGGCGGCGGCGATGTCGTCGACGGTCGTCCCCTCGTACCCGCGCGTGGCGATCAGCTCCAGTGCGGCCCGGACCAGCGCGTCCCGTGTGCGCTGCTTCTTGCGCTCCCTCAGACCCGGCCGCGGCAGCGCACCCACGGCGGTCACGGCCGTCTCCATCGCTCCTCCTCGAACTGTTTCTCCTGTTCAGGCTATACGCGAGTGTCCTGTCAGTGACTGACTGGTGAATTGGTTTGTCAACTGTCAGCGGCTGACATTAGCCTCGAACGTATGACTAGTCAGACCACCATCGACAAGACGGGGCCGGGGGACGGCACGCCGGCCGCCCCGTCGGACGGGACCCCGGGCAAGGGGCTGCGCGGGCACCCCTGGTACACCCTCATCACCGTCGCCGTGGGCGTCATGATGGTGGCCCTCGACGGCACCATCGTGGCCATCGCGAACCCGGCCATCGGCGACGACCTGGGCGCCTCGCTGTCGGAGCTCCAGTGGATCACCAACGCCTACTTCCTCGCGCTCGCGGTCTGCCTGATCACCGCGGGCAAGCTCGGTGACCGCTTCGGGCACCGTCAGACCTTCCTCATCGGTGTCGTCGGCTTCGCCGCCGCGTCGGGGGCCATCGGTCTGTCCGACAGCATCGCGCTGGTCATCGTCTTCCGCGTGTTCCAGGGTCTGTTCGGCGCGCTGCTGATGCCGGCCGCGCTCGGTCTGCTGCGGGCCACGTTCCCGGCCGAGAAGCTCAACATGGCCATCGGCATCTGGGGCATGGTCATCGGTGCCTCCACCGCGGGCGGCCCGATCCTCGGCGGTGTCCTCGTCGAGCACGTCAACTGGCAGTCGGTGTTCTTCATCAACGTGCCGGTCGGCGTCCTCGCCGTCGCGCTCGGCGCGTGGATCCTGCTCGACCACCGCGCGGAGAACGCCCCGCGCTCCTTCGACCTGCTCGGCATAGCCCTGCTGTCGGCCGCGATGTTCTGCCTCGTCTGGGCACTGATCAAGGCCCCCGAGTGGGGCTGGGGCGACGTCCAGACCTGGTCGTTCATCATCGGCTCGTTCGCCGGCTTCGGGGCCTTCGCCTTCTGGGAGACCAAGGTCAGGGAACCGCTGATCCCGCTGGCCCTGTTCCGTTCCGTCCCGCTGTCCGCGGGTGTCGTGCTGATGGTCCTGATGGCCATCGCCTTCATGGGCGGCCTGTTCTTCGTCACCTTCTACCTGCAGAACGTGCACGGCATGAGCCCCATCGACGCCGGTCTGCACCTGCTCCCGCTCACCGGCATGATGATCGTCGGCTCGCCGCTGGCCGGAGTGATGATCACCAAGGTCGGCCCGCGCATCCCGCTCGCCGGCGGCATGGCGTTCACCGCGCTCGCCATGTACGGCATGTCGACGCTGGAGACGGACACCGGCAGCGCCGTGATGTCGCTCTGGTTCGCCCTGCTGGGTCTCGGCCTCGCGCCCGTCATGGTCGGCGCCACCGAGGTCATCGTGGGCAACGCGCCGCTCGAGCTCTCCGGTGTCGCCGGTGGCCTCCAGCAGGCCGCCATGCAGATCGGCGGCAGCCTCGGTACGGCCGTGCTCGGCGCCGTGATGGCCTCCAAGGTCGACAGCGACCTCGAGGGCAACTGGGCGAAGGCCGGGCTCCCGCCGCTCACCCCGGAACAGGCCGGACAGGCTTCCGAGGCCGTGCAGGTCGGTGTGGCCCCGGTGGCCGAGGGCACCCCGCCGGAGATCGCCACGAAGATCACCGACGTCGCCCACGACACCTTCATCTCCGGCATGAGCATGGCGTCCCTGGTCGCCGCCGGGGTAGCCGCCGTGGCGGTGCTGGTCGCCTTCCTCACCAAGCGCGGTGAGAACGCGGAGGCGGGCGCGGGCGTCGGCCACATCTGACGGACCGTACGGCGGGGTCCGCCCCTCGGGGCGAACCGGCCCGGAAGACGCCCACTGCGGCGCGCTGTTGGAGGAGGCGGCGCGCCGCAGCGGGCTTTCCGGCGCCGTCATGGCCGTCACGACGTGAATTCGCCGCCGCAGCGGGGGTACCCGCCATGTCAACCAACCCTTACCGGGAGTCGATGATGGCGAGCTTCGGACACGGAACGCGCAGGCACCCCCGCTCACGTGGCCGGACGTGGTCACGGACCGGGCCGGATCGCGCGACCCTCGGGATCGTCGGAGCCATCTGCGCGGTCGCCGGTTTCTTCGTGCTGGGGATCATCCTCGGTCCGGTGGCGATCGTCTGCGGCTGGCTCGCGATGGGCCGCAGCTGGACGGGTTCCCGCTCGGTGCCGGCCCTGATCGCCCTGGTCCTGGGCGCCATCGACACGCTCCTGGCCGTCATCTGGCTGGCCGGAGCGACCACTTCGGGTTACGGCGTGTTCTGACCCGGAGCACGAGGGACGGGCCTCCGGCGCGGAGCCGGGGGCCCGCCCGTGTCACCGTCGCTCCTCGGCCGGCGCCGCCCTCAGGGCCGCCACCTCGGCGCGCAGCGCCTGCACCTCCCGGGTGAGCGTCTCGATGGCCTCCGTCTGCCGCCGCTCCTCCACGTCGTCCTTCTCGAAGCGGGCGATGAACCACGCGGCGATGTTCGCGGTCACCACACCGAGCAGCGCGATCCCGGACAGCATCAGGCCCACGGCCAGCACGCGTCCCAGTCCGGTGGTCGGCGCGTGGTCCCCGTACCCCACGGTCGTCATCGTCGTGAAGGACCACCACACCGCGTCGCCCAACGTCCGGATGTTGCCGTCCGGCGAGTCCCGCTCCACCGAGAGCACCGCGAGCGAGCCGAACATCAGCAGCCCGACCACCGCCCCGGCGACATACGTCGTCAGCCTGATCTGCGAGGCCAGCCGGGCGCGCTGCCCGACCAGCAGCAGCGTCGACACCAGCCGCAGCAGCCGCAGCGGCCGGAGCAGGGGGAGCAGTACGGCGCACAGGTCCAGCCAGTGCGTCCGCAGGAACACCAGGCGCTGTTCGGCGAGCGCCAGCCGGACGGCGTAGTCGACCGCGAACGCCCCCCAGACCACCCACTCCACGGCCGTGCACAGGGCGACCACGTCCTGGCTCGCGCCGGGCCGGACGATCGGCACGGCGTAGGCGACGGCGAAGACCACGGCCAGGCCGAGGAGCGGCCGCTGGGTGCGGTGTTCCCAGCGGACCTGGGCCGACTGCTGCTTCATGGCCCGTATCGTAAGGAAACGGGACGGGGCGGGGGGCCCGCAGGTCCACCACCCCGTCGTCACGCCACGGGCGTCACGCGTCGCCGCCCGCCACGCCCGGGTCGGCCGCGGCGACGTCCAGCAGCTGGTACCGGTCGATGGCCTGCTTCAGCACCGACCGGTCGACGTGGCCCTCACGGGCCAGTTCCGTCAGCACCGCGACCACGATCGACTGCGCGTCGATGTGGAAGAACCGCCGCGCCGCCCCCCGCGTGTCCGCGAACCCGAACCCGTCCGCGCCCAGCGACTGGTACGTCCCCGGCACCCAGCGCGCGATCTGGTCCGGCACCGACCGCATCCAGTCGGACACCGCCACCACCGGCCCCTGCGCCGCCGCCAGCTTCCGCGTCACGTACGGGGTGCGCTGCTCCTCCTCCGGGTGCAGCAGGTTGTGCCGCTCGCAGTCCACCGCCTCGCGCCGCAGCTCGTTCCAGGAGGTCGCCGACCAGACGTCCGCCCTGACGTTCCACTCCTCGGCGAGGATCTGCTGCGCCTCGATCGCCCAGGGCAGCGCGACCCCGGACGCCAGGATCTGCGCCGGGAGCGAGCCCGCCGTGCCCTCGCTGAAGCGGTAGAGGCCCTTGACGATGCCCTCGGCGTCGACGTTCTCGGGCTCGGCGGGGTGCTGGATCGGCTCGTTGTAGACGGTCAGGTAGTAGAAGACGTCCTCGCCGTGCGGGTGCTCCTCGTCGGAGCCGTACATCCGGCGCAGCCCGTCCTGCACGATGTGCGCGATCTCGAACCCGAACGCCGGGTCGTACGCGACGCACGCCGGGTTCGTGGACGCCAGCAGCTGCGAGTGGCCGTCCGCGTGCTGAAGACCCTCACCGGTCAGCGTCGTGCGCCCGGCGGTCGCACCCAGGACGAAACCGCGCGCCAGCTGGTCGGACATCTGCCAGAACTGGTCGCCGGTGCGCTGGAAGCCGAACATCGAGTAGAAGACGTACACCGGGATCAGCGGCTCGCCGTGCGTGGCGTACGCCGATCCCGCCGCGATCAGCGAGGCCGTGCAGCCGGCCTCGGAGATGCCGTCGTGCAGCATCTGGCCGTTCGGCGCCTCCTTGTACGCGAGCAGCAGCTCCCGGTCCACCGACTCGTACTGCTGGCCGAGCGGGTTGTAGATCTTCGCGCTCGGGAAGAACGAGTCCATGCCGAACGTGCGGTACTCGTCCGGCGCGATCAGCACGAACCGCCTGCCGATCTCCTTGTCCCGCATGAGGTCCTTGAGGAGGCGGACGAAGGCCATGGTCGTCGCGATGGACTGCTGGCCCGAGCCCTTCTTCACGGTCGCGTACGTCTTGTCCTCGGGCAGCCGCAGCGGCTTCGACCGCACCACCCGCGTCGGCACGTACCCGCCGAGCGACTTGCGGCGGTCGTGCATGTACTGCATCTCCTCCGTGTCCGGCCCCGGGTGGTAGTAGGGCGGCAGACCGGACTCGAGGTCCTTGTCGGAGATCGGCAGGTGCAGCCGGTCCCGGAAGTGCTTGAGGTCGTCGACCGTCAGCTTCTTCATCTGGTGCGTGGCGTTGCGGCCCTCGAAGTTCGGGCCCAGCGTCCAGCCCTTGACCGTCTTCGCCAGGATCACCGTCGGCTGGCCCTTGTGCTCGGTCGCCGCCTTGTACGCCGCGTAGATCTTGCGGTGGTCGTGACCGCCGCGCCCCAGGTGCAGGATCTGGTCGTCGGTCATGCCCTCGACCATCGCGCGCAGCCGGTGGTCGTCGCCGAAGAAGTGGTCGCGGATGTACGCGCCCGACTCGGTGGCGTACGTCTGGAACTGCCCGTCCGGCGTGGTGTTCATCTTGTTGACCAGGGTTCCGTCCCGGTCCTGCGCGAGCAGCGGATCCCAGGTGCGGTCCCAGATCAGCTTGATCACGTTCCAGCCGGCGCCCCGGAAGACCGACTCCAGCTCCTGGATGATCTTCCCGTTGCCGCGCACCGGGCCGTCGAGCCGCTGCAGGTTGCAGTTGACGACGAAGGTCAGGTTGTCCAGGCCCTCCCGCGCGGCGAGGGTCAGCTGGCCCAGCGACTCCGGCTCGTCCATCTCGCCGTCGCCGAGGAACGCCCACACGTGCGAGCGCGAGGTGTCCGCGATGCCGCGCGCGTGCATGTAGCGGTTCATCCGCGCCTGGTAGATCGCGCCGATCGGGCCGAGCCCCATCGACACGGTCGGGAACTCCCAGAAGTCCGGCATCAGCCGCGGGTGCGGGTACGACGACAGGGCGTACGGCGCCTTCGACTTCTCCTGGCGGAAGCCGTCCAGGTGCCGCTCGCTCAGCCGGTCCAGCAGGTACGCGCGGGCGTAGATGCCGGGGGAGGCGTGCCCCTGGAAGAAGACCTGGTCGCCGCCGTCGCCCTCGTCCTTGCCGCGGAAGAAGTGGTTGAAGCCCACGTCGTACAGCGAGGCGGAGGAGGCGAAGGTGGCGATGTGGCCGCCGACCCCGATGCCCGGCCGCTGCGCGCGGGAGACCATCACCGCGGCGTTCCAGCGGGTGGCGTTGAGGATCTTGCGCTCGATCTCCTCGTTGCCCGGGAAGAACGGCTCGGCCCGGGTCGGGATCGTGTTGACGTAGTCCGTGCTGCGCATCTCGGGCACGGCCACGCGCTTGGCGCGGGCACGTTCGATGAGCCGCAGCATCAGATACCGGGCCCGCTCCCGGCCGCGCTCGTCGACCGCGGCGTCGAGGGAGTCGAGCCACTCCTGCGTTTCCTCGGGATCGAAGTCAGGAACCTGACTCGGAAGGCCGCCAATGATGATCGGGTTGCGATCGGATGCGGAAGCCACGCTGTTCCTTACCTGTCAGAGGGCCGTGAGGCGGGCCGCGGTGTCACCGGTACGGCCCGGATTGCGCCGCTCCCCATGGTCCACCTCGGGGCCGTCGGCGTCATCTCTACCGGGAGGTAATCCGGAGCCGCGACCAGTACGGTGTGCACAGGGCTCGTCCATTCGAGTCTTCGTACACGTAGACGGTTCCCAAAGGGCCAAACGGGGCACAAAGGTGTGGTGTGCGTCACTTCGGGCCATGATGGTGTGCCTGGAGTTGCGGTGACCCGGCCAGGATCGTCACCGTTTCGGCGGTCTGCACGGCCGGGTACTTGCGCGATCCGTCCCGCCCGTGTGGACTACGGCCAATGCTTCGCGCACGCGCGTGGCTGAGTTATTCCCAAGACATGATCAGGAGGCAACCCGTGAGCGCGACCGCGGACCACGCGGAGGAGCGGACGAACCCTGCCGCCAGGCTGGGGTTCCAGCCCGGGCAGGTGGTCCAGGAGATCGGCTACGACGACGACGTCGACCAGGAGCTCCGCGAGGCCATTGAGGGCGTCATCGAGAGCGACCTCGTCGACGAGGACTACGACGACGTGGCTGACGCCGTTGTGCTGTGGTTCCGCGACGACGACGGCGACCTGACGGATGCGCTGGTGGATGCCACCACGTACATCGAAGAGGGCGGCGCGATCCTGCTCCTCACGCCGAAGACGGGCCGTTCGGGCTATGTGGAGCCGAGCGACATCTCGGAGGCCGCCACCACGGCGGGCCTGACGGCGGCCAAGAGCGTCAGCGTCGGCAAGGACTGGAGCGGCAGCCGGCTGGCGACGCCGAAGGCGGCCAAGTCCAAGCGCTGAACCACCCCGGACGGGCCGGTCGCGTCACGCGTCGGCCCGTCCGTCGGCCTGTCGTACTCCCTGCGTAGGGTGGTCGGAGCGAACCACCTCGAAGGGATGAACACGACGATGACGATCCAGGTCGGCGACAAGGCCCCCGACTTCGAGCTCAAGGACAACCACGGGGCGACCGTGCGGCTGTCCGACTTCCGCGGGCGGAAGAACGTGGTGGTGCTCTTCTACCCGTTCGCCTTCACCGGCGTGTGCACCGGCGAGCTGTGCGAGGTCCGCGACCGGCTGCCGCAGTTCTCCGACCGCGACACCCAGGTGCTCGCCGTCTCCAACGACTCCATCCACACCCTGCGCGTCTTCGCCGAGCAGGAGGGCCTGGAGTACCCCCTGCTCAGCGACTTCTGGCCGCACGGCAACGTCTCGCGCGCGTACGGCGTCTTCGACGAGGACAAGGGGTGCGCCGTGCGCGGGACGTTCATCATCGACAAGGAGGGCGTGGTGCGCTGGACCGTCGTCAACGGTCTGCCGGACGCCCGTGACCTGAACGAGTACGTCAAAGCGCTCGACACCCTGTGATTCTTCGGCCGCGGGGCCTGCGGCGGCCGGGAACCCGTCACTAGGATCGACTCGTTGATCCGATATCCGACGCACTACGGGGCGCCCCGCCCCAGGACACCAATGGAGGACTCGTGGGAGTCAGCCTCAGCAAGGGCGGCAACGTATCGCTGACCAAGGAGGCGCCGGGCCTGACCGCGGTCATCGTCGGTCTGGGGTGGGACATCCGCACCACGACCGGTACCGACTTCGACCTCGACGCCAGCGCGCTGCTCCTGAACAACAGCGGCAAGGTCGCCAGTGACGCGCACTTCATCTTCTTCAACAACCTGAAGAGCCCGGACGGCTCGGTCGAGCACACCGGTGACAACCTCACCGGTGAGGGCGAGGGCGACGACGAGCAGATCAAGATCGACCTCGCCGGGGTCCCCGCCGACATCGAGAAGATCGTCTTCCCGGTCTCCATCTACGACGCCGAGAACCGCCAGCAGTCCTTCGGCCAGGTGCGCAACGCGTTCATCCGCGTCGTCAACCAGGCCGGCGGGGCCGAGATCGCCCGCTACGACCTGAGCGAGGACGCCTCCACCGAGACCGCCATGGTCTTCGGTGAGCTCTACCGGCACGGCGCGGAGTGGAAGTTCCGCGCCATCGGCCAGGGCTACGCCTCCGGCCTGCGCGGCATCGCGCAGGACTTCGGCGTGAACGTCTGAGACGGACACGCCCCGGGCGGCCACGCCCGAGCCCGGCCGCCTTCCGCGGCCACACCGCCCGGCGCCGCACGGTTTACGTGCGGCGCCGGACGCGCAGGACCACCTGAGAGACATCACCAGGGGAGGGACCATCATGGGCGTCACGCTTGCCAAAGGGGGCAACGTCTCCCTGTCCAAGGCCGCACCCAACCTCACGCAGGTCATGATCGGGCTCGGCTGGGACGCGCGCTCCACCACCGGAGCCGACTTCGACCTCGACGCCAGCGCGCTGATGTGCAGCGGCGGCCGGGTCATGGGGGACGAGTGGTTCGTCTTCTACAACCAGTTGAAGAGCCCGGACGGCTCGGTGGAGCACACCGGTGACAACCTCACCGGCGAGGGCGACGGGGACGACGAGTCCCTGCTGGTCGACCTCCCCAAGGTGCCGGCCCAGTGCGACAAGATCATCTTTCCGGTCTCCATCCACCTGGCCGATGAGCGCGGCCAGACGTTCGGCCAGGTCAGCAATGCCTTCATCCGCGTGGTGAACCAGGCGGACGGCCAGGAACTCGCCCGCTACGACCTGAGCGAGGACGCCTCCACCGAGACCGCGATGATCTTCGGCGAGCTCTACCGTTACCAGGGTGAGTGGAAGTTCCGTGCGGTGGGACAGGGGTACGCGTCGGGGCTGCGGGGCATCGCTCTAGACTTCGGAGTCAACGTTTCGTAAAGCCGACTACGGCAGCGGGGGAGACCCGTACACACACCTGGGGTAGCCAGTGGTTCTGAAAACCTTCGGCTGGTCGTTCGCGGTCACCGCGCTCGGTCTGGTCGCAGCGATCCTCTTCGGGGGGTGGACCGCCTTCGGCATCGTGGCGATCCTCTCGATCCTCGAGATCTCGCTGTCCTTCGACAACGCGGTGGTCAACGCCGGCATCCTGAAGAAGATGAATGCCTTCTGGCAGAAGATCTTCCTCACCATCGGCATTCTGATCGCCGTCTTCGGCATGCGGCTGGTCTTCCCCGTCGTGATCGTCGCCGTCAGCGCCCAGCTCGGCCCGATCGAGGCCGTCGACCTCGCGCTCAGCGACAAGGACCGTTACCAGGAACTCGTCACCGACGCCCACCCGGCCATCGCCGCGTTCGGCGGCATGTTCCTGCTGATGATCTTCCTGGACTTCATCTTCGAGGACCGCGACATCAAGTGGCTGGCCTGGCTGGAGCGCCCGCTGGCCAAGCTCGGCAGGATCGACATGCTGTCGGTCTGCATCGCGCTGATCATCCTGCTGATCTCCGCCATGACCTTCGCCACCCACGCCCACCAGCACGGCGGCGCCCACGTCGACAAGGCCGAGACGGTCCTGCTGTCCGGCATCGCGGGCCTGATCACCTACATGATCGTGGGCGGCCTCTCCGGCTTCTTCGAGGACAAGCTCGAAGAGGAGGAGGAACACGAGCACGAGGAGGAGGAGAAGGCCGCCCGGGAGGGCAAGCCCCGCACGGTGGTGGCCATGGCCGGCAAGGCCGCCTTCTTCATGTTCCTCTACCTGGAGGTCCTGGACGCCTCCTTCTCCTTCGACGGCGTCATCGGCGCCTTCGCCATCACCAACGACATCGTCCTGATGGCCCTGGGCCTGGGCATCGGCGCCATGTACGTCCGGTCCCTGACCGTCTACCTGGTCCGCCAGGGCACCCTCGACGAGTACGTCTACCTCGAGCACGGCGCCCACTACGCCATCGGCGCCCTGGCGCTGATCCTGCTCGTCACCATCCAGTACGAGATCCCCGAACTCGTCACCGGCTCCATCGGCGTCATCCTCATCGGCTGGTCCTTCCTCTCCTCCGTACGCCGCAACAAGCGGCTGGCGGCGGCCGAGGGAAACGCCGACGACAAGACTGAGGTCACCTCCGGGGTGTGACAGCCTTTCGGGTGAGGAACGCTCTCGACGGGGCGGCTTCCGAGGACCACTCCTCGGGGCCGCCCCGTCGGCCGTCCGGGAGCCCGGGCGGCCCGAGCGGGGTTCGGCGACTGGACTTGGGGCGGGAATGGGTTTCCTGGACGGACTGTGGCGCGGACGTGAGAGCGCCTTCGACTCGGGCAGCGCGGCCAGCAACGCCATCGAGTTGACCAAACGGCACGGTCAGGTGTCCCTGACCAAGCAGGGCGCGGCCACCGGCCACCTGCGGATCAACCTGAGCTGGCGGATGCGGACCTCCGACTTCGGCGGCTTCCAGCGGGAGAGCCTGCTGCGCCACCCCTTCAAGGCGCTCAAGCCGCCGGAGGTGGTCGGCCACAGCCAGCCCATGGTCAACGTCGACCTCGACCTCGGCTGTCTGTACGAGCTCCAGGACGGCACCAAGGGCGTGGTCCAGCCCCTCGGTGGCTTCCTCGGCGACGTCAACGCCGCGCCGTACGTCAAGCTCAGCGGCGACGACCGGTTCGGGTCGGGCTCGGGCGAGACCATGTACATCAACCTGGACCACCGCGAGAACATCAAACGCCTGCTGGTCTTCGCCTACATCTACGACCAGACGCCCGCGTTCGACCGCACGCACGCCATGGTCACGCTCTACCCCAGCAGCGGCCCGCGGATCGAGATCGGTCTCGACGAACGCCATCCCCAGGCCCGCTCCTGCGCGGTGGTGATGATCGAGAACGTCAAGAACGAGATCTTCGTCCGCCGCGAGGTGAAGTTCGTGTACGGATTCCAGGCGGAGCTGGACCGGCTGTACGGGTGGGGACTCCAGTGGGGGAGGGGCTTCAAGACGAAGGCCGATCGCTGAAAGGCCCCCGGACGCGCGGAACCCGGTCCGTCAGCGCCCGATGAACTGCGGCCCCTGCGGCGGAAGCCGGAAGTCCGGGTCGGGGGAGGCGGCGGCCGGCGGCGGGAAACCGTACCCGGACGGCGCTCCCGCGGCGGCCGTGGCGGGCGCCGGCGGATAGCCGTAGGCGGGCTGGCTGGTCGGGTGCGGGTAGCCGTAGGCCGGCTGTGTGGCCGCGGGCTGCTGCGGCGGGTAGCCGTACGCGGGCTGCGCGGGCACCCCCGCCGGCTGCTCGGGCGGCAGCGGCCGGGACACCTCGGGCGTCGGCGGGACGAGCGGGGCCTGCGGCTGCGTCAGGGCCTCCGAGGAGGGCCGGTCGGGGGCCTGGATCTGCGCCGTCGGGGGCGGCAGCTGGGTGACGTCGGAGGGGTCGGGCTCCTGCGCGGCCTCCGACTCGTCCACCGAGATGCCGAAGTCGGTCGCCAGCCCCTTCAGGCCGTTCGAATAGCCCTCGCCGAGCGCCCGGAACTTCCAGCCCTCCCCGCGCCGGTACAGCTCACCGCAGATCAGCGCGGTCTCCTGGCCGGTCTCCGGCTTGATGTCGAAATACGCCAGCGCCTCCCCGTCGGCGGCCTGCGCGTCGTACAGCAGGATGCGCAGGTCCCGTACGCGGTCGAAGGCGACGCCGTCCGCCGATGCGACGATCAGAATCCGGCCGACACCGGACTCGACACCGGCGAGATCCGTCTGGATCGTATCGGTCAGGCCCTCGGTGACGCGCTTCTTGCCGAGCCGCCACACCTGCCCGGCGGGGTGCCGTGGCTGGTTGTAGAACACGAAGTCCTCGTCGGAGCGCACACGACCGTCGGGGCCGAGGAGCAGCGCGGAGGCGTCGACGTCCGGCACCCCCTGCCCGGGCGACCAGCGCAGCACGGCACGTACCGTGGTGGCCTCGAGAGGGACGTTCGACCCCTTGAGCATCGCGTGCGTCATACGGTCATCCTGCCTTCTCCGTCCTGGTCACGACAACGTGGGGGGTTGGGGTCGACACGGCCGGGTCACCTGAAGTTCATGCCCCGCGGGAACCGTCGACATGGATCCCTACGTACTATTACCGGCCACCTACCGACATTCCAGAGATTCCATGGATTCAGAGAGGCCACGGGGGAGTTCTATGCGTCATTTCGGGCACCTCGCCCCTGCGGTGCGGAAACGTCTCTTCTATCAGGAGCCCGGCGAGTTCACGCCGGATTCCCCGGCCCGGTTGCTCTCCGCGGCCCTCGGGGCCACGCTCTACAGCCCCGCGACCCGGCCCCGGCTCGCCGACGACGTCGTCAAGCAGGGCGGACGCGGTGTGGTCTCCATGGTGCTGTGCCTGGAGGACTCCATCGACGACGCCGACGTGACCGCCGGTGAGGAGAACCTCGTACGGCAGTTCGCGGACCTGGCCGGGCGGCCCGGGGCGGATCTGCCGCTGCTGTTCATCCGGGTCCGCACCCCCGAACAGATCCCCGACCTCGTCCGCCGCCTCGGCCCCGCCGTCTCGCTGCTGTCCGGATTCGTACTGCCGAAGTTCACCGCGGAACGCGGCCTGCCGTTCCTGGAGGCGCTGACCGTCACCGAGGCCGGGAGCGGCCGCAGGCTGTTCGCCATGCCGGTGCTGGAGTCGCCCGAGCTGCTCTACCGCGAGTCCCGCGTCGAGACCCTCGAGGGCATCTTCCGCGCCGTCGACAAGTACCGCGACCGCGTGCTCGCGCTGCGTCTCGGCGTGACCGACTTCTGCTCCTCCTACGGGCTGCGCAGAGGCCCCGACATGACGGCGTACGACATCCAGGTCGTCGCCTCCGTGATCTCCGACGTGGTGAACATGCTGGCCCGGGCCGACGGCACGGGGTTCACCGTGACGGGGCCGGTCTGGGAGTACTTCCGGGTCCAGGAACGCATGTTCAAGCCACTTCTGCGGCAGAGCCCCTTCCACGAGGTGCAGGCCGTGGCCCTGCGCGAGAAGCTGATCGAACACGCCATGGACGGCCTGCTGCGCGAGATCTCCCTCGACCGGGCCAACGGCCTGCTGGGCAAGACCTGCATCCACCCCTCGCACGTCCTCCCCGTGCACGCGCTGTCCGTCGTCAGCCACGAGGAGTTCAGCGACGCCCAGGACATCCTCCGGCCGGAACGCGGCGGCGGGGGTGTACTCAGGTCGGCCTACACGAACAAGATGAACGAGGTGAAACCCCACCGCGCCTGGGCCGAGCGGACCCTGCTGCGCGCCGAGGTCTTCGGCGTCGCCAACGAGGACATCGGCTTCGTGGAACTGCTCGGGGCGGGTCTGGCCGAGTGACCGGGACGGAGAAGGCTGTGAACGAGGGGATGCGCCACCCGGTGCGTCACGGAACGCGGGCCGGCGAGGACATGTGGTCCGGCAGCTGGGTCACCGAGCGGCTCGGCGTCGAGCTGGCCGGGGACGAGAGCCTGCCCGGGCTGCTGGGGCTGGCGCTGCGCCGCAACCCCAAGCGGGCCCACCTGCTGGTGTCCAACGTCCTCGGCAAGCACGTCCCCCAGTCGCCGTCCGTCGTGTACGGCCACGGCGTCACGCTCGGCCGCAGGGTGCGCGAGCTGCTGGGCGACGAGGCGGACGGCGCGGTCGTCCTCGGCTACGCGGAGACCGCGACCGGCCTCGGCCACTCGGTCGCCGACGGCCTGGGCACCGCCCCCTACCTGCACTCCACCCGCCGCCCGGTCGTGGGGACCGCCACGGCCGGCGGCTTCGAGGAGTCCCACTCCCACGCCACGTCCCACCTGCTGCTCCCGGAGGACCCGTCGCTGCTGGCCGGGGACGGCCCGTTGGTCCTGGTCGACGACGAGTTCTCCACGGGGAACACGGTGCTGAACACCGTCCGGGACCTTCACGCGCGGTATCCGCGGCGGCGGTACGTGGTGGTCGCGCTCGTCGACATGCGCTCGCCCGCCGACGCCGGGCGGCTGGACGGGTTCGCCCGCGAGATCGGGGCGCGCATCGACCTGGTGACGACCGCGTCGGGGACGGTGCGGTTGCCCGACGGCGTCCTGGAGAAGGGCCAGTCCCTGGTGGCGCGCTACGAGAGTGCCGCGGGGGACGGCAGCCGGGCGTCCGCGGGCCCGTCGGGGCCGGCCGCGCAGCTCCCCGCGTCCCTTGAGGGAGCCGCCGGCACCGTCGGCCATGAAGCCGACGCCCGGATGTCCCCCCCAGGGGCACGGGACGCGGCCGGATCTGCGGCTGCCGCCGCAGGGGCGCGACCAGCCGCATCCGGCCCGCACCCGGCCGACGGACCCGGCCGCGCCACGCGAGTGGACCTGCGCTGGCCCTCCGGCCTCCCCGACGGCGGCCGCCACGGCTTCACCCCCGCGCACCGGGCCCGCCTCGAACACGCACTCCCCGAAATGGCCGCCCGCCTCGCGGAGGCGCTCCCCGACGACGCGCACCGCGTCCTCGTCCTCGGCTTCGAGGAGCTGATGTACGCCCCCCTGCGCCTCGCCGGCGAGCTGGAGCGGACCACCGGCGCCGACATACGCTTCTCCACCACCACCCGCTCGCCCGTCCTCGCCGTCGACGACCCCGGCTACGCGATACGCACCCGCCTGGTCTTCCCCGCCCACGACGACCCCGCCGACGGCCCCGGCGAGCGCTACGCCTACAACGTCGCCGGCGGCGGCTTCGACGCCGTCGTCGCCGTCGTCGACTCGGCGGCCGACACCCCCGCACTGCACGCGCCCGACGGCCTGCTCGCCCGGCTCGCCGCGCACACTCCGCAGGTCCTCCTCGCGGTCGTACCGTCGTACGTGCCCGCACCGCAGGACACCGCTCCCAAGGACGCCCGACCGGACGCCCCCGAAAGGCCCGCCACCATGCTGCCCGAGCCCCTCAGAGGCCCCGCCTTCTCCTCGTACGCGCCCGAGGAGGTCGGCTGGCTGCTCCAGGACCTCTCGGACGTGACGCTGGAGGCGCCGACCGAGGAGCGCGAGGAGGCCATCCAGAGCGGCGGCGCCCACTACGCGGAGTCGCTGCCCGTGGAGTACCAGCCGAGCGAGCAGTACCAGGAACTGTTCCACGTGGCCCTGAACGAGTCGGCGGCCCGCCTGGCCCACGCGGTGGGCGTGGTCACCGAGACCGTGCTCGCCGAACGGTCCCCCCGCCCGGTGCTCGTCTCCCTGGCCCGCGCGGGCACCCCCGTGGGCATCCTGATGCGCCGCTGGGCGCAGCACCGCCACCGTCTCGACCTCCCTCACTACGCTGTCTCGATCGTCCGCGGCCGGGGCATCGACGCCAACGCGCTGCGCTGGCTGGCCGCCCACCACGACCCCCGGGACGTGGTCTTCGTCGACGGCTGGACCGGCAAGGGCGCCATCACCCGCGAACTCGCCCAGGCGGTCGAGGAGTTCGAGAAGGCCGAGGGGGTCACCGGCTTCGACCCGGAGATCGCGGTCCTGGCCGACCCCGGCTCCTGCGTCCGCACCTACGGCACCCGCGAGGACTATCTGATCCCCTCCGCCTGCCTCAACTCCACGGTGTCCGGCCTGATCTCACGCACCGTGCTCCGCGCCGACCTGGTCGGCCCGCACGACTTCCACGGCGCCAAGTTCTACCGCGAACTCGCCGGCGCCGACCTCTCGGTGGCCTTCCTGGACGCCGTGGCCGCCCGCTTCCCGGAGGTCACCGACGCCGCCTGCGCCCAGGCCAAGGAACTGCTCTCCACCGACCGCACCCCCACCTGGGAGGGCTGGGCGGCGGTCGAACGCATCAGCGAGGAGTACGGCATCCACGACGTGAACCTCGTCAAGCCCGGAGTCGGCGAGACCACCCGGGTGCTGTTGCGCCGGGTGCCCTGGAAGGTGCTCGCCCGGGCCGGAGCCGGCAGCGACCTCGACCACGTACGCCTCCTCGCTCAGCAGCGGGGCGTCCCCGTCGAAGAGGTCGACGGACTCCCCTACACCTGCGTCGGACTGATCCACCCCCGCTACACCCGTGGCGCCACCGGCGCCGACGGCAAGGCGGTGACCGGCTGATGCCCGTCATCGTCGCCAGCGACCTCGACCGCACCCTCATCTACTCCGCCGCCGCCCTCGCCCTGACCATGCCGGACGCGCGGGCACCCCGGCTGCTGTGCGTGGAGGTCCACGAGAGCAGGCCCCTGTCCTATATGACGGAGACGGCGGCCCGGCTCCTCACCGACCTCGGCGACGAGGCCGTGTTCGTCCCCACGACGACCCGCACGCGCAAGCAGTACCAGCGCATCAACCTTCCCGGCCCGCCGCCGACCTACGCGATCTGCGCCAACGGCGGGCACCTCCTCGTCGACGGCGTGTCCGACCGGGACTGGCACGCCCGGGTGCTCGCCCGCCTGGCCGACGAGTGCGCCCCGCTGTCCGAGGTGCAGGAACACCTGTTGCGGACCGCCGACCCGGTCTGGGTGCGCAAGCACCGGATCGCCGAGGACCTCTTCGCCTACCTCGTCGTCGAGCGGGAACTGCTGCGAGAGGAGTGGGTGAAGGAACTCGGGGAGTGGGCGGAGAACCGCGGCTGGACCGTGTCCCTCCAGGGCCGCAAGATCTACGCCGTACCCAAGCCCCTCACCAAGAGCGCGGCCATGCACGAGGTCGCCCGCCGCACCGGCGCCGATCTCACCCTCGCAGCCGGCGACTCCCTCCTCGACGCCGACCTGCTCCTCGCCGTGGACCAGGGCTGGCGCCCCGGTCACGGCGAACTCGCCGATGCCGACTGGACGGCCCCCGCGATCAGGGCTCTCCCCGAGCGGGGCGTCCTGGCCGGCGAGCGCATCCTGCGCGAGTTCCTGCAGACGGTGCGCTCACCTCGGTGAGACCGCGCGACCGCTTCGGTGGGACCGCGCGACCGCTTCGGTGGGACCGCGCGACCGCTTCGGTGAGGCCGCACGATTGTCTCGGTGGGACCGCGTGACCGCCTCGGTGGGCCCGCACGGCCGAGAGGCCGTGCGGCCGGGGCGTCAGCGGTGGCGTCGCAGGCTCATCGTGTCGGCGGAGTCGTACCCCTGGACGGGCGCGCTCCCGTCGGCGCGCTCGACACCGGCGGCGGACGACGACGGGCGTATGTGATCCGTGCCCGCTCGCCCGTCCCGCCGGCGGCGGCCGTCGCCCGAGCGCAGCAGCCGCAGGACCACGAACGCCACCAGGGCCAGCGCGGCCACGCCGAGGACCACCTTCGAGTACGCCGACACGATGGTCGACACCTGCTCCCAGTTGTCCCCCAGCACGTACCCCGCGAGCACGAACGCGGTGTTCCAGATCGCGCTGCCCAGCGTGGTCAGACCGAGGAACAGCGGCAGCCGCATGCGCTCCACCCCGGCCGGCACCGATATGAAACTGCGGAAGAGCGGAATCATCCGGCCGAAGAACACCGCCTTCGACCCGTGCCGAAGGAACCAGGCCTCCGTCCTCTCGATGTCCGCGACCTTCACCAACGGCAGCCGCCCCGCTATCGCCACCGTCCGGTCCCGGCCGAGCAGCGCGCCCACCCCGTACAGCGCGAGCGCGCCGACCACCGAGCCGGCGGTCGTCCACAGCAGCACGGCGAGCAGCCCCATCCGCCCACTGCTCGCGGCGAACCCCGCCAGCGGCAGGATCACCTCGCTGGGGATGGGCGGGAAGAGGTTCTCCAGCGCGATGGCGAGGCCGGCCCCGGGAGCGCCCATGGCGTCCATGAGGTCGTTGACCCACTGCGGTCCGGCACTCCCGTCCGAGGCCGCTGCGATCGTGTGCACTGCGATGGCTGTCATGCCTGCCACGCTAGAAAACCGGAGCTGAAGGAACGCTGAGGAAAGCCGCACGATGCCCTGCGGTACTCCACAGCCGCAATTGCGGTTTTCCGCAGTGCGCTCCCCTGCCGCGTCCGACTAGCCTCGCGATCATGCGAGACACGGTGCGGCGCGTGGTGCGGTGCGCGGTGGGGCTGATGTGGGGCGCCGCCGCGGCCGTCGTCGAGCTGCTCTACACGGTTCTGGCCGGCCTGCTCCTGCTGCCCGTCGTGGCCTGGCCGCACGGTCGCCGCACCGTGCTCCGCCCGGTCCTCGCGGGCGCGCGGAAACTGACGGAGCCGGAGCGCGCCCGGTTGCGGATCTGGCTGGGGGTGCACACCTCGCCCGCGTACGAGGACACACAGGCCCTCGGGTACCTGGCGTGCCGTTGGGCGCTGGGCGTACTGGGCGCGGTGGTGATGCTCTCGGTGGCGATCGGCCTCGGGTACGGCACGTCCTGGGCGTACCTCTGGCTGCTGGTCGACGACGTACGGAACACCACGTCGATCGTCTACACGTCCCTCGGGGGACTCTTCCTGCTCTTCCTCGCCGTGCAGGGGATACTCGCCGTGGCCGAGCTGGAGGGGAAGCTGGCCCACCGCCTGCTCGGGCCCCGCCACCAGGAGGAACTGGAGCGGCGCATCGCCGAACTGTCCGCGAGCCGCGCGGCCGTGGTCGACGCGGTGAACGACGAGCGGCGGCGCATCGAGCGGGACCTGCACGACGGAGTGCAGCAGCGCCTGGTCGCGCTCGGCATGCTGCTCGGCCGCGCCCTGCGCAGCGAGGACCCGGCCCGCACGGACCGGCTGCTGCGCCAGGCGCACGAGGAGAGCCGGCACGCCCTGGACGACCTGCGCGAGGTGGCGTGGCGGATCTACCCCACCACACTGGACGAGGCAGGGCTGCGGGCGGCGCTGGAGACGGTCGCCGAGCGGGCCTCCGTCCCGGTACGGGTGGAGTACGGGCTCACCGGGGAGCCCGGGCGGGCGGTGGGGACCGTCGTCTACTTCGTCGTCTGCGAGGCCGTCACCAACGCGGTGAAGCACGCGACGCCGACCCGGATAGCGGTCGAGGTCGGAGCGAAGGAAGGAGTGTTGTACGTGAGTGTCGAGGACGACGGCCGGGGCGGTGCGAACGCGACGGGCAGCGGACTGTTCGGGCTCGCCCGGCGTGTCGCCGCACTCGACGGGCGTCTGGAGGTGCGCAGTCCGCCGGGCGGACCGACCCTGGTGACCGCGGAGCTGCCGTGCGCCTGATCCTGGCCGAGGACTCCACCCTGCTCAGAGAGGGTCTGGTGCGGCTGCTGGCGGAGGAGGGGCATCAGGTGCTGGCCGCCGTCGGCAACGCGGAACTGCTGTTGCGGGCGGTCGCCGAGGACCCGCCTGACGTGGTGGTCGCCGATGTGCGGATGCCGCCCACCCATACCGACGAAGGACTGCGCGCGGCCCTGGAGATCCGCCGGCGCTGGCCGTCCGTGGGGGTGCTGGTGCTCTCGCAGTACGTGGAGAAGCGATACGCGACCGAGCTGCTGACCGGTGAGTCGGAAGGAGTCGGCTATCTGCTCAAGGACCGTGTCGTCCAGGTCGACGAGTTCCTGGACGCCCTGGAGCGGGTGTCGCAGGGACGCGCCGCCTTCGACCCGGAGGTCGTACGGCAGCTGCTCGGCCGCACGACGCACACCGACCCGCTCGCCCGTCTCACCGCGCGGGAGCAGGCGGTGCTGGCCGAGATGGCGCAGGGGCACACCAACGCGGCCATCGCGCGGCGACTGCACATCTCGCAGAGCGCGGTGGAGAAACACACCAACGCGATCTTCGACAAGCTCGGACTGACCGGAGGTGAGGGCTATTCACGCAGGGTGCTCGCGGTGCTGCGCTACCTCGGCAGCTGACGTCCGGTGCCGTGACCTCCGTCGGGGATCAGCCGCAGCAGCCGCCACCGCAGCAGCCGCCACCGCCACCACCGCCCGCGCGGGGAGCCGGGGCCGCGGCGGTACCGGCCACCGCGACCGTGGAGAGGAGCTTGACCGTGTCGTCGTGACCCGCCGGGCAGGCCGCGGGCGCGGAGGACTCCGCCATGGGACGGCTCAGTTCGAAGGTGTCGCCGCAGGTCCGGCAGCGGTACTCGTAGCGAGGCATGGGCACAGGTTAACCGGCTCGGCCGACCCGGGGGCGGTCAGTGGGCGGCGGCGCCGCGTTCCTCCCGGATCCGGGCCACCACACGGCTCACCGTCGCCCGTACCTCCTCCGTCTCCGTCAGGAAGTGCCAGTAGTCGGGGTGGCGGCCTTCCAGCCCGGCGACGGCTCGCTCCAGACGGGCCACGGCGTCGTCCAGGGGGCGGGCGTGACGCGGGTCGGGGGTGTTGCGGCCGGCCATGGCCAGACGCTGGGCGTCCCGGATGGCGAAGCGGGTACGTTCGATCTCCTGCCCGGGGTCCTTCTGCACCGCGTTCAGCCGCCGCAGCCGGTCACCGGCGGCCGACACCGCCTCGTCGGTCGTGTTCAGCAGCGCCCGCGCGGTCGACAGCAGAGCGGTGGCGTCCGCCCAGCGCTGCTCCTCGCGGGCCGCCCGGGCCTCGGCGAGTCTCGCTTCCGCCTGGCCCACGTTCTCCGAAGCGACGTCGGGGACGTGCTGCAGGTCCTGCCAACAGGCGGCGGTGAAGCGCCGGCGCAGTTCGCTGAGGACCGGTTCGACCTGTTCGGAGCGGGTGGTGAGGGCCTGGGCGCGGGTGCGCAGGGAGACCAGCCGGTGGTCGATCTCGGCGGCCCGTTCCGGCAGCCGCTCGGCTTCGACGCGGACCGCCTCGGCCTCGCGCGTGACCCGTTCGGCCCGCTCCAGGGTTCCCGGCACGCCGTGCTGCCCCGCGCCCTGGTTCAGCTTGGTCAGTTCCGGGGAGAGCGCGGCGAGCCGGGCGGCGAGGTCGTCGGCCTTCAGGCCGGATCCGCGGGTGGTGTCGAGGGCGTTCGAGGCGGCGAGCAGTGCCTGCCGGGCGCGTTCGACGGCGGGCGCGAGCCGGGCGAGCTGGGTCTCGGCCTTGTCGAGGAGGGAGCCCAGCCCGTCGGCGAACCGGTCCAGTTCCTGCTTGACCCGGCCGAGCTCGTCCTTGGCGGCGGTCAGCCGGTCGCGGGCCCGGGAGGCGGCCGAGGCCTCCAGATCGTCGCGGTCCAGGTCATGGGCGTCGACGGCGCTGATGTACTGGTGGCTGGCCTCGTCGATGCGCCGGCCGAGCGCCTCGAAGTCGGCGACGGCGCGGCGGGCGGCGGGGGAGGCGTCGACAGCGGTGATCGTCTCGATGGAGATCCGCAGGTCGCGCTGGGCGGTGTCGAGTTCGTAGAAGGCGGCCGCCGCCGCGTCCTTGGCGGCCTGCGCCTCGGCCCGCTGGTTCTCGGCCCGCCCGCCGAACCAGCGCCGCGTCCCGCCCCCGGTGAACGCGGCGGGCAGCACCAGCGCCGCGACCAGCGGCAGCCCCATGAGGGCGAGCACGTCCCGCGGCGCGCCGGGTGCCCGGCGGACACCCGGCCGAAGAGGAAGAGGCGGTACGGCACGACGCGTGCGAGGCGCGCGCGGCACACGCGGATCCGACGGCGAGTGCGGCTGCGCTGGTGTCGCCGTCACATCCCTCTCCCGTACTGTCGTTCGCCCTGCCCGATGTCATTCTCCCACCGGCAGAAGACGAAGACACGGGTCGGTCAGTTCGCCGTGCGGACGGTGAGTTTGCCGTCGCCGGTGCGTGCGGTCACCACGTGGGAGCTGGAGTCGTCGCGGGGAACGGACACGTCCTCGGCGCCGTCACCGGTCCCGGTGTCCACGCGGTAGGAGGCACGCGGCAGGTCGATCGTCAGGGAACCGTCGCCGCTGCGGGAGTCCACCAGGTCGGGTACGGCGGCCAGTTCGAGGCGGACCGAGCCGTCACCGCTGTGGGTGCGCACCGTGCGGGAGGAGACCTCCGCGCGTACGGACCCGTCACCGGTGCGCAGTTCCAGCGGCCCGGTGGAGTCCGTGACATGGATCGAACCGTCCGTCGTGCGGATGCTCAGCGCGTCGCGGAAGCCCCGCGCCCGCACGCTGCCGTCCTTCTCCTCGACCTTGACGGAGACTCCGCGGGGCACCTCGATGCGGTGCTTGGTGGAGCAGTTGGCGACGATCCCGGAGCACTTCTCCCGCAGCACCAGCCGGTCGCCGTCCATGGACCAGGTGACCTTCGGGTCCGAGCCGATGGCGACGGTGCCCTGGAACCACCGGGTGACCTCGACCTCGCCCGGAGCGTTCTCGTCCGAGGCGACGATCTCGAGGGCGGATTCGTCGGAGTCGACGGTGAGGGTCCTGCCGGGCAGGTCGAAGGACCGGCGGTCGGGCTCGTCGTCGTCGGCGGCCGACGCCCCGCAGGCGCTCACGCCCGCGACGATCACCACGGTGGCCCCGGTGAGGGCGAGGACGCGTGTCCACGCGGCACGGGCGCCGGAGGCGGAGCCGGTGGTCCGGGCGGGGCCGGTGGTACGGGTGGTGCGGGTGCGGGTCATGACGGTCTCCCCCTGGGACGGACGGTGGCGCTCTCCGGCGGTGTGCGAGCGCTCTTCGACCGTACGGACCGGGGGTTCGCCGGGGAATCCGGGCGGCTGGCGGATCCGGGGTGGGGATATCCCCCGGTGATCGCCGGTGAGGGAATCGTTTCCCTGGTCTGTGGTATTTTCCCTTCGTCCCGCAAAGGACCGGTTCGGGCTGGACCGCAGCCCTCGGGTTGGAAGCCCCCTCTTCAGATGGGGGAGCGGAGTCACGTAGGCTGTCCACTCGACCTGGGCACACGGCCTGGGCCTCGGGTGCGTAGCTCAGGGGTAGAGCGCCTGCCTTACAAGCAGGATGTCGGCGGTTCGAAACCGTCCGCGCCCACCGGGACACAGGGCCTCCGGAGTTGCTCCGGAGGCCCTTGCCGTTGTGTCTCCGCCTCTCCCTCGTCCCGCCGCCCTTGTCTTCGCGGCCCTAGGTGGACTCCCCCGTGTCCTCGCGGGTGTGCTTCAGCCGGGAGCGGGCGTGCACGCGGTCGGCACCGGTGAGTTCGGCCCAGTGGCGGTGGGTGCTGACGAACACCGCGAGTTCGTGCTCCCGTCGCCGGAGCTTCTCCACCTCTGCCTGTTCGTCGGCGGTCCAGCCGGGTGAGGCGGGGCGCTCGATCTTGCGCCAGCCGTTGCCGTCGCTGAACCCGTCGAGAGGTTCGACCGACCAGGGGAGCCGCTTCAGCAGGGCCGACAACTCGGCCCTGACCTGGTGCAGTTCCTCCTGACCGGCGAGGAGGTCATTCGGAAAGTCATAGGTCGCAGCCACGCCTCAATGATACGCCTGTTCGATTTTGGGTGGCGAGTTACCGAGGGGGCGCGTCAGACTGAGGGCATGTGCCGGAGTATCAAGACCCTGCGTCCGCCCGTGCAGCCCGAGGAGGCCACGGAAGAGGAGATCCGGGCCGCCGCCCTGCAGTACGTGAGGAAGGTGTCCGGCTTCCGGGCGCCGGCCGCCCACAACCGCGAGGTGTTCGACCGGGCGGTGGAGGCGGTCGCCTCGGCGACGGCCGAGTTGCTGGACGGGCTGGAGGTGCGCGGAGGCGCGGCGCGGCGGGCGGCGGGATAGGGGCACCGGTGCCGGGGCTGGGCGGGGGTGTTCGCGTGGCCCGGCGTTGCGGGGTGCCTCCCCCGCTCTCGGTTTCTCCCCCACCCTCGGCTGCGCTCGAGCGGGGGACCCCCATGAGCGGGAGGTACCCCCACCGCCCACCTTCCCCCACCCTCGGCTGCGCTCGGGCGGGGGGACCCCCATCGCCCTGGGGGCACCTCCCAGGCCCGTCAGGCACTGGGGGAGGCACGATTGCCCGCAACTGGGTCGGCTCAGCGGTGCGATTGCCCGCGGTCGGGCCGGTCCGGCGGCACGATAGCCCGCGGTCGGGGCCGTAGGGCCTAGGAAGCCTTCGAAGGCCGCGGTCGCCGTCGCATCAGGTATCCCGCCCCCGCCCCCGCCGCGAACAGCGCGCCCACCGACACCGCCGTGGCCAGCCAGGTCGCGCCCAGCCAGTGGGCGCCGAAGTAGCCGAGGGCCACGCTGTACGCGGCCCAGGACAGCCCCGCCAGGGCGGACCAGGGGAGGAAGTCGCGGGCGCGGTGACGCGCGGCACCGGCGCCGAGGGAGACCACCGAGCGCCCGGCCGGGGCGAAGCGGGCGAGGACGACGAGGGCGCCGCCGCCCCGGGCGAGCGCCGCGCCGAGACGTTCCTGCGCGCTCTTGAGCCGCCGCGACCGGGCGATCGCCCGGTCCAGCCGGGCGCCGCCGCGCCAGGCGAGGCGGTAGGCCACCAGGTCGCCCAGGACGGAGGCGGTGGCGGCGCACAGCGTCAGCGCCAGGATGTCGGGCACGTCGGCCGCCGTGCCCGCGGCCGCCGCCGTGGCCGCGGTGATCACCAGGACTCCGCTGGGCAGGACCGGGAGGAACACGTCGAGCAGGACCGAGAGGGCCACCACCGCATAGATCCACGGGCTGCCGACCAGCGACCCCAGACTCTCCACCCGAACTCCCCCGTGGCTCCCCCGCAGGGCCGCGCCGTGCCGCGCTGACGCGGGGAGCGGCAGGAGTGGCAGGAGTGGCCGATGACAGCCACACAGCGTACGCCCGGTGAGTGACGGAAAGGTCACGGGGGGTTCGTGTGTTCGGCGCCCGGTGTTCCCCTTCCCTTTCCCCGAGCAAAGGGGAAGGGTGCCCTCCCTGTATAGAAGGGTGCCCTCCCCATATAAGGGGGAGGGCACCCTTACGCCGTGCGGGAGAGGGCACCCGTGCGGCCCGGCGGGGAGGGCGGTCAGGCCGTCACCGGGGTCCGCTCCGCCTCCCGTTCACCGTTCGCCGACGAGCGCCTGGTGAGCAGGCGGTCCAGGCCGAAGGCTCCGGAGCCGGTGAACACCAGCAGGAGCATGGCCCAGCAGTACATGGCCGCGCTCTCGCCGCTGTTCTCTATCGGCCACAGGGCCTCGGGCTGGTGGACCTTGAAGTACGCGTAGGCCATCGAGCCGGACGAGATGAACGCGGCGGCGCGGGTGCCGAGGCCGAGCAGGACCAGGGTGCCGCCGACGAGTTGGATCAGGGCCGCGTACCAGCCGGGCCACGTGCCGGTCTCGACGGTGCCGCCGTTGCCGTCCGTGCCGCCGAGCAGGCCGAGCAGGGAAGCGGCGCCGTGGCAGGCGAAGAGCAGTCCGACGACGATGCGGAACATGCCCAGGACGTATGGCTGCGCGCTGTTGAGGCGTTCGGTCATGTGGGGGTCTCCTTCGGTCAGGCCGACCCCCGGGTGGGGCCGGTCCGGGGGACGGAACCGAGTCGACCACCCACGTTAGGTGTCCCTAACGAATACTTGCAAGTTCAACATTTGGCCATGGGTTTGCCTCCGTGTGACCGCCCCGGCGCCCACTCCCGCCCGGTCGAGACGCCCGCTCCCACCCGGTCGAGACGTCCACTCCCGCCGGTCCGGGTGCTCGACCCGCCGGTCGGGGCGGCCTGCTCCCGCCGGTCGACACGGCGTCCGTTCCCGCCGTCATGACCCACAACGTGACCGAATTCGCACCATGCCGCACAGCGGGCTCACAGGTTCACCGGCTCAGCCGGGTCTCCGCCACGCTCCTGAGCCGCGTCCCGGTCTCCTCCTGCTGCGCGTGCTCCAGCCGCAGCACCGCCGAGCGCCCCTCGGCCGTCAGCGTCATGAGCTGGTTGCCGAACCAGGGCCCGCCCGTCTTGCGCCAGGTGACCGGCGGCGGGGCGAGGCGGCCGTGCCGCGCGAACAGGCGGCCGAGGAGCCGGGCGGCGCCACCCCAGCCCACGCGGAAGCCGAGCCTCATCGACAGCGGAATGGAGTTGTGGACGGGAGAGCAGGTCAGCTGCACCACCCGGGAGTCCGGTCCGGTGCCGCCCGGCCAGCTCGGCTCGGCGACATAGGCGTGATGGACGTCCCCGGAGAGCACGCACACCGTCGCCGGCGCCTGTGGCCCCGTACCGGTCTCGGCGATCAGCTCCGCCAGTTCGCCGAACGACTCCGGGAAGGCCGCCCAGTGCTCCAGGTCCGCCGCGCGCCGCAGCTTCTCCGCGAGCCGCGCCCAGCGGGGGCCCCTGTCGCCCCGGCACAGCACGGAACTCCACGCCTCGACGTCGTGCACCAGGTGGGGCAGCAGCCAGGGCAAGGAGGTGCCGATGAGCAGGTGGTCGTAGGAGCCGCGCCCGTCGAGGGCCTGTTCGCGCAGCCAGTCGGCCTCGGTGCGGTCGAGCATGGAGCGTCGGCCCTCCTCCAGGACGCGGGCCGCGCGGCTGTCGACCATCACCAGGCGCACCCGGCCGAAGTCGCGCCGGTAGCTCCAGCGCACGGTGGCCGCGTCCGCCTCGGCCCGGGCGGCGAAGGCGCGCAGCGCGTCGGTGCCGTCGTCGGCCGCCCGGACGGACGCGTACAGCGGGTCGGCCTCGACCTCGGCGGGGGAGAGGTTGCCCAGGTGCTGGTACACCCAGTACGACATCAGGCCGCTGAGCACCCGCTCGTGCCACCACGACGTGGCACGCATGTCGGAGACCCAGGAGGCGGAGGTGTTCCAGTCGTCGATCACGTCGTGGTCGTCGAAGATCATGCAGGTGGGCACGGTGGACAGCAGCCAGCGCACCTGCGGGTCGAGCCAGGACTCGTAGTAGAGGTGGGTGTACTCCTCGTAGTCCGCCACCTGGCCGCCCGGGGGGTCGTCCAGGTCGCGGCGGGCGGCGAGCCACTCGCGCGTGGCGTCGGAGGTCTCGTCGGCGTACACCTGGTCGCCGAGGAGCAGCAGGACGTCGGGGCGTTCGCCGTCCGGGTCGGCGGCGATGCGTTGCGCCAGGGCGTCCAGGGCGTCCGGGCCGACCGGGTCGGGCTCCCCGGTGGGCGGCGAGGCCCAGCGGCAGGAGCCGAACGCGATGCGCACCCGGCCGCCGGGGCCCGGGGTGGGGATGACGGACGGCGGGAGCGACGGGAAGGGGTCCTCGGCCGGCGGCCACACCCGCGCGTCGTCCAGGAAGACCTCGTACGGGGTGGCCGTCCCCGGCGTGAGACCGGTGACGTGGACGAGCGCGTAGTGGTGACCCTCGATCCGGAAGGTGCCGGCCGTCCCGCCGGCGCCGTCCGCGCAGCGCACCTCCACGGTGCCCGGGTGGCCGGTCTCGACCCAGATGGTCGCGGACGAGCCGTCGATGTACCTCAGCAGTGGTCCGAGCCGCAGTCCGGCCATGGTGACCCCTTCCTCCGTCGCCCCGTACGGTACGCAGCGACGGAGGTCACCGGGGAGATTTGTGCACCCGGCAGTTTCGGCGGTTCGCTCAGCAGCTCGCGAGGTGGTTCTGCAGGGCGGACTTCTCGGCGGAGTCGACCGACAGGCCGTAGTAGTACTTCACCTGGACCCAGGCGCGGACGTAGGTGCAGCGGTAGGCCGTGCGCGACGGCATCCAGGTGGCCGGGTCCTGGTCGCCCTTGGCCTGGTTGACGTTGTCCGTGACGGCGAGGAGCTGCGGGCGGGTCAGGTCGTTGGCGAAGGACTGGCGCCGCGAGGTGGTCCAGGAGTCGGCGCCGGAGTCCCAGGCCTCGGCGAGCGGCACGAGGTGGTCGATGTCGACGTCGGAGGCGGCGGACCAGGTGGCGCCGTCGTACGGGGAGTACCAGCTGCCGCTGGTGGCGGCGCAGGAGGAGTCGGTGACGACGCCCGAGCCGTCGCGCTTGAGGACGGTCTCGCGGGTGTTGCAGGTGCCGGACTGCGTGATCCAGTGCGGGAAGAGGTCGCGGTTGTAGCCGGTGCGGTCCTCGGTGGTCACGGTGAGCGAGGCGAGGTAGCCGCGGGCGGTGGTGGCGCTGACCGGGGTGGGGAGGGCGGCGGAGGCGGCCGGTCCGTTGAACAGGCCGACGGAGGCTATGAGTCCGGTGAGCGCCGCGACTATGCTGAGCTGTCGACGCGCGTAGAACTTCGACATGCGAACTCCCTCGTGGAATGGGGTCGTTGGCGTGCGGGCAGGGGAATGCTCGCGACGCCGTGTGGCCGGCAGGGGTGGATCCGGTAAGAAGCTAATGACGCGTTCATGACACGTCTATGGTTTGGGTGTGAAGTTTCCGCGTACGGCGGCCGGTGCGGGCCTCGCGTACCATGGACGGCGCAGAAGGGGAGTAGCTCTTCGCCGGACCGTCGACATACTGCTCAGCACGCCTGAGCCGGCGCCCGGAGGCGGACCTCGCGAGACGGGGCCCGCCAGCGAGACCTTCGGCAAGCAGTGCACGCCCGTGCCGTACGGCATGGGCGCAACGTGTGCTGCCGTGCCGAGGTGTCCCGTGGAAATCGCGCAGCACTCTCGGTGGGGCAGTCCCGACCGATTGAGGAACCGTTGATCAGCCTGACCGTGACGGCCGTCGTCTTCGGCGTCGTCTTCCTTGCCGAACTGCCGGACAAGACCGCGCTCGCCGGCCTCGTCCTCGGCACCCGCTACCGCGCCTCCTACGTCTTCGCCGGTGTCGCCGCCGCCTTCGCGCTCCACGTCGCGCTCGCGGTGGCGGCCGGCAGCGTGCTCACGCTGCTGCCGCAGCAGATCGTGCACGCGATCACCGGTGTGCTCTTCCTGGGCGGCGCGGCGGTGCTGCTGATGAAGAAGGACGAGGACGAGGAGGAGATCCGCAAGCCGGAGAACCAGTCCTTCTGGAAGGTCTCCGGGGCCGGGTTCATGCTGATCCTGGTCGCCGAGTTCGGTGATCTGACGCAGATCATGACGGCCAACCTCGCCGCCCGCTACGACGACCCGCTCTCCGTCGGTCTGGGCGCGGTGCTCGCGCTGTGGTCGGTGGCCGGACTCGGCATCGTCGGCGGAAAGGCGCTGATGAAGCGGGTCCCGCTCAAGCTGATCACGCAGATCGCGGCGCTGCTGATGCTGGGCCTGGGCGTGTGGAGCCTGTGGGAGGCGGTCGCCGGGTGACGCCCGCCGCGCGGGCCCCGCACGGTGACGGCGGGCCGAAGCGTCGGTGAACGGTCGTCGGAGGAGGTGGCGGGATGCCGGGTTTGTTTTGTACCGTGGGTGAACAAAGTGGCTCCCGCCCGTTTTCCCTGACCGGCGGGCGGGGTCACTCTGTCCTTCCTCCGGGCCACCCCGCCCGAAGCCCTCTCCTCCGTGCCTTGGAGCTGCCGATGACGGCCACCGCCGTACTCACCGCCCGTGCCCTCCTGCTGGACATGGACGGCACCCTCGTCAACTCCGACGCCTCCGTCGAGCGCGTCTGGCGGCGCTGGGCCGACCGGAACGGGCTCGACGGCGACGAGGTCATGAAGGTCGTGCACGGGCGCCAGGGATACGCGTCGATGGCCCTGCTGCTGCCCGGCCGGCCGATGGAGCAGAACCACGCCGACAACGCCCGCATGCTCGCCGAGGAGACCGCGGACACCGAGGGCGTCGTCGAGGTGCCGGGCGCCCGCGCGTTCCTCGCCTCCCTGAAGGGGCTGCCGCACGCGCTCGTGACCTCCGCCGACGTCGCCCTGTCGACGGCGCGGATGGCCGCCGCCGGCCTCGAGCAGCCCGACGTGCGGGTGACGGCGGAATCCGTCGGCGCGAGCAAGCCCGACCCCGAGGGCTTCCTGAAGGGCGCGGCGGAACTGGGCGTGGACCCGGCCGACTGCGTGGTCTTCGAGGACTCCGGCGCGGGCATCGCCGCGGGCCGCGCGGCCGGGATGCGGGTCGTGGGCATCGGCCCCCGGGCCGGCTTCCACCACCCGGACGTGGTCGTGCCCGACCTGACCCGGGTGCGGGTGGAGGCCGCGGCCGACGGCACGATCCGGCTCCACGTCACGGAGTAGCCACGGGGCCGGGCCCCTTACGGCTCCCGGGTCTCCGCCTCCAGGCGGGCCCGCGTCTGCGGACCGTACACACCCAGTTCGGCCTGGAGGCCCTTGGACCACTGGTAGCTGCGCAGGGCGTCCTCCACGCGCTGGTCGAACCGGCCGTGGATCTCCTCGTTGTAGAGCCACTTCTCGTGCAGGCGCTGCTGCAGTTCGACGACTTCCGCGCCTTGGTCGCCGCGGCGCAGCACCGGGCCGGTGCCGCCGCCTTCGTCCTCCTCCGTGTCCTCGGCGGAGTCGGCCGGCGCCGTGGTCGTCGGGGTCGGGGACGGTTCGGCGGACCGCGACGGGCTCGCCGGGGCGGTGGACGCCGACGGTGACGGTGAGGCCGACGTGCTCGCGCTCGCCGACGGGGACGTCGACGGGGAGGCGGACGACGTCGGCGCGGCGGAGGACGCGCCGGCCGTCGGCTCCGCGGAGGGCGGGGCGGACGACGGGTCCGGGACGCTCGCCCTGACGTCCTCCGGCGCCGCGCCGTCCCGGGACGGCGTCTCGTAGGAGAACATTCCGCTCGCCCATCCCGCCGCCCCCACCACGGCGACCACGGCCCCGGCGACCGCGAACAGCGTCCCGCGCCGGCGCCGGCGCGGCGGTGTCCCGCCGGTGCCGGCCGGACCGTCGGGCGCGGCGGGCACGGCCGCGAGGGGCCGCGTGGTGTCGAACAGGTGCAGATCGGTGGCGTTCGGCCGGGCCGTCCCGGGGGCCAGCGGCGTGGGGAGGACGGACGTCGCGTCCGCCGCGCCGGGCGCCTCCTCCGGCGGGACGGCGCGCAGGGCCATGGTCTCGTCGGCCGCCCCCGGGGCTCCGGCCGCCTCCGGGGCTCCGGGCCCCTCCGCGGGCGTCTCCGGCGCGCCCGCGGCCTCCGCCGCCCCGTCCGGTGCAGCCGCCCCGGTGCCGCCGTCCAGCTCGACGTACGGTCGTATGCGCAGCGGATCGAAGTCCTCCGCGGCGGCCGCCTCCGCCGTACGGGCGTCGCGAAGGGCGTCGGACGCACGGCGGGTGCAGGCGCACGACGGTGTGTTGTCGCTGTTTCTGGGCGCACCGCACTCCGGGCACGGGTTTCCGTTCGGCTGTTCCACGTGTTCGTCCCTCCCCTCGTGAACTCCAGAGATTATGCAGATCTTCTTCACAGCTCCGTCCGCGCGCCCCCGGAATCTGGACTTCCGACAGGACTCAACAGGCCATAACAGGTCACACCGATCACGATGGAGGGTGGAACCAGGATTCTGTGGAGGTCTTCATGGCCGGGGAGACGCACCGTACGGCGCCGAAGACGGGCAACGCGGGACCGGCATCCGGCGGCGGACCACCGGCCCGTGACGCCGGCGGCGCGGAGCACGTGTCCGGGAACGTCCTGGTCTCGATCGGCGCCCTGCTGCTCGGTCTGCTGCTCGCCGCCCTCGACCAGACCATCGTCGCCACCGCGCTGCCCACCATCGTCAGCGAACTGGGCGGCCTGGAGCACCTGTCCTGGGTGGTCACCGCGTATCTGCTGGCCTCGACCGCCGCGACCCCGCTGTGGGGCAAGCTCGGCGACCAGTACGGGCGCAAGAGGCTCTTCCAGACCGCCATCGTGATCTTCCTGGTGGGCTCCGCGCTGTGCGGCGCGGCGCAGGACATGTCCCAGCTGATCGCGTTCCGCGCGCTCCAGGGACTGGGCGGCGGCGGGCTGATCGTGCTGTCGATGGCGATCGTCGGCGACCTCGTCCCGCCCCGCGAACGCGGCCGCTACCAGGGCCTGTTCGGGGCGGTGTTCGGCGCGACGAGCGTCCTCGGACCCCTGCTCGGCGGACTGTTCACCCAGCACCTGAGCTGGCGCTGGGTGTTCTACATCAACCTGCCCGTCGGGATCGTCGCGCTCGCCGTGATCGCGACGGTGCTGCACATCCCGCGCCGGCGGACCAAGCACGTCATCGACTACCTCGGCACCCTCCTCATCGCCTCCGTCGCCACCTGCCTGGTGCTGGTCGCCTCCCTCGGCGGCACCACCTGGGAGTGGGCGTCACCGCAGATCATCGGGCTCGCGGTGCTCGGCGCGCTGCTCGCCGTGGCCTTCGTGGCGGTGGAGCGGCGGGCCGCCGAGCCCGTACTGCCGCTGAAGCTGTTCCGGGTGCGCACGTTCACGCTCTCCGCCGTGATCAGCTTCATCATCGGCTTCGCCATGTTCGGCGCGATGACCTACCTGCCGACCTTCCTCCAGGTGGTCCAGGGCGTCACCCCGACCATGTCCGGCGTGCACATGCTGCCGATGGTGGCGGGCATGCTGCTGTCCTCCACCGGCTCCGGCCAGATCGTCAGCCGCACCGGCCGCTGGAAGGTGTTCCCGATCGCCGGGACCGCCGTCACCACCTTCGGACTGCTGCTGCTCCACCAGCTCGACGCGGACAGCTCCACCGCGGTGATGAGCACCTTCTTCTTCGTCTTCGGCCTCGGACTCGGCCTAGTGATGCAGGTCCTGGTGCTGATCGTGCAGAACGCCGTCCCCTACGAGGACCTCGGCGTCGCCACCTCCGGCGCGACCTTCTTCCGCTCCATCGGCGCCTCCTTCGGCGTCGCCATCTTCGGCACGATCTTCGCGAGCCGCCTCGGCCACGAACTCACCGACGCCTTCCGGGGGGAGCGGCTCCCGCCCGGCGTCTCCGCCGACTCCCTGGAGGCCGACCCGCGCGGCATCGCCGCCCTGCCGCCCGCCCTGCGCCCGCCGGCGCTCGACGCGTACGCCACCGCCATCACCGACGTCTTCCTGTACGCCGTACCCGTCGCCCTCCTCGGCTTCGCGCTGGCCTGGTTCCTCAAGGAGGACCGGCTGCGCGCCTCGGTCACCGCGCCCGACGTCACCGAGACGCTCGCCAGCAACCCCGTGGAACGGTCCTCGTACGACGAGGTGTGCCGCGCGCTGTCGGTGCTCGGCACCCGCGAGGGACGCCGCGAGATCTACCGGAGGATCACCGACCGGGCGGGCTACGACCTGCTGCCCGCGACGAGCTGGCTGCTGCTGCGGATCAGGAGGTACGGCTCGGTGGAACCGGCCCGGCTCGCCGAACGCAGCCCCATCCCGCTGAACGTCGTCCTCGAGGCCGCCCGCCAGGCCGAGATACGGCACCTCGCCGTGCGCCGGGGCCTCGACATGGAGCTCACCGGCGAGGGGCGCGAGGTGACGGAACGGCTGGCGCGGGCCCGCGAGGAGTCGCTCGCCGAGCTGCTCGGCGACTGGTGGGGGCCGGACCGCCCGACCGACCTGGTGCAACTGGTGCACGAACTCAACGACGAGCTGTGCGGCTCCCGGGACGAACGCCCGCACGACACGCGGCCGGTGGCACGGGCCGGCTGAGCGCGTCCCTCAGCCCAGCTCCTTGGCGAACCAGTGCTCCGCGTACGGGTCGGCGTTGTGCGGCCCGGTCTCCGCGTAGCCGAGCCGCGCGTACAGCGCCCGGGCCTCGACGAGGTCCCCGCGCGTGTCCAGGATCATCCGGGTGGCGCCGGAGGCACGGGCCGCGTCCTCGGCGGCCCGCACCAGCAGCGCGGCCCCGCCCCTGCCCCGCACGCCCTCGTACAGGAACACCCGGGTCAGTTCGGCGGCCGCGCCGGCCCGTAGCCGGACGCCCGCACTGCCGGCCGGCTCACCCGCGTACCGCGCGACCAGCAGCAGGCCCTCCGGCGGCGCGAGGTCGGCCCCCGACACGGCGGCGATCTCCCGCTCCAGCTCCTCGGGATCGGTCCGCCGCCCCTCGTGCAGCAGGTACCAGCGGTCGCTGACCTCCGTGTAGTACGCCCGCCACAGCGCGGCGGCGACGGGGGAGTCGTACGGTTCCGGGGCCACGGTCCAGGTCATGCCCGTCATTCTCGGCGGGCCCCTCGGCGGGCGCGCAAGCGAATAAGCCGTGGCGGACCGTGACGGCCGCGGACTGTTTGTGCGTGAACCTTCGGGCAACCCGGAAGACGAACCGGCTCGCGAGGAGTGCCGGTTGGGCCGAGAACCCGGAAGGCATTCATGTCCACTGGCCTGATCATTGCGTTGATCGTGATTGTCGCGGTCGCCGTCGTCGCGGCCGTACTGATGTCGCGCGCCCGCGGCCCGCGGCACGGCACCGGTCTGAAGCGGCGCTTCGGACCCGAGTACGACCGTGCCGTCGCCCGGCACGACGGGGACACCAAGGCCGCCGAGCGGGAGCTCGCCGAGCGCGTGGAGCGCCACGGCGACCTGCGCGTACGGCCGTTGGAGCCCGCCGAGCGGGAGAGGTACGAGGCGCGCTGGACGGCGGTCCAGGAGCGGTTCGTCGACGCGCCGCGGGACGCGGTCGCCGAGGCGGACCGGCTGATCGCCGAACTCGCCGCCGCGCGGGGCTTCCCCGCCGACGGGCACTACGAGGACCAGCTCGCCGCGCTGTCCGTGCACCACGCCCACCACGTCGAGGGCTACCGGCGCGTGCACCGGGTGGCGCAGGCCGGCGCGAACGGCGCGCACGACGGTGGTGCGGGCACCGAGGAGATGCGCGAGGCCCTCGTCGGGGCCCGCGCGCTGTTCGAGGAACTGGTGCGGCCGTCCCGGCACGAGGCCGGACGCCACCGCGCCGGTGCGGACGGCCACCGTACGTCTCCGGCCGCCGACCGCGGCCACCGCACACCGTCTTTGTTCCACCGGCACCAGGCGAAGGAGAGCTGAGCGATGACCGACGCTACCCGGCGCCCCGGCGCCGTCCCGCCCGTCGAGGGGCACCGCACCACCCCTGGCGTCCGGAGCGACGCCACCGACCCGGGCACCCGGGTCCCCGGCACCCGTGAGGAGGCCGGCCGCACCGCCCCGGCCCCCGACGGCGAGAGCCCGCTGGTCGCCGCGCACCCGCAGCGGGGCGCCGCCGCCCCCACGGACACCGGTACCGGCACGCACCACGACGGTGACCGGGCGCCCGTCGGCACCGGTACGCATCACGACGGCGATCGGACCCCGGTCGGTACCGGTACGCACCACGACGGCGGTCGAACCCCGGTCGGTACCGGTACGCACCACGACGGCGGTCGGACCCCGGTCGGCACCGGGACCCACCACGACGGCGACCGGGCCCCCGCCGTCCGCCTCCTCCGGCTCGACGACACCGACAAGGTCACGGCGCGGTTGCAGCACGCCGTGGCCGGCTTCGTCGACGCGCCGCGGGACGCCGTGCAGGAGGCCGACCGCGCACTGCAGGAGCTCACCGAGCGCTTCACGGAGGCGGTGACCGAGCGGCGCCGCACCCTGCGGCGGTCCTGGCAGGACGACGGCGCCGACGAGGGCAAGGCCATGGCGGCGACCGACACCGAGCAACTGCGGCTCGCCCTGAGGGACTACCGCGAGCTGGCGGAACGGCTGCTACACGCCTGAGCCGTCCGGCCCGCCCGCCGCCGCCCGGCGCTCCCGCCACTGCCGTACGACGTCCTCGACGTCGTACGGCTTCTTGCCCAGCGGGGGGCCGGGCGGCGGCTTGAACATCATGTCGCTGATCTTCGCGTTGATCTCCGCGAGGATCTTCCGGACGATCCGCTCCGAGGGCGCCGCGAGGGCCGCCTCCAGCGCGTCCTCGGCCTCCTTGCGCAGGGCCAGCGTCGGCGGCAGCACCGAGAAGCCCTCGCGGGCCATCTTCCGCTTGACCCACCACAGTTCGTCGTAAGTGGTCTCGACCTCGCGGGGGAGCGGCTTGCCCGCCCCCGCCAGCTGCTCGAACTCGCCGCGCGCCTCGGCGTCTCTGATCTGCTTGTCGACCCAGGACTCGAAGTCGACGCCAGGTGGCTTTCGCTCGGTCATGAGGCCATTGTGCCGGACGCCGTGCAGCCGGGCGTTTTATCATTCGGCGGCAACCGGGCCGGGCCTCTCCGGTCCGCAAGGACGTCTCAGGAGGAGCCCCCGTGCTCGAACTCACCATGGCCGCGGTGTCCGCGGCGGAAGCGGGCGCCACGGCCGGCATGCTCATGGCCGACGCGCCCAGCGAGCCGGGCACCGTGCTGCGGGTGGGCCGGGACAAGTCGCTGTGCCGGCTCTCGACGCCGGACGACTGGCTGTTCGTCTCGCGCGTCCACCTGGAGTTCCAGTGCGCGCCGGACGGGACCTGGCAGCTGACCTGGCTGCGCGGCTCCCTGCCCGATCCGTCCTCCGAGGTGCGGCTGACCGTCGGCGAGTACACCCGGCCGGTCGCCTACGGCGGCAGTGTGGCGCTGCCCCGGGGCGGCAGCGGCGAGGTCGTCATCCAGGACCGCACCGCCCCGCGCAGCGTCAACGTGGGCTTCTACCACGAGGTGTAGGACCACGGGGTGGAGGGCCACGGGGTGCGGAGCACAGGGCTCAGGCCAGCACCCGGGCCAGCGCGAAGCCGTCGTAGTCCTTGGCGCCGACCGTCTGGAGCGCCGTACCGCTCAGCCGGGGGTGGCCGCCGATCAGGTCGAGGGCGGCGCGGGTGCCCAGCACGTCCGGGTCGGTGTTGTCCGGGTCGGCGACCCGGCCGCCGCGCACCACGTTGTCGAGGATGATCAGGCTGCCCGTGCTGGTCAGCTTGAGCGCCCACTCCATGTAGTGCGGGTTGTTCGCCTTGTCGGCGTCGATGAAGACCACGTCGAACGGCGGCGGGTTCTCGTCGGCCAGTCGGGGCAGCGACTCCAGGGCCGCTCCCACGCGCACCTCGACCTGCTTGTCGAGTCCCGCGCGGGCGATGTTGCGGACGGCGACCTCGGCGTGCCAGGGGTCGTACTCCAGGGAGATCAGCCGTCCGTCGGCGGGGAGGGCGCGGCCCAGCCAGATGGTGCTGTAGCCGCCGAGCGTGCCGATCTCCAGGATGTGCCGGGCCCCCTGCAGCTGGGCGAGGAGCTGGAGCAGCTTGCCCTGCAGGGGTGAGACGGCGATCGGCGGGAGGCCGGCGGCGTCGCTGTCGCGCAGGGCGGCCACCAGGGCGTCGTCGGGGGCGTCGGGCAGGAGGCGGCCGGTGAAGTAGTCGTCCACCTCGTGCCAGAGCTGCGACTCGCTCATGCACCTGTACCTTCCGTACGGCTGGTTAGCTTGTCTAACTAGTGCCGCTGACGAAGATACGCCGCGCCCCCGCTCCCGTCAGGCGTTCTCCCGGTGTGTCCCGGCCGTCCCGGCCTCCAGCGACGGCGCCGACCCCGGCAGCGGGCGGCCCGCCGACTCGGCCATGCGCCACACCGCGAAACCGCCGATCACGGCCGCCGCCATCATGTAGTAGGCGGGCATCATCATGTCGCCGGTCGCGCCGATCAGGGCCGTGACCACCAGCGGGGTGGTGCCGCCGAACAGGGACACCGAGACGTTGAAGCCGATCGACAGCGAGCCGTAACGCACCCGGGTCGGGAACAGCGCGGGCAGCGCGGAGGGCATCGCCGCGGTGAAGCACACCAGCAGCAGGCCGAGCGCGCCCATCCCGACCGCGACCGCGAGCAGACCGCCGTCGCGGATCAGCAGCAGGGCCGGCACGGACAGCACCAGGAACCCGGCACAGCCGGCCGCGATCACCGGACGACGGCCGACCCGGTCCGTCAGCAGCCCGGCGAACGGCTGGACGATCATCATCAGCACCATCACGCCGAGCACGACGACCAGGCCGTGCGTGGCGTCGTAGCCCAGCTCGCTGGTGAGGTAGCTCGGCATGTACGACAGCAGCATGTAGTCGGTGACGTTGAAGACCAGCACCAGGCCCACGCACAGCAGCAGCGCGCGCCACTGGCCGGTGACCATCTCGCGCAGCGGCACCTTCGGGCGCTCGCTCTCGGCCTTCTCGACCTCGGCCGCGAAGGCCGGGGTCTCCTCCAGGCGCATCCGCAGGTAGAGGCCGATGATGCCCATCGGGCCCGCGATCAGGAACGGGATCCGCCAGCCCCAGGACAGCAGGTCCTCGGACGAGAGCAGCGCCGTCATCAGGGTGACCAGGCCCGCGCCGCCGATGTACCCGGCGAGGGTGCCGAACTCCAGCCAGCTGCCGAGGAAGCCGCGCCGCCTGTCGGGGGCGTACTCGGCGATGAAGGTGGACGCGCCGGCGTACTCGCCGCCGGTGGAGAAGCCCTGCACCAGGCGGGCCGCCAGCAGCAGGACCGGGGCCCCCACGCCGATCGCGGCGTAGGAGGGGATGAGGCCGATGGCGAAGGTGCCCGCCGCCATCATGATCATCGTGAGGGCGAGGACCTTCTGCCGCCCCACGCGGTCGCCGAGCGGGCCGAAGACCATGCCGCCGAGCGGGCGGACCAGGAAGGCCGCGGCGAAGGCGCCGAACGTGGACAGCAGCTGGGCGGTGGGATCGCCCGAGGGGAAGAAGACCTTGCCCAGCGTAACCGCGATGTAGCTGTAGACACCGAAGTCGAACCATTCCATCGCGTTGCCGAGCGCCGCCGCCTTCACGGCGCGCCGGACGAGCGCGGGGTCGGTGACGGTGGGGGCGGAGGTGTGTGCGGCGCCGGACTCCGGCGAGGCCTTCCGCGTGGACGGGGGAGCGGCGACCGTGGAAGTCGTCAAAACTTCGCTCGCCTACCTTTCGACGGGAACAGGGGCGGGTCCGCGCGGCGGCGCTGTCGGGCGGGCCGAAAAAACGACGATAGGCGCGCTTGTCCCCTCTACGGGCGGTATGCGAACAGCTGCATACTGCACATGAATGCGGTGTACGCAGGGGCGCAGCCCCGCGCCGGGGCGCCCCGTCCGGTGGCTCGTTGTGACCCTTCTCGCGTCGTCCGCGGGCAACGCGATCCCCCGCGGACTATCGTCATCCGGACAAAAGTGAGAGGGCCGTCAGGTGAAGCCGCGGTTTCCCGCGTCCCTTTCCAGGGGGTGGCGCGAGCCTCACGGGGGTTCGCGAAGTGAATCCCCACGCACGGGACGCAGGAGCGAAACGGGGCGGGAGGCCGACGAAGCGTGGCGAACGCGGAGCACAGGGGGCGGCGACCGGCGGAGGCTCTCGGGACGACAGCGGCAGCGGCGGACGGCACCCTGGCACGGCTGCGCGCCGCACGCCTGGCCCTGTGGCTGCTGGCCGCCGTCCTCGCCGTACGCCAGGTCGCCGTCGTCCTCACCACACCGAGCGGGGAACGGCTGACCACCCTGGAGACCTGGGTGGGCCCCGAGGGCGTCCTGCACGTCAGCGGCTCCCTCTACGACTCCACCCGGTTCACCGGCACCCCCTTCAGCGGGCTCGTCCTCAAACCCCTCACCCGCCCCGCCGAACAGGCCCTCGGCTGGGGCTGGACCTTCGGCACCCTGCTGCTGGTCGTCGCCCTCGGACTGATCGCCGCCCGCGCCCTGCCCCAGCCGGTCGGCCGCCGCACCGCGATCCTCGCCGGGCCCGTCGCCATCAGCCTGCTCATGCTGTCCCTGCCGGTGCGCAACACCCTCTGGCTCGGCCAGACCAGCATCATCCCGGTCCTGCTCGTCCTGCTGGGCTGCTTCGTCACCCGCGGCCGGCGCGTCAGCGGCGTACTGATCGGCGTCGCCGCCGCCCTCCAGCCCACCCTCCTCCTCTTCGCCCCGCTGCTGTGGTTCACCGACCGCCGCCGGACCGCCGCCGCCACCGGCGTCACCTTCGCCGCGGCCACCGCCCTCGCCTGGGCAGCGATGCCGCACGACTCCCACACCTACTGGGTCCACCACCTGGCGGGCACCGGCCTCGGTGGCCCCGCCGACGCCCTCGCCAACCAGTCCCTGCACGGCGCCCTGCTCCGCCTCGGTCTCCGGGGCCCGCTGGAAATCGGCCTCTTCCTGCTGCTCGGCGCGGCCGTCGTGACCCTCGCCCTGCGCCGCGCGGTGCGCTACGCCCACGACGGCCAGTTACTGCTCGCGGTCGCCGTCACCGGCTGCGCCGCCATCGCGGTCGCCCCCACCGCGTGGCAGCACCAGCTGCTGTGGGTGCTGCTCACCGCCGTCGGCCGGGCCGGCAGACGCGCCCGCGACCGGCTGGTGTGGCCCGTCGCCGTCGTCCTGGTGATGACGCTGCCGGCGAAGATGATGCTGCCGGACATGGCGTTCCTGCACCCGCTGCGCGACAACGTCGTCCTCCTGGCCGCCCTGGCCGCCGCCACCGCGCTCCCCTTCCTCACCCGCGGCTCGCCGTACTTCCGTACGCCGGTCCCGACCCCGTACGCCCCACCCGTCCCGGCCCGCTTCGCGTTCGTCCCGCTGCTGCCGTTCCTGCGCCGGGTGCTCATCCGCCCGAACCTCCTGCTCGAGCTCCTGCTGATCCGCGTCACCTACGCCGCGTACGCCAAGGTCCGCCTCGCCGCGACCGGCGGCAGCAACTCGGCGGGCCGCGACCGGGCCGAGGAACACGGACAGCAGATCCTCGACCTCGAACGCCTGCTCCACCTGGACATCGAGCACGCCGTCAACCACGCCGTGGTGAAGATCGGCTGGCTGCGGGAGTCCTTCGACTTCTACTACACGTCGTTCCACTTCGCCGTCCCGCTGACCGTCCTCGGCCTGCTCTACTGGCGCCGCCCCGTCGACTACCGCTGGGCCCGCGCGAGCCTGGGCTTCGCCACCCTCCTCGCCCTGGTCGGCTTCTGGCTCTACCCGCTCGCCCCGCCCCGCCTCATGCCGGACCTCGGCATCATCGACACGGTCCACGGCGTGCAGGACTTCTCCCAGCCCGACTACGGCACGCTCACCCACCTCACCAACCAGTACGCCGCGATGCCGTCCCTGCACTTCGGCTGGTCCCTGTGGTGCGGACTGGTGATCGCGATCATCGCGCCGAAGGCGTGGATGAAGGCGCTGGGCCTGCTGCACCCCCTGTTCACGGCCGCCGCGATCGTCGCCACCGGCAACCACTGGATCCTGGACGCGGCCGGCGGCGCGGTCGTCGTCGGCGCCGGCTTCGGACTGACGTACCTGCTCCAGGGCCCGCGCGCCCGTACGGCCGTGGCCGCCGCAGAGCTCGGCAGCGAGCCGTCGGCACCGGTGAAGGACCGTACTCCGAGCTGATCCGGTACTCGCCGTCGTCGCTGCGCGGTCAGGGCGAGTGGGCGACCCGCACGGTCGGCACACCCGGCCGGGGCTTACGGGACGCCCTGACCGTTGCGACGAAGTGGGCGTCGGGCCACTCGCTTCTTCGTCAGTGTCGTGCTTCCGCGAGCCGCGTCAAGGGCGCTCCCTGCGGTCGCGTCGCCTTCGGCGATGGGCCTGCGGCCCACCCTTGACCCGGCCCGCTCCAGCACGGGGGAGAAGCGAGCGAGCGGCCGGGAGAGAAGCGGGGCCGGGCACGCTTGCGGTGTGGAGTGGGTTGCGTGGCGGGCGGGGTCGGCGGGCGCGGTCGTGCCTGGCCGCACGCCGGGTGGGCTTGGCGGCTGTCGCTGGGTGGGTGGTGCGCGGTCGCCTCTCGCCTGCGCGCCGGGCTGGTTCGGCGGCGTACGGCCGGTGGGGAGGGAGGGGGTCGGGGGTGGTGTCGGAAACCGTGAACACTTCGGCCCGAAGTGTTCACGGTTTCCGAAGGGGGTGCCGAGGGACGACCCCAGGCCCTGCCACCCACTCACCGATTGCCGCCGGACGGCCCGGCGTGCAGGCGAGGCGCGAGCGCGCCCGCAGACCCCGGGTGACTGGCCGGCTCGCCTCGTATCGCAGGCGTGCCTCGGCCGCCCGTTCTTCCGGGCCGCTCGCTCGCTTCTCCCCCGTGCTGGAACGGACCGGGTCAAGGGTGGCCCGCAGGGCCATCGCCGAAGGCGACGCGGAGTGGAGCGCAGCGGAACGCAGCGCCCTTGACGCGGTCCGTGGAAGCACGACACTGACAAGGAAGCGAGTGGCCCGACGGCCACCTCACGCACCGGCCTCCACCGCACACTCGAACCACACGGTCTTCCCGCCACGGGGCTCGGGATCGACACCCCAGCGGTCGGTCACCGCAGCGAGCAGGGCGAGCCCTCGCCCGTTCTCCGCGTCGGGCTCCAACTCCACCGGCACCCGCGGGATCCCGTCACTCCCGTCGGTCACTTCCACCCGCACCCCGGCCGGAAGTCGCAGCAACAGCAGGGCGCAGCGCCGGTCCGGAACGTGGCGTACGACGTTGGCGAGCAGCTCCGTCACGCCGAGTTCCACGGCGTCGGACAGCCCGGTCATCTCCCACTCGCACAGGAACGACCGCACGATGCGCCGGACGTGCCGCGCCGAGTGCTCACCGGCGGTGAGCCGCATCGCGTACCGGTCGCTGCGCGGGGCGAGGAGGGTGGGGAGGGGAATGTTCTCGTTCACGCCACAAGGCTGACCTCCGCTGACTACGCTCGGCTACGGAACGAATACAACCGGTCCCGCTGTGGGCCGAGTTGCGTGAAAGGGGACCGTGCCGTGACCCACATCAACGTCCTCGACCCGGGTGCGTCACCACTGGACTACTACGGCTTCGAACTCCGCCGCCACCGAGAGGCCGCCGGCCTGACCCAGCGGCAACTCGGCGACATCGTCAACTACACGGGCTCGCTGGTCGGCCAGATCGAGACGGCGAGGAAGCTGCCGACGCAGGAGTTCAGTGAGCGCATTGACGCGGCGCTGGGCACGGGAGGGTTGCTGTCCCGACTCGTCACACTGGTGATGCGCAGTCAACTTCCGGCCTGGTTCCAACAGGTGGCCGAGTTGCAGGCGAGGGCCACTGGTATGTACTGCTTCGAGATGGGCATGGTGCCAGGCCTGCTCCAGACCAGGGCGTACGCGAGTGCCGTACTGGGTGCTCTGGACGCGACCGACCTCGACGACCGAACCGCCGTACGTCTGGATCGGCAGCGCATCTTCGGCAGGGAGGACCCGCCGCTCTACTGGGTGATCCTCTTCGAGGCGGCCCTGTATCTGGAGATCGACGGTCCGAGGACCATGCGTGACCAACTGGCTCACTTGTTGTCGTTCGAGCACAACCCGTTGATCAACATTCAGGTGCTGCCGTTCAAGTCCGGGGCACACGCGGGAATGACCGGCTCGTTCGACGTCTACCGGTTCGCGCAGGATCCGGCCATCGTCTATACCGAGGGCTACGGCAGCGCGCACCCGACCGCGAATCCGGACACCGTGACCGACTGCTCGCTCCGTTACGATCATCTTCAGGCTGCCGCGCTCTCGCTCAAGGATTCGGCGGAGCTGATCCGATGCGTGATGGAGGAACGCTATGGAGCTCAACTGGCGTAAGTCCAGCTACAGCAGTGACCAGGGTGGCAACTGCGTCGAGATCGCCGAAGTCCCCAGCTCCACCGTCGCCGTCCGGGACTCCAAGAACCCGGCAGGTCCGATCCTCACCCTCCGCCCCGCCGCCTTCACCGCCTTCCTGACCTGGACGACCACCGAACGGTCGCGATGACCCGCTGGACGCACTGATCACCGGCCCCGGTGTTGCGCATTCGCCGCCGACCGCTAGGCGCGCGCCACCGGCCTGGCGGCGGACGCGGCCGCGACGGCCGTGGCCAGGGGATCGCGGGCCGTGCGGCCGAGGAGGTCGGTGAGGTCGGGCGCGGTACCGTCCAGGAAGCCGTGCCGGATGCCCGTGGCGATCGAGGCGAGCATCGGCGGCTGGAACGGCAGCAGCCCTGGTGTCTTGTCGAGGAGCCTGCGCCGGTACTCCCCCAGGCTGACGGTGCGGTGCGCGACGCCGAGTCGATCGGCCACCTGCCCCGCCGTGACCGGCGTGCCGACGAGGTCGTAGACGCGCCCGTCATGAGGTGCGGGATCCGCCGCCACCGTCGCCGCGACCTCGGCCAGGTCCTCCCGCGCGACCGCGGCCAGGGCGCCGTCCCCGAACGCGGACTCCACCTCGCCGCCGGCCCACATCAGCAGACCGCCGAAGAGTTCGGCGTACAGGCCGTTGCGCAGGATCGTCCACGGCAACCCGCTCGCCCGCACGAGGCGTTCGGTCGCACGGTGCGCGAGGGCGAAGCCGAGATGGTCGCCGGCGGTGGTCAGGCTCGTGTAGACGACGTGGCCGACGCCGTCACGGACGGCGGCGTCCAGGACCGCCGTGTGCCGGGCGACGACCTCGTCGTCCTCGGCGTAGCCGGCGGAGACGAGCACCAGGGTCGACACACCGGCGAGGTCGAGGCTTTCGTGGTCGTCGAAGTCGAGGCGCCGCATCCCCTCGCCCGGCGTGCGGCTGCCGCCCGTCGCGGCGATGCCGCGGGCGCGCAGCGCCGCGAGAGCGGCCGCACCCAGGTTCCCGTTCGCTCCGGTCACCAGAATCATGTCCATCGCAGTCTTCCGTCGTGGTTCTCATCGGTAACTACGCTTGATCCTCGACCGCACGCTCACCGGCCACAAGAAGGCAGTTCGATGTCACTCACGCACACCGGGGTAACCACCACCCCCGCCGAACTCGACCCGTGCGGACGCGAGGACCACCCCGACTGCGGCATCCGCGACGTCCTCGACCGGATCGGCGACAAGTGGTCGGTGCTCGTGATCGTCGAACTCGCCGGCGGGCCACGCCGCTTCCGTGAACTCCAGCGCGCCATCGACGGCATCTCCCAGCGCATGCTCACCCTCACCGTGCGCAGGCTCGAACGTGACGGCCTCGTGCTGCGCACCGTGTACCCGACCGTCCCGGCCAAGGTCGACTACCGCCTGACCGGGACCGGGACCGGCCTGACCCACCTGGTCAAGGCGCTCGCCGACTGGTCCCTCGCGCATCGTGCCGTCATCGCCGAGGCGCGGCACGCGTACGACCAGGCCCACCCCGACCACGACATCCGCTGACGCACGCCGCCCACTCCTCCGCCCCGACAGCGGCGAAGGCGGCGGCCCCGGGGATCGTGGGGCCGCCGCCTTCGGTATGGGGGGGTGGGGCTGTCAGTACCAGTGGTTGGCCTGCCAGAAGGACCAGGCGTCGCAGGCGCTGCCGTAGCGGTCCTTCATGTAGTCCAGGCCCCACTTGATCTGGGTGGCGGGGTTGGTCCTCCAGTCGGAACCGGCCGAGGCCATCTTGGAGGCGGGCAGGGCCTGGACCAGACCGTAGGCGCCGCTGGAGGCGTTGGTGGCGGTGGGGTTCCAGCTGCTCTCGTGCTGGACGATCTTCGAGAAGCACTGGAACTCGGCCGAGTCGCCGATCATCTTCTTCGCGGTCGCCTGGGCCGAGGCGGCCGTCCCCGCGGTCGCGGCCTGCGCGGGTGCGGCGGCGATCAGCGTGCCGCAGGCGGCGGCCGCGAGGGCGGCGCCGGCGAGGGCCTTCTTCGGAGTGGCGATGGTGCGGAGGAGGGAAGCGGCGGACACAGGCGGCCTTTCGGTCGGGAGCAGGGTGGTCGCGTTGCGCCGTGCCGGATCGCCGCGGTGTGCGGCGGGGGCATGCGTCGGCGCCGCGACCCGTGGGGTTCGTCGGCGCCTGGCGACCGCTCCACGGAAACAAATATCGGAATCGCCCGCAAAGGTCCCTTTTACTACCAGGGGTCGGAGGGGCGCGGGATGCGTGCGCACGGGACGGCCGGTTCGCGGGGCGGGGCAGCGGGCGCGTCCTCCGCGCCCCGCTACGGTGCCGGGTCGTAGGTGACGCGGGTCATGTGGGGTGGTTCACCGTCCCGGTCACGGGGTGCGTGCGAGGGCTTACCGAGGGGTGTCCCCGAAAGTGACCGGCGCCTCGAAGGCCGCCCGCCGGGTGGCCCGGCGGAGGGCCTTCAGGACCGGGGCGCCGAGGGCGAGGGTCAGGACGACCGTGACCAGGGCCCGGCCCAGGTCCCAGCCGAGGGACGTCGCCAGGCAGTACGCCAGGAAGCGGGCCAGGTTGGTGGAGAGCGACGCGTCGGGGGAGAAGGAGATGTTCGAGGCCAGGGCCGACATGAAGGGCCAGCCCGCCATGTTCATCACCGTGCCGTAGGCGAAGGCCGCCAGGAAGCCGTAGCCGGCGAGCAGCCAGAGCTCCGCGCGCCCGCGCAGCCGGTCGGCGCCCGGCAGCAGGGCCGCGCCCATCGTGAACCAGCCCATCGACAGCATCTGGAACGGCAGCCAGGGGCCGACACCACCGGTGAGCAGGGCGGACGCGAACATCGTCACCGAGCCGAGGACGAAGCCGAAACCAGGGCCGAGGACCCGGCCGCTGAGGACCATGAGGAAGAACATGGGCTCCAGGCCGGCCGTGCCCGCGCCGATGGGGCGCAGGGCCGCGCCCGTCGCCGCGAGGACGCCGAGCATCGCCACCGCCTTCGGGCCCAGGCCCGACTCCGAGATCGTCGCCGCCGCGACCGCGACCAGCAGGACCAGCAGGCCCGCGAAGAGCCACGGCGCGTCCTGGGCGTGGGCGTTCAGCGTGGAGGCGGGCGGGGCGAGGAAGGGCCAGCCGACGCCCGCCACGCCCACCGCGCTCACCAGGGCCAGCGCCGCCCATGAACGGGGGCCCAGACGGATGGCCCGGGTCTGGCGCTGCGGGCTCTTGGCGCCGGTCACCGCAGCGCCTCCCGGACCTGGGAGACCGTGAGCCAGTGCTGCGGGGCCAGGATCTTCGCCACCTGCGGGGCGAAGGACGGGGACGCCACGACCACCTCCGCCGCCGGGCCGTCCGCGATCACCTCGCCCTCCGCGAGCAGCACCACCCGGTGGGCGAGTTCCGCCGCCAGTTCCACGTCGTGCGTGGCCATGACGATGGCGTGGCCCTCGGCGGCCAGTCCGCGCAGGATCGTCACCAGGCGGGCCTTCGCCGCGTAGTCCAGGCCGCGGGTCGGCTCGTCGAGGAGGAGCAGGGGCGGGCGCGCGGTGAGGACGACCGCGAGGGCGAGGGTCAGGCGCTGGCCCTCGGACAGGTCGCGGGGGTGGGTGTCGTCGGCCACCGAGGGGAGCAGCTCGGTCAGCAGGGCGCGGCAGGTGCCCGGCTCGGCGCCCGCGTCCCCGTCGGCGGCCGCGCACTCCGCCGCGACCGTGTCGGCGTACAGGAGGTCACGGGGTTCCTGGGGGACCAGGCCGACGCGGCGGACCAGGTCGCGGGGACGGGTGCGGTGGGGGACCGCGTCGCCGGCGCGGACCGAGCCCGAGGAGGGCGCGACCAGGCCCACGAGCGCGCTGAGCAGCGTCGACTTCCCGGCGCCGTTGCGGCCCATGAGGGCGATCGTCTCGCCGGGGGCGACGGTCAGGTCGATGTGGCGCAGGGCCTGGACGCGGTCACGGCGGACCGCGAGGGAACGGACCTCGGCCACGGGGGTGGGGGCCGGGGTGTCGGGCTTCCTGCGCGGGAACAGGCGCCGGGGGGCCGGTGCCTGTTCCGGTGGCTCGGGTTCCCGGGCGGGCGGTCGCCTGTCGGCGAGGCGGTCGCGCAACGGGCCCGCCCTGCGGCGGGCGTCGCGGACCGTCAGGGGGAGGGGGGACCAGCCGGCGAGGCGGCCCAGGTCGACCACGGGGGGACGGACGGGGGAGACCGCCATCGCCTCCGGCGGGGTGCCGAGCCGCAGCCGCTCGCCGGGGCCCGGCAGCAGGGCCACCTGGTCGGCGTACTGGATGACGCGTTCCAGGCGGTGTTCCGCCATGAGGACGGTGGTGCCGAGGTCGTGGACCAGGCGCTGGAGGACCGCGAGGACCTCCTCCGCCGCCGCGGGGTCGAGGGCGGACGTCGGTTCGTCGAGGACCAGCACCCGGGGGTGCGGGGTGAGGACCGAGCCGATGGCGACGCGCTGTTGCTGGCCGCCGGAGAGGGTGGCGAGGGGACGGTCGCGGAGGCCGGCGAGGCCGAGGAGGTCCAGGGTCTCCTCCACCCGGCGGCGCATCACGGCCGGAGGGAGTCCCAACGACTCCATGCCGTAGGCGAGTTCGTCCTCCACGGTGTCCGTCACGAAGTGGGAGAGCGGGTCCTGGCCCACCGTGCCCACGACGTCGGCGAGTTCACGCGGCTTGTGGGTGCGGGTGTCGCGGCCCGCGACCGTGACCCTGCCGTGCAGGGTGCCGCCGGTGAAGTGCGGGACCAGGCCGCTCACCGCGCCGAGCACCGTCGACTTGCCGACGCCGGACGGGCCGACGAGCAGGACCAGTTCGCCCTCGGGGACCTCGAAGTCGACGCCCCGGACGGCGGGTTCGTCCACGCCGTCGTACGTCACCGACACGTTCTCGAAGCGGATCACGTCGTCGGCTCCTTGCGGGTGTGCGACGCCTCGGGGGCGGGGGTGACGAAGGCGGGGAGCAGGCCGATCAGGACGGCCGCCGCCGACCACAGGGGAAGCGTGGGCGCGACGAGCGGGACCACACCGGGGTGCAGGGCCGCCGGATCGCGGGACGCGGCGAGGGTCAGGAGGGCGGCCACGGCGACTCCGGACGCCGTGACCAGCCAGGCGCGGGCGTCCCAGGGGTCCGGGCGGTAGCGGGTGCGCAGGGTGCGTCGTCCGCCGAGCCACAGGCCCGCGAGGGCGGCGGCGACACCGGCGAGGAGGACGGGGAGGCCGTAGGCGCCGCCCTCGGCGGTGAGCAGCCCGTACGTCCCGGCGCAGACGCCGAGCAGGCCGCCGAGGGTGAGGGCGGCGGTGGTACGGCGGACGGCGGGGGGTACGTCGGCGGTACGGCCGTATCCGCGCGCGTCCATCGCGGCGGCGAGGGCGACCGAGCGTTCCAGCGCGCCCTCCAGGACCGGGAGTCCGACCTGGAGCAGGCCGCGGACGCCCTTGTCGGGCCGGCCCCGCAGCCGGCGGGCGGCACGCAGGCGCTGGACGTCGGCGACGAGGTTCGGGGCGAAGGTGAGGGCCACGACGACGGCCACGCCGAGTTCGTACAGGGCACCGGGGAGGGACTTGAGCAGGCGGGAGGGGTTGGCGAGGGCGTTCGCGGCGCCTACGCAGATGAGGAGGGCGGCCAGGCGGAGGGCGTCGTACAGGGCGAAGGTGAGGGCCTCGGCGGTGACCTCGCCGCCGAGGCGGATGCCCTGCGCCCAGTCGGGGAGGGGGACTTCGGGGAGGTGCACGAGCACGTGCGTGCCGGGGATGGGGGAGCCGAGGAGGACGGCGAAGGCGAGGCGGACGAGGAGGACGGCGAGGGCGAGTTTGACGAAGGCGCCGTAGGAGCGGGACCAGGGGGCGTGGGGGCGGCGGGTCGCCACGACGTAGGCGGAGACGGTGATGAGGAGGGTGAGGAGGAGGGGGTTGGTGGTGCGGGTGGCGGCCGTGCCGAGGGAGAGGGCCCAGAGCCACCAGGCGCCGGGGTGGAGGTGGGTGCGGTGCCGTTGGACGTACCCGGGGGTGGGTTGCTCCGCCGGCGCTTGCCGGGTGCCGCTGCGCCCACCCGTGCCGCCCTGGGGGTGCCTCCCAGGCCCTTTCGGGCCCTGGGGGAGGCACGACTGCCCGCAGCTGCGCGGGCACGACTGCCCGCAGCTGCGCGGGCACGACTGCCCGCAGCTACGACGCACGGCGGCGGGCCTGCCAGAGGGCTGCTGTTCCGAGGAGTACGACGACGGCGATTCCCGCTGCCAGGCCGATCGACGGGCCGGAGTCGTCCGACTCGGTCTTCTCCTCCGCGGGAGCGGCGGGCTGCTTTGCCGCGACCTGTTCCCCGCAGCCCTTCTTCGGGTAGCCCGCTATCGCGCACAGCAGGGCGTTGGTGTCGTAGCGGAGGGGTTCGGCGATCGTGGCCAGGGCCTCGGCGGTGGTGGCGTCCTCGGGGACCCGGGCGCAGGCCGTACGGGCCGTCGGCGGGGTTTCGCCGGACGGGGCGTCGGCGGGGGTGCCGAAGTCGATGACCAGGGCCACGCGTTTGCTGCCGTCGGCCGCCGGGGTCTTCGCGCAGATGGTGTCGAAGTCGGCGGTGCCCCGGGGCTTCGCCGCGTCGGCGGAGTTCTCGCTGACGGAGAAGCGGAAGCCGTGGACGTCGCCGTCGGCGGGGCGGGCGAGGGACGGGCCCTGGGTGGCGTACGTCCACGCCGTGCCGTTCCGCTCCCAGAAGGACCAGTAGCGGTAGCCGACGGCCTGGGCCTGGCCCGCGCCCGCCGGCAGGGGCAGGAGCGCGGCCAGGAACAGGACGGTGGCCCGGCGGATCACGGCTGCTGCTTCTTCGCGCGGCCGCTGATCAGGAAGCCGATGCCGATGCCGGCGACCAGGCAGACGCCGACGAACCACCAGACGCCGAAGCCGGAGTCGGACTCCGACTCGTCCTTCTTCTCGTCCTTCTCGGCCGACTTCGTCTCCGCGCTCTTCCCGGCGGCGGCCGGGCCCGTCGCGCCGAGCTGCTTCACGAGGTCCGTCCCGCCGAAGTCGCGCGGGTCGGCGCCGGTGGCGTGGGCGGCGAGGATCAGCTGGGCGTAGGCGGCGGGACCGCTCTTGGTCGCCCAGTCGGCGGCGTTCTTCTCCAGCCAGGCCAGGGACTTGCCGGCCTGCTCCGCGGAGCCCTGCGCGGCGAGTGCGACGACCGCGTCGGCGGTGTTGCCGTAGTCGGGCTGGTCCTCGGCGCCGGGGAGGGCGGAGGTGAGGTGGCCGTCCTCGGCGAGGGCGTCGGCCAGGTACGCGGCGCCGTTGGCGGCGGCCTGCTCGGGGCCGTCGGCCTTCTCGCAGGCGGCTGCCTTCGCCTCGCCCTTGCCGGGCTCGACGGCCAGGCCCGCACCCAGCGAACCGAGCACGCCCGCCGCCGTCGCGTCCGCGTTGGCGACCAGTCCGCCCTTCTTGTCCGGCTGGAAGGCGAAGGCGCCCGCGCCGTCGCCCTCGCAGGGGAGCGCCAGCGTCAGCAGGGCGTCGTAGGGGGACTTGCCGTCCTTCTTCACCTCGGCCGGCTTCTCACCGGTGGCGGCGAGCGCGCCGATGACGACGGAGGTGGAGTTGGTGTCGCTGGCGCCACCCGCGACGTAGCCCCAGCCGCCGTCCTCGTTCTGCGCGGACTTCAGCCAGCCGACGGCCTTCTTCGTGACGTCGTCGTGGCCGCCGAGCGCGGCGAGGGCCTGGACGGCGGCGGCGGTCTGGTTGGTGTCGACCGTCGTCTTCGCGTCGCACGCCTCGGCGGTGTCGGCGCGGTACGGGGCGAAGGAGCCGTCGGCGCACTGCTGGCCGGCCAGCCAGTCGACGGCCGCCTTCGGCGGCTCGACGCCGGCCGTGTGCTGGGCGAGCAGGGCGAGCGACTGGCGCCAGACGCCGTCGTACTGCGGGTCGCCGTCGCCGTACAGGGCGGAGGGGAGCGGCGCCCGGGACGGTGACGGGGACGGGGACGTGTCGGCGGCGGCCGGAGTGGCGGCGCCGATCACGGCGACGGCGGCCAGGACCGCTGCGCTGCGGCGAACATTCATGATCGGCGGGTGCCTTCCCTGCAGGAGGGCCGGGCAGCGCGGGACACCCCGGCGGCTCGGCTCCGTATGCCTCGACGGTGCCGTGCACCGGCGGAGCGCCGGGCACGTGAGCCGGTCACGGACCGTGCGGGGCAGTCCGGCTCACCGTCTTCGGCGGACGGTTCACGGTTGCGGGTCAGCGCCGGAATTGCACCGGCTTCCCCCCGTACGGTGTGATGACGACGCCGACACTCTACCCGCCCGTAGGGAAGGGGCCAGGGGTGGCTTCGGTGAGGGGGGTCACGCGGGCCGTGAGGCGCGCACCGCACCCGCAGCCCCGGAAAAGGGGTGCGGGTGCGGTGGGCCGGGTCAGGACGCCGTGCAGGCGCCGACCTGCGGCGGGGGTGTCGTACCGCCGTTCACGGTGAAGCCGAAGCTGGTCGAGGCCCCGGCCGCGAGCGTGCCGTTCCAGCTGGACCGCACCGTCATGACGGTGCCGCCGCTGTCCCAGGTGGGTGAGCCGTTCCAGACGGAGACGACCTTCTGCGGGGCCGTCATGGTGACGTTCACGCTCCAGGCGGTGATCGGCGAACTGCCCGCCGTGATCGTCACCTTGCCGTTTTGACTTGCTCCTGGGCTGAAGCCCGAGGATTCTGGCCTTCTCGACCTTGCTGTGCTGCTACGCGGCACGGACATCGGTCGGGAATCCGTGGCTTCCTGTTTCTTCGCGCTGTGCCGGGATCGCTCCCGGTCTTACCGGCGCTCCGCAGGCCGATACCGCCAGTCCGGCGGCCGTTTCGATGTTGATCGCGGCGTTGTGGTCCCGGTCGTGGACGGTACCGCAGGCCGTGCAAGTCCATTCCCGGATGTTGAGGGGTTTGGGGCCGTCCACGGTGCCGCAGACGTGGCAGGTCTGGGAGGTCGGTTCGAACCGGCCCACCTCGACCAGGGTTCGGCCGTACCGCTTCGCCTTGTATCCCAGCATGCCGGTGAACTGTGCCCATCCTGCGTCGTGCACCGACTTGGCCAGCCTGGTACGCGCCAGTCCCTTGACCGACAGGTCCTCCACCGCGATTCCTTGGTTCTCGGAGATCAGCCTTGTGGAGAGCTTGTGGTGGAACTCACGGCGTGCGTCGGTGACCTTCGCGTGGGCTCGGGCAACTTTCAGGCGGGCCTTGTCACGGTTGTTGCTCCCTTTCTGTTTGCGGGACAGCTCCCGCTGGGCCTTCTTCAGCTTCTTCTCCGCACGCCGCAGGAAACGCGGGGAGTCGATCTTCGTGCCGTCGGAGAGGACGGCGAAGTGCGTGAGGCCGAGATCGATGCCGACGGTGCGGTCCGTCTCGGGCATCCGCGCCCGGTCGGTGACAGGGTCGGTGTCGACGACGAAGGACGCGAAAAACCTCCCAGCGGCGTCCCTGAGCACGGTGACGGACGACGGCGTGGCGGGAAGGACGCGAGACCACTTCACCTTCACCGCGCCGATCTTCGGCAGGCTCAGCCTGCCACTGCCGGTGATACTCCAGCGGGCGTTGGCGGTGAACCGCACCGACTGCCGCGCATCCTTGCGCGACTTCAATCGGGGCGCGCCCACCCGGGCGCCCTTGCGGGTGCCCTTGAGGGAGGCGAAGAAGGCGCGGTACGCAGCCTCCGCGTCCCGCAAGGACTGCTGGAGCACCACCGCGGACACGTCCCCCAGCCAGGCTCGTTCCGCTGTCCGCTTCGCCTCGGTGATCAGTTTCCGGGACAACCCGGCAGCCGTCGGGAACGGCCAGCCGGCCTTGCGGGCGTCTTCACGGGTACGCACCGCGTCGTTGAACACGACACGCGCACACCCGAACGCCCTTGTCAACGCGACCCGTTGACCGGTATCCGGATACAACCGGAACGCATAGCGAAGCTGCACACGAAGATCGTACGAACAAGCCAACCCAGCCGGAACCGGGAACACCCGTTCCCCACCTCCCCCTGCTGGCTCAGCGGGCGTCCGCGGCCTCCGGGGTCGTCAGATCCATCAGGCGGCACGCCGTCTCTATGTCGACCCTGACCTGGGCGATGGAGGCGCGGCCCGAGAGCCAGGTGATCAGGGCCGAGTGCCAGGTGTGCTCGATGACCCGGACGGCCGAGAGCTGCTCGGGCGTGGGATCGGTGAGCTCCATGGCGTCCAGGATGATCCTCGTGGTCTGCCGCGAGACCTGGTCGACCTCCGGGCTCACGCTGCGGTCCGCGAACGTCAGGGCGCGCACCATCGCGTCGGCCAGGTGCGGCTCCCGCTGGAGCGCGCGGAAGGCCCGCATCAGGGTTTCGGCGACCCGCTCGGCCGGGGTCTCACCGGCCGGCGGCTTCTTCCGCAGCGTGCCGTGCAGGGTCTCCAGCTGGTCCTGCATGGTCGCGACCAGGAGATGGATCTTGGACGGGAAGTAGCGGTACAGCGTGCCGAGCGCCACCTGCGAGGACTCCGCGACCTCGCGCATCTGCACCGCGTCGAAGCCGCCCCGGCCGGCCAGCTGCGCGCACGCCCGCAGGATGCGGCGCCGGCGCGCCTCCTGGCGCTCGGTGAGCGGGGAGGCCGGGGCGGGGCGCGCGGTGCCGGCCTCCGTCGCCGCCGCCTTGCCCGCCGTGTCCGCCTTGGCTGCCCTGGCCGCCTCGTCCCTGTTGGCTTCCGTAGGCATGGGTCCCGTCCGTGACAGTCGGTGAGGGTGGATGATCAGACAGCATGGCATGCCGTCCGTCGTGGCGTGAATCACCTGATCCGCTGCTGCCAGCACCCTTACCTGCCGGTAGATTCGGATCCTCCGAACGATCAACTCTGAAACTTGTTCTAGATGAGCGTCCCGGCATAATCTCGCGTGACCGTGCAGGGAGAAGGGGGCCCAGAGTGACCGCTGAGGCCAGTCAGGCCGGGCCCTCGCAGGGGCCCGCATCCGACGGCTTGCGACCGCTCCGCATCGCACTCCTCACCTACAAGGGAAACCCGTTCTGCGGCGGGCAGGGCGTCTACGTACGCCACCTCTCCCGCGAACTCGCCCGCCTCGGACACCGCGTCGAGGTCATCGGCGCCCAGCCCTACCCCATACTCGACGTCCTCGACGAGGGCCGTGACGGGCCGGGCCTGACCGAACTGCCCAGCCTCGACCTCTACCGCCAGCCGGACCCCTTCCGCACCCCGAGGCGCGACGAGTACCGGGACTGGATCGACGCGCTCGAGGTCGGCACGATGTGGACCGGCGGCTTCCCCGAGCCGCTGACGTTCTCCCTGCGCGCCCGCCGCCATCTGCGCGCCCGGCGCGGCGACTTCGACGTCGTCCACGACAACCAGACCCTCGGCTACGGCCTCCTCGGCGACCTCGGCGCCCCCCTGGTGACCACCATCCACCACCCCATCACCGTCGACCGGCGGCTGGAACTGGACGCCGCCGAGAACTGGCAGCGGCGGTACTCGGTGCGCCGCTGGTACGCCTTCACGCGGATGCAGAAGAGGGTGGCGCGCCGCCTGCCGTCCGTGCTCACCGTCTCCGGCAGCTCCCGCCAGGAGATCGTCGACGACCTCGGCGTACGGCGGGACCGCGTCCACGTCGTCCACATCGGCGCCGACACCGAGCTGTTCGCGCCCGATCCGTCGGTGCCGGTCGTACCGGGCCGGATCGTGACCACGTCCAGCGCGGACGTGCCGCTGAAAGGGCTGGTCTTCCTCGTCGAGGCGCTGGCGAAGGTACGCGCCGAACAGCCCGGGGCGCACCTCGTCGTGGTCGGCAAGCGGCCCGCGGAGGGGCCCGTCGCGCAGACGATGGAGCGGTACGGCCTCGAGGACGCCGTCGAGTTCGTCAAGGGCATCTCGGACGCCGAACTCGTCGACCTGGTGCGGTCGGCGCAGGTCGCGTGCGTGCCGTCGCTGTACGAGGGGTTCTCCCTGCCGGCCGCCGAGGCCATGGCCACGGGCACCCCGCTGGTCGCCACGACCGGCGGGGCGATTCCCGAGGTGGCCGGCCGCGACGGGGAGACGTGTCTCGCCGTACCGCCCGGCGACGCGGGGGCGCTGGCCGCCGCGCTGACCCGGCTGCTCGGCGACCCGGAGCTGCGCGCCCGGCTCGGGGCGGCCGGCCGGGAGCGGGTGCTGCGGCACTTCACCTGGGCACGCGCGGCCCAGGGCACGGTGGCCCACTACCGCGAGGCGATGGCCCGCGCGGGCCGGGACACGGGCGCCGCCCGCGCGGTGGAACCGGCTCCGCGCCGCCCGGCCCCGACAGCCGCAGACGTCCTCCCGGACACGGGCGCCGTACCCGTGGACACAGCCGACACCTCCGACCGCGAAAGCAGGGCCACGTGCTGACCGTCGACTTCTCCCGGTTCCCGCTCGCCCCGGGCGACCGCGTCCTGGACCTCGGCTGCGGGGCCGGCCGGCACGCCTTCGAGTGCTACCGGCGCGGCGCGCAGGTCGTGGCGCTGGACCAGAACGGCGAGGAGATCCGCGAGGTCGCCAAGTGGTTCGCGGCGATGAAGGAGGCCGGGGAGGCGCCCGCAGGGGCCACCGCCACCGCCATGGAGGGCGACGCCCTCGCCCTGCCCTTCCCCGACGAGTCCTTCGACGTCGTCATCATCTCCGAGGTGATGGAGCACATCCCCGACGACAAGGGCGTCCTCGCCGAGATGGTGCGCGTGCTCAAGCCCGGCGGCCGGATCGCGATCACCGTGCCGCGCTACGGACCGGAGAAGGTGTGCTGGACGCTGTCCGACGCCTACCACGAGGTCGAGGGCGGCCACATCCGCATCTACAAGGCGGACGAGCTGCTCGCGAAGATCCGCGAGGCGGGCCTGCGCCCGTACGGCACCCACCACGCGCACGCGCTGCACTCGCCGTACTGGTGGCTGAAGTGCGCGTTCGGCGTGGACAACGACAAGGCGCTGCCGGTGCGGGCGTACCACAAGCTGCTGGTCTGGGACATCATGAAGAAGCCGCTGGCCACCCGGGTCACGGAGCGGGCGCTGAACCCGCTGATCGGCAAGAGCTTCGTGGCGTACGCGACCAAGCCGCACCTGCCGCGCGCCGCGGCCGGGACCGGGGTCGAGACCGGGGCCGAGGCGGACGCCACGTGACGACCCCCCGGACCGAACACCTGGTCCTGCCCGGGGTCCTGACCGCAGGGCAGGCCGCCGCGACCGTCGCCGGCATCCTCGCCGTGCAGCGGGAGGACGGGGCGATCCCCTGGTTCCGGGGACACCACCTCGACCCGTGGGACCACGTCGAGGCCGCGATGGCCCTGGACGCGGCGGGCGAGCACGCCGCCGCCGAGCGGGCCTACCTCTGGCTGGCCCGGCACCAGGTGGCGGACGGCTCCTGGTACGCGGCCTACGCCGACGGCGACCCGCTCGACGTCACCGACCGGGGCCGGGAGACCAACTTCGTCGCCTACGTCGCGGTCGGCGTCTGGCACCACTACCTCTCCACCGGCGACGACACGTTCCTGGACCGCATGTGGCCGGTGGTGTACGCGGCGGTGGAGTTCGTGCTGCGGCTGCAGCAGCCCGGTGGGCAGATCGGCTGGCGGCGCGACGACGACGGCACGCCCACCGCGGACGCGCTGCTCACCGGCTCCTCCTCCGTCCACCACGCGCTGCGCTGCGCGCTGGCCGTCGCCGAGCAGCGCGAGGAGCCGCAGCCGGACTGGGAGCTGGCGGCGGGCGCGCTGCGGCACGCGATCCGGCACCACCCGGAGCGGTTCCTCGACAAGGACCGCTACTCCATGGACTGGTACTACCCGGTGCTCGGCGGCGCGCTCACCGGCGCGGAGGCCAAGGCCCGGATCGAGGAGGGCTGGGACCGCTTCGTCGTCCCCGGACTCGGGGTGCGCTGCGTGGTGCCCAACCCGTGGGTGACCGGCGGCGAGTCGGCCGAACTCGCCCTGGCGCTCTGGGCGACGGGCGAGTCCGACCGCGCGCTGGAGGTGCTCCAGTCGATCCAGCACCTGCGCGATCCGGAGACCGGCCTGTACTGGACGGGCTACGTCTTCGACGACGACGCGATCTGGCCGCGCGAGCTGACCACCTGGACCGCCGGCTCGCTGCTGCTGGCGGTCGCCGCCCTCGGCGGCCACGAGGCCACCTGCGCGGTCTTCGGCGGCGACCTGCTGCCCAGGGGCTTGGACCCGGACTGCTGCTCGCTCGCCTGAACCGGCCCGGAACGGACCCGGGTCAGTGCCGGTGCAGGCGGCCGGCGATGGCGTGGCCGACGAACAGGTAGACGACGGCGGCGAGTCCGTAGCCGGCGACGACCCGGGCCCACTCCTCGTCGAAGGTGAACAGGTCACGCGACCAGGCTGCCAGCCAGTTGGCCGCGTCATGGACGAACTGGACCAGGTCGTTGGCCCTGTTGGCGTCCAGCAGGTACATCAGAATCCAGAGTCCGAGGATGACGGCCATGATGTCCGCGACCACCGCGACGACCGTCCCTGCGGAGTTGGAACCAGTGCGATATCGAGGGGACATACCTTCCGACTGGCCCCGAACGGCCGGTTGAAACCCGGAACGCCCGGGGCCGGCGGGGAAGTCCGACGGTGGGTGAGCAGCAGGCGCCGCGCCTCCGGGCCGCGCTGCCGGTGGTCCACCGTGAAGACACCGGGGGTGCCGGCCCTCGATCCGCCGCAGTAGCAGCGGCGGCGGGTCGTGCGACGCCGTACGACAGCGGCCCCCCGCCCGGTGGGGCGGGGGGCCGTGACGAGGAAGGGCCGGATCCGGTCAGCCGCGCTGGATGCCCGAGGTGTCCTGGAGCACGCCGCGGCGGCCGTCCTGGGTCTGGGCGACGAGGGCCGGACCGCGCTGCTCGACTGCCAAGTACCAGGTGCCGGGGGCCAGTTCGGCGATCGGCGTGGGCGAGCCGTCCTCCGGGAACAGCGGACGGGGCACCGGCACGGCGAACCAGAACGGCGAGAAGTCCCCGGCGGGCGCCGGAGCGGGCTGGCCCGGCTGCGGCTGGCCCGGGAAGGGCTGCTGCGGCTGACCGGGCTGGCCCGGCTGCGGCTGACCGCCGAACGAGGCCTGCTGCGCACCCGGGTAGCCGTAACCGGCGGGCGGCTGAGCGCCGTACGGCTGCGGGGCGGCGGGACGGGCGGCCGGGAGGAGGGCACCCTTGAGGGCGGGCACCAGGGGGGTGGCGACGGCGGCGGCGGCCATGACGAGCGTGGCGACGAGGGCCAGGATCAGGCCCGTGCCGGCGCCGATGTCGTCGGAGAAGCCCCCCTCACCGTCGAAACCGCCGGTCGGGTCGAAGATGTTGCCGAGCGCGCACCAGGCGGCGAACACCGTGAAGGCGGTGCCGAACTGGCCGAGGTCGAGGCCGGCGACCTTGCGCGGCTGCGGCAGCCCCCGGGCCACGACGACGAGCGCGGCACCGATGATCCCCGCCAGCACGATGCCGAGCACCACCGGCCCGCTGTCCCACAGGCTGGGGATGTCCGCGCTGTCCGAAACGCCATCGATCGAGTAGAGATCGAGGAACGACGCGATGAACAGCAATACCGCTGCTCCGATCACCACGCCGTCGCCTCGAGTGAGGGAGCGGATATTCACTTCAGGTCCTTCGTAGGTCGTCTCGTCGTCGGAAGAGGCGTCGCTGTCACCGTGTCGCCCGAAGGCCCGGGTGCGAAGCGCGGGGGTGGCCCCTCATCGTGTGGACGACATTATCGTCCGAAGGATCGGGCTGTCCGCCCGGATCAGCGTGCTGATCCCTACCCGCGCAGGAAACTCACGATTCCGTCGGAAATCCCTTGCGCCGCTTTCTGCCGCCAGGCACCGCTGGTCAGCAGCGCCGCGTCCTTGCTATCGCGCATGTTGCCGCACTCGATGAACACCTTGGGAACCGTTGACAGATTGAGACCGCCCAGGTCCTTGCGCGTGACGAGCCCGGTGCCGCCGCCGACGTAGTCGGCGGGCGCGCTGCCGGTGACGCGGACGAAGTTGCCCGCGATGCGCGTACCGAGGTCGCCGGACGGTTCGACGATGGCGCGGGTGTCGGCGGCACCGGCGCGCACGGCGCCGGGGAGGATCACGTGGAAGCCGCGGTTGCCGGTGCCCGAGCCGTCCGCGTGGATCGAGACGACGGCGTCGGCCTTCGCCCTGTTGCCGATCCGGGCCCGCTCGTCCACGCACGGGCCGAACGGCCGGTCCCCGTCCTGCGTCAGCTTCACGGTGGCGCCCTGCTCCTCGAGGAGCGCGCGCATCCGGTGGGCGACGTCGAGGGTGAAGTCGGCCTCGGCGTAACCGTCGTCGGTGGACGTGCCGGTGGTGTCGCACTCCTTGCGGTTGGTCCCGATGTCCACCTGGCGGTTGATCTCGGCGGTGTGCTTGAAGTTCTCCGGGTTGTGCCCGGGGTCGATGACGACGACCTTGCCCCTGAGGGGGCCGTCCGCGGCGGCGGAGGCGCCGGGCTTCTCGTCCTCGGAGCCCGCGGACGGCGCCGGTGACGACGCACGGGACGAGGCGGAAGCGGATGTGGAGGGGGAGGCGGAAGCGGTGGCGCTCCCCGCCCCCTCGTCGCCCCCGGGCCCGCCCACCGCGGCGTACACGGCCCACCCGAGCAACGCACCCGGCACCAGCGCGGCGAGTGCCACGGTCAGGGGCCCGCGCCGGGACCTCCGGGGCTGGGGCGGATCGAAACCGGGACCTGTGTACGACACGCAGCCACCCTAGCGGTGTCAGACGCCCGTGCCGGTACGGCGCAGTACGCGCAGGGATCCGGTGGCCGAGACCTCGGTGAACGCGCCGGACGCGAGAGCCCGGAGGTGGACGCGGTACGGCGCCTGGCCGGTGAACTCGTCCACCGGGTCGGGGAAGACGTCGTGGATGACGAGCAGGCCGCCCTCGGTGACGTGCGGGGCCCAGCCCTCGTAGTCGGCGGTGGCGTGTTCGTCGGTGTGGCCGCCGTCGATGAAGACGAGGGCGAGCGGGGAGGCCCAGAGGGCGGCGATCCGGGGGGAGCGGCCGACCAGGGCCACCACGTGGTCCTCCAGGCCCGCCCGGTGCAGGGTGCGGCGGAAGGTGGGGAGGGTGTCCATCAGGCCCAGTTCGGGGTCGACCGTCTCCGGGTCGTGGTACTCCCAGCCGGGCTGCTGCTCCTCGCTGCCGCGGTGGTGGTCCACGGTGAGCGCGGTGACACCGGCCGCGCGGGCCGCGTCGGCGAGCAGGATCGTGGAGCGGCCGCAGTAGCTGCCGATCTCCAGGAGCGGCAGCCCGAGACGGCCGGCCTCGGCCGCCGCCGCGTACAGGGCCAGGCCCTCGTCCACCGGCATGAAGCCCTTCGCCGCCTCGAACGCGGCCAGGATCCCGGGCCCGGGTGTCATCGCCATGGGGCTCGCCTCTTCCGGGGGCGTACGTGTGTGCACGGGCCCATGCTGCCGTACCCCCCGCCGGACCGGCCGGCAGGGGGTACCACCGGGTGACGGAGGTCAGGTGGAGACCGTCTCGCCCGGCAGGGACAGGTCCAGGTCGATCGGGCGCCCGTCCCCCTCGTGGCGGGCCGGGGAGGCGAGCGGGGCGTGGCCGGCCGCGCGGACGGCCAGGACGTACGCGCCCCCGGCGGGGACGGCGAGGACGTAGCCGCCGTCGTGGGCGGAGACGGTGGCACCGGTCCGGCGGCCGTGACGGTCGATCAGGGCGACCTCGGCGCGGGCGACGGGGACACCGGCCGCGTCCAGGACCCGGCCGCGGAAGCCGCGCGGGGCCGCCTCCGCGCGCTCCGGGTTCGCGTCCTCCTCGCTGCTCGCCCGCAGGCGCGGGTGGGCCGACGGGCGCCCGGCGGGCAGGAAGAAGGCGAGGGCCAGGCCCACGGCCACCGCCGCCGTCGCGATCAGGAAGGAGATCCGGAAGCCGTGGAGGGTGGGGATCTCCACGCCGCCCACGGTGTCCGCCGTGTTCGCCAGGACCATGCCGATGACGGCGCTCGACACCGACGTGCCGATGGACCGCATCAGGGTGTTGAGGCCGTTCGCCGCGCCGGTCTCCGAGGCCGGGACCGCGCCGATGATCAGCGCGGGCAGGGAGGAGTAGGCGAGGCCGATGCCCGCGCCGATGACCACCGAGGTGACGACGGTCTGCCAGGCGGCGTCCATCAGGCCGAGGCCGCCGCCGTAGCCGGCCGCGATGATCAGCAGGCCGAGGATGAGGGTGGTCTTCGGGCCGTACCGGGCGGACAGCCGGGCGTAGACGGGGGCCGTGAACATCATCGTCACGCCCAGCGGGGCCACGCACAGGCCCGCGACCACCATTGACTGGCCGAGCCCGTGGCCGGCGGGGAGCTGGAGCAACTGGGGGAGGACCAGGGAGACGACGAAGAAGGAGACGCCGACCATGATCGACGCGAGGTTGGTGAGCAGGACCTCGCGGCGGGCGCTGGTGCGCAGGTCCACCAGGGGCGCGGGGACGCGCAGCTCCATCAGGCCCCACAGCAGCAGCACCACGGCCGCCGCGGCGAACAGGGTCAGCGTGGTGCCGGAGGTCCAGCCCCAGTCCCCGCCCTTGGAGACGGGGAGGAGGAACAGCACCAGCCCGGCGGACAGGCCCAGCGCGCCCGGCAGGTCGAAGGTGCCCTTCGCGCGCACCGGGGATTCCGGCACGGCGGCCAGGGTGAGCGCGATCGCGAGGACGCCGAGGCCGGCGGCGCCGAAGTAGAGGACGTGCCAGTCGGAGTGCTGGGCGACCAGCGCGGCGGCGGGCAGCGCGAGACCGCCGCCGACGCCTATGGAGGAGCTCATCAGGGCCATCGCCGAGCCCAGCCGCTCGCGGGGCAGCATGTCGCGCATCAGGCCGATCCCGAGCGGGATGGCGCCCATCGCGAAGCCCTGGAGCGTACGGCCGGCGATCATCAGCAGCAGGTCACTGGTGAACGCGCTGACCAGCGCGCCGACCACCATCACGGCGAGGCTGGTGACCAGCATGCGGCGCTTGCCGTAGAGGTCGCCGAGGCGGCCCATGATCGGGGTGGCCACGGCACCGGACAGCAGGGTCGAGGTCAGTACCCAGGTCGCGTCGGCGGGGGTGGTGTCCAGCAGGTGCGGCAGATCCTTGACGACCGGGACCAGCAGGGTCTGCATCACCGCGACGGTGATGCCCGCGAAGGCGAGCACCGGGACCACGGCCCCGCCCGCTTTGCCGGAGGGACGGTCGGTCGTCGTCTGCGTCATGAAGGGTGCCTCCAGGGCCGGCCGTGTACGGGATACGTGCAGACCGAACCCCGTACACCGAGGCAACTATTCCGATGTTTCGAGCCACTAACGAATTCTTGACCGTTCCTTTGGTGTCGGCCGGTGGCGATTCCCCGGTTGAGGTTGAAGCGGAAATCAAAAAATTCCTTTCATTTCTCGCGTTCAGGTCTTTTACGGAAAGAAAGGGGCACTACGGGCGGTGCGAAAGCGACTGCTGGGACCACTGAGATGAGGGAGACAGCAATGCGCAAATTCGTAGGCACCGTCGTCATCGGCGTCCTGCTCGCCGTCGCCCCGGCCGGCGCGGCGTTCGGCCAGACCACCGAGCAGACGGACCGGCCGACCACCGCCACGGTCGTACAGGCACAGGACGACAACGACGACGACGGCGGCGGCAACGGCGGACTGTGGGGCCTGCTCGGCCTGCTGGGACTGGCCGGACTCATCCCTCGCAAGAACAAGCGCGAACACCACCGGAACACCAGCGGCGCCACCCGCATGTGACCGCCGGCCTTCGCCCCGACGGAGAGTCCCGCCCGCCCCCGGCCGACCGGGGGCGGCGGGTTCGCGTCCGGGCCCGGTCGGCCGGGGGCGGACCCGGTGCCGGGCCCGCACCCGGGTCCGGAGACCGAGTCCACCTCGTACGAAAAGCCGATGTCGGGGCGGGACCCGGTTGAGAGCATGGCGCCCATGCTCGAAACCACCGACACCGCCCGCAGGTCCGCTCGCGTCACCCCGCCCGTGTGGCTGGTGGTGGCGCTCGCCTGTGCCGGGCAGTTCCTCGTCGTCCTCGACATCTCGGTGGTGAACGTCGCCCTGCCGTCCATGCGCGGCGGGCTGGCGCTCGACGAGCAGGGCCTGCAGTGGGTGGTGAACGCGTACGCCATCGCCTTCGCCGGACTCATGCTGCTCGGCGGACGCGCCGGCGACCTCTACGGGCGCAAGCGGATGTTCCTCGTCGGCCTCGGCCTGTTCACGCTGGCCTCGCTGGCCGGCGGGCTGGCCCAGGCCGGCTGGCAGCTGCTGCTGGCACGGGCCGTGCAGGGACTCGGGGCGGCCGTCCTGGCACCCTCCACGCTCACCATCGTCACCTCGGCCGTGCCGGAGGGCGCGGCCCGCGCCCGGGCCATAGCGACCTGGACGGCCGTCGGGGCGGGCGGCGGCGCGGCCGGCGGATTCGTCGGCGGGGTGCTGGTGGACGCGCTGTCGTGGCGGTGGGTGCTGCTGATCAACGTGCCCGTCGGAGCGCTCGTGCTGGCCGGGGCCGCCCGGTGGCTGACGGAGAGCCGGGCCGGGGACGGACGGCGGCTCGACCTGCCGGGCGCGCTGCTGGTGACGGCCGGCCTCGCCACCCTCGCGTACGGCATCTCACAGATCGAGTCCGAGGGCTGGACGGCGGCGGCCACGCTGGTGCCGCTGTGCGCGGGGCTCGCCCTCCTCGCCCTGTTCCTCCTCGCCGAGGCACGGGCCAAGGCCCCGCTGATGCCGCTCGGGCTGCTGCGGCTGCGGTCGGTGGCGTCGGCGAACGCGGCGATGCTCATCAGCGGCTCCGCCATGTTCTGCATGTGGTTCTTCATGACCCTGTACGCCCAGAACGTGCTCGGCTACACCCCGCTGGAGGCCGGACTGGCCCTGGTGCCGAGCTCGCTCGCCGTGGTCGTCGGCTCCAAGCTCGCGCCCCGGCTGATGCGCGCGGCGGGACCGCGCACCGTGGCCGTGCTCGGCACGCTGATCGCGACGACCGGCTTCGGCTGGCAGTCGACGATGACCGCGGACGGGGCGTACCTCACCGCGATCATGTTCCCGGGCATCCTGATGATGCTGGGCGCGGGCATCGCCGCCACCCCGCTGGCCTCGCTGGCCACGTCCGGCGCGGCGCCGGAGGAGGCCGGCCTGGTCTCCGGGCTGGTCAACACCTCCCGCACGATGGGCGGTTCCCTGGGACTCGCGATCATGTCCACGATCGCGGCGGCTCACACGGGCACCACCCGCACCCCGCAGTCCCTGACGGAGGGCTACGCCCTGGCCTTCCGCACCAGCACGGGACTGCTGGCGGCCGGCGCGGTGGTGATGTGGCTGTGGCTGCCGAGGGGGACGGGGGAGGAGCACTAGCCTGCGCGGGCTGCGCAGTTGGGCCGCCCGCGAGGAACAGGCCCTGCTTCACCGCCTCTCCGGCGGCTGGGATCCCCTGCCCGCCGACCCGGGGTTCGCCGGCCCGCCGCACGCGCCGGGTTCGAACGGCCCGTTCTGCACGGCCTGTGCGCCTACGGCACGACCCTCAAGGCGGTCGCCGGCACCCTGCTCGGCGGTGACGTCACCCGCGTCCGCTCCTGCGCCGCCCGGTTCGCCGGGGAGGTGTACCCGGGCGAGACGCCGCGGATCCGGATGTGGCGCGGGGACGGTGCGGTGCGGGTGACCGTCGGCGCTGTCCCGGGGGACTCCCCGGAGCGGGGGAGGAGCCGGGAGCGGGGAGCGGCGAAGTGCCGGTACTCGCCGACACGACGGTCGGACACGACTGAGCCGGGCCCCGGCCGTCATCGACGGCCGGGGCCCGGCTCGGTCGCGGACCGGTTCCTGACGTGAGGTCAGGCGGCCGACTCCGCGTACTCGTTCGCCTGTTCCGGCCTGCGGTGCCGGCCGCGCGGGGACGCTTCCGCGTCCTGCGTGGAGACCGGACCCCGGTGCCTGCCGTGTCCGGCAGTGGCCTGTCCGCTCTCGGCGGACTGCGACTCGTTCGTGCTGACGTCGTTCATCGGAAGGAACTCACCCCGTAAACATGATCTTTCCTACAGCCGGGCGAGTGTAACCAACACACCACTGCCCGGATCCAGGCGGCCACGCGGACCGCGACTACTTCGTTACAAGCCGTCCCAGAGGCGCCTGCTGCAGAGGGACGGGACGGGGAGCGGCGGGGGCGCCGGGGTCGCCGTGCGCGGGAGGTCCGGCGTGGAACGGGTCCGTGCCGTCGGTCAAGTGCTTGGTGCAGGGCTGCAGTCGGCCGTCGACCGGGTGCGCGGTGCACAGCGGGAGCGGGCCGTCGGCGATGTGCACGACGTACGACGACGGCCGACCCCCGCCGCCGTGCGTGGCGTGGGGCGGGAGGGGGGCTTCGGCCATGGGGCCGGTGGTGGTGGCGAGCCGGCCTACGGTCATGAGTACGGCGGCGGAGGGGGTCCCGCCTTCGGTCATGGGTGTGGTGGTGGAGGGGGGTCTGCCTTCGGTCATGGGCGCGGCGGCGGAGGGGGCCCCGCCTTCGGCCGTGGGCGCGGCGGCGGACGGGGTGCGGTCCTCGTCCGCGGGTGCGGTGGTGGTGGCGAGCCGGCCTACGGTCATGAGCACGGCGGCGGGGGAGGGCCTGCCTTCGGTCATGGGTGCGGTGGCGGAGGGGGTCCCGCCTACGGTCACGGGTGCGGCGGAGGACGGGTTTCGCCCTTCGGGCATGGGACCGACGGGGAAAGCGAGCCGGCCTTCGGTCATGGGCGCGGCGGCGGACGGCATCCGGCCGCCGGCCGCGGACCCCACGGCGGTGGAGAGCCGGCCGTCGGGCACGGGTCTGGATCCGGACCCGGGCACGGACCCGGACCCGTGCCCGGACCCGGTGGACGCAGGGCGGCCCGGAGCCTCCGGAAGGTCCACCACCGGACGGACGTCCAGCCCCTCCCGCCGCCGTTCCTGCCCGGGCGCCCTCAGTCCGGCGACCCCGCACGGCACCGCCCTGGTGGAGTACGGCAGCCGCAGCACCCCGTCCGCGGTCCACAGCCCGGCGCCGGCCAGCCACCCCGCCGGCGCCGGAAAGTGGTGCACCTGCCGCTCCGCCGGCCGCCACACCCCGACCCAGCTGCCGAACGCGCCGTTGACGCGCAGGGCCACCGCGCAGCCCTCCGGCGTCAGCATCTGCCCCGGCTGGATCGCGAACGGCGTGACCGTGCAGTCCGCCAGCCGCAGGCACTCCGGGAAGCGCACCGGCAGCGTGCTGCCCAGCACTCCCCAGCCCAGCCGGTCCCGGCCGGGTGACGGCGCGTCCGAGCGGATCAGCAGCAGCCCGCTGTCCGGGTCGGCGAGCAGCACCCGGTCGTTGCTCCCGGCGGCGATCTGCAGCAGCGGGGACATCTCGCCGCCGCGCTCCAGATCCACCACGACCGCCTTGGTGCGCCCACCGGTCTCCCGGTCCAGCGCCAGCATCCGCCCCTCGCGGTCCAGCCACACCCCGCCCGAGCAGCGCCCGGGAACCTCCGCGAGCTGCTCCGGCCCGAACACGCCGCCCGCCACCAGCCACACCGCCGTCGACCGCCGGCCCACGGCGAGGGCGTACGCCCGCTCCCCGCCCGGCGCGGGCGGCAGCAGCCGCAGCCGGGTGCCCTCCTCCGGGCACTCGACCGTGCCCAGCGGCAGCTCACCGGTGCCGGGGCCGGTCGGGTACAGCAGGGAGAAGGCGTGCCGGCCGCCCACCAGCCGGTGGATGAGGACCCGCCCGTCGTTCAGGGGCTGCACCTCGGTGCCGGGTGCCTCGGGCTGGTTGCCGGGCAGCGGCACCGCGTAGGGCTCGGGGCCGTCCAGGGTCCAGCGCTCCGGGAAGAAGGAGTCGCCGGCGAGGGCGAGGCGTGCGGCGTAGGAACCGTCTGCGGTGATGGTGCAGCCCGCTCGCCCGGCTCCCTCCTCGTGTCCCGCCGCAGGTTCGATGGCACAGACCGTCATCGTTCGGTCACCTCCGGTGACGAAAGTAGGTCGCGCGCGCACGGACGGCGGACCGGTGGGCCCGCACTTCACACGTAAGGGTGCTCCAGGAACGATTCGCCTGAGGGAGGAGCGGACGTGTGCTCCACGGACGGGATCGTGGCGTCGTGCTCCACGGGATCGTGGTGCCGTGCTCCAGGGGGCGGGGCGTCGTGCTCCACGGGATCGTGGTGCCGGCCTGCGGAAGCGGCGCCGGTTCAGGTGCACAGGGCGGCCCAGGTAGCCTTGGCGGCGTGCCCCGTCTGTCTGAAGTCATCGCCGCGCTGGAGAACCTGTGGCCCGCCGAGCGGGCCGAGTCCTGGGACGCGGTCGGCACCGTCGTGGGCGACCCCGACCAGGAGGTCACGCGGGTCCTGTTCGCCGTCGACCCGGTCCGGGAGACCGTCGACGAGGCGGTGAGGCTGGACGCCGACCTGCTGGTCACCCACCACCCGCTCTACCTGCGCGGTACGACCACGGTCGCGGCCTCCACCTTCAAGGGCCGCGTGGTGCACACGCTCATCAAGAACGACATCGCGCTGCACGTCGCCCACACCAACGCCGACACCGCCGACCCGGGAGTCTCGGACGCCCTCGCCGGCGCCCTGGACCTCAGGGTCGTACGGCCCCTGGTGCCGGACCCGTCCGACCCGGACGGCCGTCGGGGTCTGGGCCGCGTGTGCGAGCTGGACCACCCGCTGACCGTCCGCGACCTCGCCGCCCGCGCCGCCGAACGCCTCCCCGCCACCGCGCAGGGCATCCGCGTCGCCGGCGACCCCGACGCGCTCGTGCGCACGGTCGCCGTCAGCGGCGGCTCCGGCGACAGCCTCTTCGACCACGTCCGGGCCGCCGGCGTGGACGCCTTCCTCACCGCGGACCTGCGCCACCACCCGGCCTCCGAGGCCCGTGCCCACAGCCCCCTCGCGCTGCTCGACGCGGCGCACTGGGCCACCGAGTGGCCCTGGTGCGAGCTGGCGGCAGCCCAGCTCGACGAGATCTCCGACCGCCACGGGTGGGGCCTTCGGGTCCACGTCTCGAAGACGGTCACCGACCCCTGGACCGCCCACGCGGCGTCTGCCCGCCCGTCGCCCGCCACCACCCTTCCAGGGAGCGCTTCGCGCGCCCCTTCGGACACCGACACATCTGGAGCCCCCAACTGAACGCCGCGCCCGCCGACCAGATCCGACTCCTCGACGTCCAGGACCTCGACGTCCGCCTGCAGCAGCTCGCGCACAAGCGGAGGTCGCTGCCCGAGCACGCCGAGATCGAGTCGCTGAACCGGGACCTCACCCAGCTGCGCGACCTGCTCGTCGCCGCGCAGACCGAGGAGAGCGACTGCGCCCGCGAGCAGACCAAGGCCGAGCAGGACGTCGACCAGGTGCGCCAGCGCGCCGCCCGCGACCAGAAGCGCCTCGACTCCGGTGCCGTCTCCTCGCCCAAGGACCTGGAGAACCTCCAGCGCGAGATCACCTCCCTGGCCAAGCGGCAGGGCGACCTGGAGGACGTCGTCCTGGAGGTCATGGAGCGCCGCGAGTCCGCGCAGGAGCGGGTCGCCGAGCTGACCGAGCGGGTCGGCTCCGTGCAGGGCAGGATCGACGACGCCACCGCGCGCCGGGACGCGGCCGTCGAGGAGATCGACGGCGAGGCGGCCTCGGTGACGAAGGAGCGCGAGGTCGTCGCGGGTTCCGTGCCCGCCCCGCTGCTGAGCCTGTACGAGAAGCTGCGCGGGCAGCAGGGCGGCATCGGCGCGGCGAAGCTGTACGCCCGTACCTGCCAGGGCTGCCGCCAGGAGCTCGCCATCACCGAGCTGAACGAGATCCGCTCCGCGGCGCCCGACACGGTGGTGCGCTGCGAGAACTGCCGCCGCATCCTGGTGCGTACGTCCGAGTCGGGGCTGTAAGGGCTGCCGGGGGTGCGGGAGTTCATCGTCGAGGCGGACGGCGGGTCGCGGGGCAACCCGGGGCCCGCGGGCTACGGGGCCGTGGTGAGTGACGCGGCGACGGGGGAGACCCTGGTGGAGGCGGCCGAGTACCTCGGTGTCGCCACCAACAACGTCGCCGAGTACCGGGGCCTGCTGGCCGGCCTGCGCGCCGCCCGTGAGCTGGACCCGGAGGCCCGGGTCCACGTCCGGATGGACTCCAAGCTCGTCATCGAGCAGATGACGGGCCGCTGGAAGATCAAGCACCCGGCGATGAAGCCGCTCGCGGCTCAGGCGGCGGGGGTCTTCCCGCCGGAGCGGGTGACGTACGAGTGGATCCCGCGCGCCGAGAACAAGCACGCCGACCGCCTGGCCAACGAGGCGATGGACGCGGGCAAGCGGGGCGAGGCGTGGTCGGCGGCGACCTCCCGGGCCGCCCTGGACACCCCACCGGCCCGTCCCGCCGCGCCCGGCCCCGCGGGCCCGCCCGGCGACGCGGCGGCGGGCGCGGCCCGCGCCCGGGCGGCACTGGCCTCGGCGGCCGGAGGTCCCCCCACCGCCGGGACCGGTACCGGTACCGGCACCCTTCCCGAGGCCGCCGGTGGCGAGAAGGCCGCCGGTGGTGAGGAGACCCCTGGCGGCGAGAAGGCCGCCGGTGGTGAGGAGACCCCTGGCGGCGAGAAGGCCCCCGGTGGCGAGGAGACCGCCGCCCTCAAGGCCGACGCCGACGTCCGGGCCGCGCGGGCCGTCGCCACGCCCACCGCCGGCTGGGCGCCCGCCGACCTGGGGCCGCCCGCGACCTTCGTGCTGCTGCGGCACGGCGAGACCCCGCTGACCCCGCAGAAGCGTTTCTCGGGCAGTGGCGGCAGCGACCCCTCCCTCTCCTCCGTCGGCCGGGAACAGGCCGAGAAGGTCGGCGAGTTCCTCGCCCGGCGCGGCACCGTCCAGGCGGTCGTCGCCTCGCCCCTCGCCCGCACCCGCGAGACCGCCGGCATCGTCGCCGCCCGGCTCGGTCTCGACGTGACCGTGGCGGACGGGCTGCGCGAGACGGACTTCGGCGCCTGGGAGGGCCTCACCTTCGGCGAGGTCCGCGAACGCCACCCCGACGACCTGAACGCCTGGCTGTCCTCCCCGGACGCCGAACCCACCGGCGGCGGCGAGAGCTTCGCGGCCACCGCCGCCCGGGTCGCCGCCGCCCGCGACCGGCTGACCGCCGAGTACCGCGGCCGTACGGTCCTGCTCGTCACCCACGTGACACCGATCAAGACCCTCGTACGCCTCGCCCTGGGCGCCCCGCCCGAGGCCCTGTTCCGCATGGAACTCTCGGCGGCCTCGCTCTCCGCCGTGGCGTACTACGCCGACGGCAACGCCAGCGTCCGCCTGTTCAACGACACCTCGCACCTGCGCTGAGCCCCGCCGCCGCACGGGCCAGCGCCTCGATCCGGTCCCAGTCCCGGGCGGCCACCGCGTCCGCCGGAAGCATCCAGCTCCCGCCCACGCACCCCACGTTGGGCAGCGCGAGGTAGTCCGGCGCGGAATCGGGGCCGATGCCCCCGGTCGGGCAGAAGCGGGCCTGCGGAAGCGGACCGGCGAGCGACCTCAGGTACGCCGTACCGCCCGCCGCCTGCGCCGGGAAGAACTTCATCTCCCGCACCCCCCGCTCAAGGAGCGCCACCACTTCGGAAGCGGTGGACACCCCCGGCAGGAACGGGACCCCGGACACCCGCATGGCCTCGAGGAGTACGTCCGTCCACCCCGGGCTGACCAGGAACCGCGCCCCGGCCGCCACCGCCTCGCCCGCCTGCGCCGGCGTGATCACCGTCCCGGCCCCGACCACGGCCCCGGGCACCTCACCGGCGATCGCCCGGATCGCGTCGAGCGCGGCGGGCGTCCGCAGGGTCACCTCGATCGCGGGCAGCCCGCCGGACACCAGGGCCCGCGCCAGCGGTACGGCGTTGGCGGCGTCCTCGACGACGACGACGGGCACGACGGGGGCGAGATCCAGCACGGAGGAGTCCGCGGAGGGCAGGGGAGAGCGCATGACGTCATCCTGCCCACACCGGTGCGCCCTGCGCAAAGCTCATTGCGCATACTGCAATCAGTGCACCTCGTCCACCAGCACGTCCAGCGCCCACGCCGCCCCCGCCCCGGCCGGCGCCGCGGCCTCCACCTCGTACCCGAGGTCCCGCAGCGCCGCCACCAGCTCGCCGGGGTCCTTCGGCGCGATCCCGGCGGTCAGCAGGCTCCGTACGATCCGCCCCTTGGTCGCCTTGTTGAAGTGGCTGACCACCTTCCGGGTCGGCGCGTGCAGCACCCGCACGGTCGCCGTCCGCTCCGCCACCCCGCCCTTCGGCTTCCAGGCCGCCGCGTACGCCGCCGACCGCAGGTCCAGCACCAGCCCGTCCCCGGCCGCCTCGGGCAGCACCTGAGCCATCGGCGCGCGCCAGTGCCCGCTCAGCGCGCCGAGGCCGGGCAGCTTCACGCCCATCGAGAGGCGGTAGGAGGGAATCCGGTCGGTGACCCGCACCGCGCCCCACAGCCCGGAGAAGACCAGCAGGGACGCCGCCGCCCGCCGCTTCGCCGCCGCGTCCAGGGACGCCAGGTTCAGGGCGTCGTACAGCACCCCGGTGTAGATCTCCCCGGCGGGCCGCGCCCCGGCGGTCCGCAGCTCCGCGTTCTTCGCGACCTCGCCCCGCAGCCCCTCGCTCAGCCCGAGCACCTCGCGCGCCTTGTCCTCGTCACCGGTGCACAGGTCCACCAGCTCGGCGAGGGCGGCCTCCCGCGCGGCGGTCAGCCCCGGCAGCGACAGCGACTCGGGCTTCAGCGGGGCACCGCGGCCGGAAGCGGCCTTGCCTTCGGACGGCGGCAGCAGGACAAGCACACGTACTCCTTCGATCGAGCTCGAAGTCAGCGTACGGCGTGTGCCAGCCGGTCCAGTTCGGCGCCGTAGAGGACGGCCGGGTCGAAGCCCATCCCCGTGAAGTGCCCCGCCAGCTCCAGTGAGAGCACCCCGTGCAGGCGGGTCCAGAAGGACAGCGCGCGGCGCAGGGCGGCGGGGTCCGCGGGATGGTCGCCCACCCACTGCCGGTGCTCGGCGAGGTGGTCGTCGAGGCCGCTGCCGTCGGCCGGCCCCTCGACGAGCCGGGCGGCGTCGAGGAGGACCGCCATGATCTCGCGGGCGATCGCGGTGACGTCGTCGGGGGCGTGGTAGCCGGGGACGGGGGTGCCGTAGACCAGGAAGTAGCGCTGCGGGTCGTCGAGCGCCCACGCGCGCAGCGCGCGTCCCAGTCCGTCCAGGTCCGCGCCGGACGCGGCGGCCGCGCGGAAGGCGTCGGCGAGGCCGCGGTAGGCGTCCCGGATCAGCTCGGTGATCAGCTCGTCACGGCCGGCGAAGTACCGGTACAGCGCGGGCCCGCTCATGCCCATCTGCTTGGCGACGGCGTTCAGCGACAGCCCCGGCGCCCCCGACGTGGCGATCTGCGCCCAGGCGCGCTCCTTGATCTCCGCACGCACCTGGGCGCGGTACCGCTCACGAGGCGTCTGCGTGCCCTTGGCCACCACGTGCCGTGTCCCTCCGGTAGCTGTCCGGTGAGACGCTATCACCGAGGAGAGGGGGTGCAGCGAGCGCGCGGACGAGCCCGTCGGAGTCGTCCGCGTGGAAGCGCACCACGCGGACCTCGCGGCGGTGCCCGAAGAAGGTGACGTGTGTGACCGGCTCGGCGAGCTCGACCGTGACGGTCGTCTGCGCACCCACGGCGAGATCGAGTTCCCCCTCCGCCGCCTCGTGCGTCATCCGCAGCTCACGCCGGACCGAGGCGATCAGCCCGAGGGATATCCGCAGGTCGACGTGGACGGCCCGGCGCACCCGCAGCACACCGTCGCCCACCACATGGGGCCGTACGACGGACGCGGCGTGCAGGGCGACGACGAACACGACGGTGTACACGTCCAGGAAGAGCACCACCGCGTGCACCGTCGGCCAGTCGTCCAGCAGCACGGACATCGCCACCGTCTCGACCACGCACACGAACGCGAACCCGTACATCAGGGCCGCCTGCCCGCGCGCGTACCCGAACGCCGTACCGCCGCCGACACCGTGCCTGCGCCGGGCCACCCACAGCCAGAGGCTCATCATCAGCCGCAGCTCGTGCCGGACCAGCGCCCACGCCACCCGTACGCCCCGCACGCCCCTCACGGCCGTTCCTCCGTGACGATCCGCAGCATGCGGCGGAACGCCTCCGCCTGGGCCGGTGCGAAGTCGGCGTAGAGGGCCCGCAGGAAGCCGTCGGCCTCACCGATGTCGGTCCCCTCCGGGATCAGCTCGTCCGGCACGGACGCGGCGAGCGCCCGGGCCGCCTCCTCCACGCGCGGATCGTCCGGATCGGCGTCGGCGAGCGCGTCGAGCATCCCGTACAGCGCACGCGCCCGCTCGGCCCCGCCCGGCGCGCTCACCACCCCGCCGAGCAGCCCCATCAGCCGCTCCCGCTCCTCCGGCGGTGCCGCGGTCTCGAGGAGCGCGAGCAGCTCGCGGTCCTTGACGGCCATGGGGGAGTCGGCCAGGTGGGCCGTGTCCCGGAACAGCGCGGTCAGCTCCGGCGAGACCGGCCCCTCGGCGCTCAGCCCGCCCTCGCCCTCCAGCAGGGCCCGCAGCCGCGCCCGCCGCTCCCGGATCGCGGCCTCCTGCCGCGCCAGGTCCTCGTCCAGCTCCGTCAGCACCTCGACGAGGTCCTTCCCCGCCTCGTCCGCGAGCACGTCCCGCACCTCGATGAGCCCCAGCCCCAGCTCGGTCAGCCGCCTGATCCGCGCCAGCACGACGGCGTGCCGCAGGGTGTAGTCCCGGTACCCGTTGCCCAGCCGCTCCGGCTCCGGCAACAGCCCCAGCCGGTGGTAGTGCCGCACCGCCCGCGTGGTGACACCGACGGCGGCGGCGAGTTCTCCGATCCGCATGACCCCAGTAGAAACGTTGACGTTGCGACAGGGTCAAGCGAACCCCGTGGCGCCTGTCGAGGCTCGTGCTCCTGTGCCACGATCGAGGGAACGGTTCCCGATCTCACGGACAGGTGATCACCCGATGTCCCAGTCTGGCGGGCGACAGAAGGAGGGGCGTGACATGACTGCCATGGCCCATGAACCGCTTTCGCAGGCGGACGTCCTGCTGGAGGGCTTTCTCGCCCTGGAGACCCCGGAGGGTTTCCGGGCCGAGCTGATCGAGGGGGAGATCGTTGTGACGCCGCCGCCGGACGGGGACCACGAGGACTACATCGGGCTGATCGTGACGCAGGTGGTCAGAAAGTCCCGCACGGACATGCAGTTCTCCGGGAACAAGGGCCTGAAGCTGAAGAGCGGCGGAGCCTGCCCGAAGAACCACGCCATCCCGGACGGCACCTTCGCTCCCACGGCAATGCGCCTCTACCGGGGAGCCGACCCCTGGATGCCCTGCGACGGCGTCGCCATGGTGGTGGAGGTGACATCCAGCAAGCCTCAGGCGGACCGTGAGGCCAAGCGCCGCTGCTACGCTCGCGGCGACATCCCCCTCTACCTCCTCGTCGACCGCGAAGCCTCTTCGATCACGCTGTTCAGCGACCCGGAGAAGGACGAGTACCGCGAGCGGTGCACCCGCCCCTTCGGTAAACCGATCACCCTCCCCGCCCCCTTCGGATTCGACCTGGACACCGCCGACTTCCTCTGATCCCCTGTGGGGCGGGGGTGCGCGGTGACGGACGTACGGGAACAGGCTCGCTGGACCAGGGCGCGGCTCGGCCGGTGCGGTCCTCCCCTCGACCTCCTGACCGCCCGCTTCAACCGGCACGAGTACGCCCCCCACGCCCACGACGAGTTCACGGTCGGCGTCACCGTCGGCGGCCTGGAGACCATCGCCTACCGCGGCGGACGCATCGTGTCCGGACCGGGCTCGATCGTCGTCCTGGAACCCGGGGAGACGCACACCGGCGGCCCCGCCGCCCCCGACGGCTACTCCTACCGCGCCCTCTACGCAGCCCCCGCCCTCCTCGCCGACGGCACCCTCGGCGGCAGCGGCCTCCCGCACTTCCGCGAGCCCGTCCTCGACGACCCCGAACTGGCCGCCGCCCTGTGCCGCGCCCACACGGACGTGAGCTCCCGCCCGGACCCCCTGGAGGCGGAGTCCCGTATCCCCTGGCTGCTCACCGCCCTCGCCCGCCGCCACTCCACGGCCCGCGCGGACGACACGGCGGTCCCCGGCGCCGGCACCGTCGCCCTGGCCGTCCGCGACCGCCTCGCCGACGAACTCCTCGCCCCGCCCTCCCTCGCCGCCCTCGCCGCCGACTTCGGCCTCTCCCGCTACCAGCTCCTCCGCGCCTTCCGTACGGAGATGGGGATGCCCCCGTACGCCTGGCTCGCCCAGTACCGGGTGACCCGGGCCCGCGCGCTGCTGGAGGCCGGAGCACGCCCCGCCGAGGTGGCCGGACTCGTCGGCTTCGCCGACCAGGCGCACCTGACCCGCTGGTTCCGCCGCGTCCTGGGGGTGACCCCGGCGGCGTACCGCAACAGCGTTCAAGCGGCGCACCGCAACAGTGTTCAAGACGGCGCCCGCTGACCCGGCCGACAATCACCGCATGACTGCACGCGGTTGGGCCCTGTTCTCCCTGATGGGAGTGGTCTGGGGCATCCCCTATCTGATGATCAAGGTGGCGGTGGACGAGGTGTCCCCGTCGGCGGTGGTGTTCACGCACTGCGCGATCGGCGCCGCCCTCCTGCTCCCCTTCGCCCTGCGCCAGCCGGGTCTGGCCCGGAACGTGCGGGCGCACTGGAAACCGATGCTGGCGTTCGCGGTCATCGAGATCGTCGGCCCCTGGTACACCCTGACCGACGCCGAACGCCACCTGTCCAGCTCCACGGCGGGCCTGCTGATCGCGGGCGTACCGATCGTCGGCGTCCTGCTGGCCCGCTTCTTCGGCGCGGCGGAGTCGCTGGGCGTCCGCCGGATCACGGGCCTGGCGCTCGGTCTCGGCGGCGTCGGCGTCCTCACCGTCCCCCACCTGACCGGCGGCGACGCCCTCTCCCTGGCGGAGGTCCTGGTGACGGTGATCGGCTACGCCACGGCCCCCCTGATCGCCGACCGCCACCTCAAGGACGTCCCGACGCTGCACCTCATCACGCCCTGCCTGGCCCTGGCCGCCCTGGTCTACGCCCCCGCGGCGGTCGCGACCCGCCCGGCGGCCCTGCCCTCGGCCGAGAGCATCGCCGCCCTGGCCGCCCTCGGCGTCGTCTGCACGGCGATCGCCTTCGTCGCCTTCCTGGAGCTGATCAAGGAGGCCGGCCCCCTCCGCGCGTCGGTGATCACGTACGTCAACCCGGCGATCGCGGTGGCCGCCGGCGCGCTCTTCCTGGACGAACCCCTGACCGCTCCCGTCCTGGCCGCCTTCGCCCTGATCCTCACCGGCTCGGTCCTGGCGACGGCCGCCGCGCCGAAGCCCCGCCCGCGCCCGGTACCATGGTCGGCACGGCAGACGAGCCGGGCGGGCGGCCGCGTGGAGTCCCTCACGGGACTTCCCGAGGAACGTCCGGGCTCCACAGGGCAGGGTGGTGGCTAACGGCCACCCGGGGTGACCCGCGGGACAGTGCCACAGAAAACAGACCGCCCGGCGCTCAGGCGCCGGGTAAGGGTGAAACGGTGGTGTAAGAGACCACCAGCGCCTGAGGTGACTCAGGCGGCTAGGTAAACCCCACCCGGAGCAAGGTCAAGAGGAGACGCCTCCTCGGAAGAGAAGGCGTCTCTGCGCGGACGTTCGAGGGCTGCCCGCCCGAGTCCGCGGGTAGACCGCACGAGGCCGGCGGCAACGCCGGCCCTAGATGGATGGCCGTCGCCGGCGGGCCCGCGAGGACCCGCCGGAACAGAACCCGGCGTACAGCCCGACTCGTCTGCCGCTCTCCGTTCTCCGTTCTCTGCGGTCCGCTCCCCGCTCTCCGCGGTCCGCTCCCCGCTCTCCGTTCTCCGCGGTCCGCTCCCCGCTCTCCGTTCTCCGCTCCCCGCTCTCCGCGGTCCGCTCCCCGCTCTCCGTTCTCCGCGGTCCGCTCCCCGCCATCACGGAAACTTCACGATCGGCGGTATTTCCACACTCCGGCGCCTCGGCCGTCACGACGGCCTGGGCGTGAAAGCGGCCCGGCGTTCGTATGGTTGGCTGAAATTAGTTAGCTCGTTCGGGTGGTGGGGCCGGTGAAGCTCCGTAGTCGAGGCGGTGTGACGTCGTGGCAGTCCCGTTTCCGCCCGTATTTCCGCTCTCCGGCCGGGTCCGCCGGTGTCATCCCGGTTACCACAGCGGGACGCACGGGCGATGGGTTCCCGACGAACTCGGATTGCTGACGGACTGTGCAACAAGCTGGGCCTTCTCGCACATCCGGGTGATTAGCATGAGCCGTACGTGGTCGGAAGATCGCCTTCCTTTTGGCTGACCTCCTTTCCGGCCCGCGGCTGCGTCGTGCCGCCGCCCCGATTCCCCTGCTCTCACGACCGAGGGACCGTTCCATGCCAGTGCCTGCTTCGCCCAGCCAGCACCGACCGGTGGGAGCGCCGCGCACCTCGTTCGCCCCACGGTCGGCCGTGCTGGTGACGAGCGCCGCCGCCGGCGGCGCGGCGGTCGCCCTGGCACCGTCCGGCGCCTCCACGTGGACCCTGGCCGTGGTGGTGGCCGGCTGGGTGTGCGTGGCCGTCACCGTCCTCGCCGACCACCGGCTCGTCCACCGGGCCCGCCGCGCGGCCGCCGAGCGGGAGGCGGAGAACAGCCGTCTCAAGGCGGAAGCGGCCCGGCTGTCGGCCGAGATGTCGCACCTGGCCGGTGTGACGCTGCCCGCCGTGGCCCAGCGGCTGCGGGAGGGCGCGAGCGCGGCCGACGTGCTGGGCAGCGTGCCGCCGCCGTCCGACCCGCAACTGCGGCGGATCACGCACACCTTCGCCGCCACCGTCGAGGAGGACGTGCGGCGGGTGGTCGCCCTGGACGGCGAACACCGCAGGATGCGGGACGAAGTGGAGCAGGCGGCGGCCGAGTACGAGCACTTCGTGAGGGAGACGCTGCCCGCCGCGGTCGCCCGGCTGCGCGAGGGCCGGTCCGCCGACACCGTGCTCGCCGAAACCGACCTGCCCCGGCTGCCGGCGTTGCGCACCCCGGCCGAATCGTTCATCCGCGAACTCGCCCACAGCGAGCGGCGCGCCGCCGCGGCGCAGGCCGCCTCCGCCAAGGCGCTCAGCCGTGTCCAGGCCAAGGCCGTGCGGATGCTCGCCGACCTGCGGGAGATGCAGGAGCGGCACGGCGAGGAGGTCTTCGGCGACCTGCTGAAGCTGGACCACAGCACCTCCCAGCTGGGCCTGATGACCGACCGGCTGGCGCTGCTCATGGGCGGCAGGTCCAGCCGCGCCTGGAACAAGCCGATCGTGATGGAGAGCATCCTGCGCGGCGCCGTCGGCCGCATCGCCGCCTACCAGCGGGTGCGCCTGCACTGCTCCACCCGCGCCGCGGTCTCCGGCTTCGCCGCCGAGGGCGTGATGCACCTGCTCGCCGAACTGATGGACAACGCCGCGAACTTCTCCCCGCCCATCGACGAGGTGCACGTCTACGTCGAGGACCGCAGCGCCGGCATCGTCGTCACCATCGAGGACAGCGGCCTGAAGATGGCCGACGCGGCGATGCGCCGCGCCGAGGAGGCCGTGACCGGCCGCGTCACCGACCTCGCCTCGCTGCAGGGCACCCGGCTCGGCCTGGCCGTGGTGGGACGGCTCGCGGCGAAGTACGGCATCAGCGTCAACTACCGCCCCTCCTCCCGCGGCGGCACCGGCGTCGTCGTCCTGCTGCCCCTGGACCTGCTCGCCCAGCAGCGCGACCCGGTCCCGCACGAGACGGCCCCCCGGCCCGACGCGATGCCCGCCGCCCTCGCGCCCGCCCCGCTGCCCGACGTCACCGTCCGCCCCGCGGCCGCGGCACTGCCCCCGGCCGCCGAGCACTCCGCCGCCCCGGCCCCGCTGCCCGACGCCACCGTCCGCCCCGCGGCCGCGGCACTGCCCCCGGCGGCCACCGGGCGCCCCGCAGCCCGGCCCGAGCTGCCCGAACCGGGCCGGCACCGGCGGCCCGACGGCACCACGCCGAACGGTCTGCCGGTCCGCGCCCCCGGCCGCACCATGGCCGAGGCGGAACGCGAACGCGAGCAGCGCCAGTCGGCGTCCGCCCAGGCCGGTGACACGGCGTCGACGCGGCGCCCGGCACGCGACGCGGGCTCGCGGTTCGGCGCCTTCCACCGCGCACGCCAGTCCGGAAACGGCACCGCCGGACCGTCCGCCCGCCCCGGGGCGGAGCCGCCCGCGGCTCCGTAGTCCCGCCCCCTCCCCGTACGGCGTCAGCCCACCCCTCTCCCGTACGGCGTCAGTCCCACCCCTTCCCGTACGGCGTCCGGGGCGACGGCGCCCCTTCCCGCTCGAGCTCGTGAGATAGGAGGAACGGGCCGGTGACCGGTCAGCCGGACACCACCGTCCCATCACCCATCATGCAGACCACCGACAACAGCCTCACCTGGCTCCTGCAGGGCCTCTTGGAACAGACCCCCGGCGCACGTCACGCCCTGGTCCTGTCCCGGGACGGCCTGAAGCTCTGCTGGAGCGAGCACCTGACGCTCGACCGGGCCGACCAGCTGTCGGCGATCTGCTCCGGCATCCAGGCCCTCGCCCAAGGGGCCTCCATGGAGTTCGGCGACGGCACCGGCGGCGTCCGGCAGTCGATGACCGAGTTCCACGGCGGCCTGCTGTTCATCGTGGAGGCCGGCGAGGGGGCGCACCTCGCCGTCGTCGCCCGGGAGGACGCCGATCCCGGAGTGATCGGCCACCAGATGACGGAGCTGGTCGAGCAGCTCGGCGAGCACCTGCGGGCCGAGCCGCGGGACCAGTCCAGGGGGAGCGGCACGTCGTGACGCGCAAGCCCGTCGACACGGGTGATCCGGACCGGCTCTACACCGTCACCGGCGGACGCAGCCGCGCCGACGAGTCCTTCGACCTGGTCACCCTCATCGTCAGCGAGAGCGGACCGGTGCCGGGGATGCAGTCGGAGCACGCCCGGATCCTGGAGCTGTGCCGGCACCCCGTCGCCGTCGTCGAGATCGCCGCGGAGCTCGGGCTGCCGGTCATGGTGGTGCGGATCCTGCTCGGCGACCTGCTGGACACCGGCCGCATCACCGCCCGCCATCCGCGCGCGGCGCCGTCCGTCGCCTCCCTGCCTGATTCCGCCCTACTCCAAGAGGTGCTCCATGGGCTCCGCAACCTCTGAGCTGCCCTCCCACCGCACACCGCTGAACGACACCGCGGAGACCGGTCTGAAGATCGTCGTCGTGGGCGGGTTCGGCGTCGGCAAGACGACCCTGGTCCGCTCCGTGAGCGAGATCCGGCCGCTCAACACCGAGGAGGTGATGACCCAGGCGGGCGTGGGCGTCGACGAGACCGGCGCGGTGACGACGAAGACCACCACGACGGTCGCGTTCGACTTCGGGCGGATCAGCCTCAACGACCGCATGGTGCTCTACCTGTTCGGCGCGCCCGGCCAGGAGCGCTTCTGGTTCCTGTGGGACAGGCTGTTCTCGGGGACGCTGGGCGCCGTGGTCCTCGTGGACACGCGCCGGATGGACGACTCCTGGTACGCGATCGACCGGCTGGAGCACCACCGCACGCCCTTCGTGGTGGCGGTGAACCGGTTCGACGACGACACCGAACGGTACTCCCTGGACGAGATCCGCCAGGCCCTCGCCCTGCCCGCCCACGTGCCGATGGTCGACTGCGACGCACGGGTCCGGCACTCCGGCAAGGACGTGCTGATCACCCTCGTGAACCACCTCCACGCCCTGGCCATCGCCGAGGAGGCGACACCGTGACCGACCCAGGAGGCCCCTACGCGCACCCGGCGCCCCCGGCGCCCCCGGGGTGCCCCGCCCACTCCGGCGCGGTGCCCCTGACGGGGCTCGAGTACCAGCAGACGCCGTCGCAGCTCTACCGCGCGCTGCGCCGGGAGCACGGCCCCGTCGCGCCCGTGCTGCTCGACGGCGGCATCCCGGCCTGGCTGGTGCTGGGCTACTCCGAGGTCACGTACGTGACCAGCCACGACGAGCTGTTCGCGCGGGACTCGCGGCGCTGGAACCAGTGGGAGAACATCCCGCCGGACTGGCCGCTGCTGCCCTTCGTCGGGTACCAGCCGTCGGTGCTGTTCACCGAGGGCGAGGAGCACCGGCGGCGGTCCGGGGTGATCACCGAGGCGCTGGAGGGGGTCGACCAGTTCGAGCTGTCCCACGACTGCCTGCTGATCGCCGACGACCTCATCGCCCGGTTCGCCGGCAGCGGGCAGGCGGAGCTGATGGCCGACTACGCGCACGCCCTGCCGATGCGCACCGTGGTGCAGCTGTGCGGGATGCCGACCTCGGGCGAGGACACCCGCCGGCTCGTCGACGACCTGCGGATCTCCCTGGACGCGGGGGAGGGCGACGACCCGGTGGCGGCGTACGGGCGCGTGGGCGAGCGGCTGCGGCAGCTGGTGGAGGACAAGCGGGCCGCCCCCGGCCCGGACATCACCTCGCGCATGCTGACCCACCCGGCCGGTCTGACGGACGAGGAGGTCGTCCAGGACCTGATCTCCGTGATCGCGGCGGCGCAGCAGCCGACGGCGAACTGGATCTGCAACACGCTGCGCCTGCTGCTGACGGACGAGCGGTTCGCCGTGAACGTGTCGGGCGGCCGGCTCAGCGTGGGCGAGGCGCTCAACGAGGTGCTGTGGCTGGACACGCCGACGCAGAACTTCATCGGACGGTGGGCGGTGCGGGACGTCCAGCTGGGCGGCCGGCAGATCCGGGCCGGCGACTGCCTGGTGCTGGGGCTGGCCGCGGCCAACACCGACCCGCAGATCTGGCCCGAGGGACACGTGGGCGCGGAGAACGCCGCGCACCTGTCGTTCAGCAACGGCGAGCACCGCTGCCCGTACCCGGCCCCGCTGCTGGCGGACGTGATGGCCCGGACGGCGGTCGAGACGCTGCTGGAGCGGCTGCCCGACCTGGTGCTGTCGGTGGACCCGGAGGAACTGACCTGGCGGCCGTCGATCTGGATGCGGGGGCTGTCGTCGCTTCCGGTGCGGTTCACGCCGGTGGTGCAGTAGCACGCCTGTCCGGGCCCCTCGGCGGGGCCCGGACCACGGCGCGGATCGGCGGGCCGGGGAGCGGGAAGGGGCGGGGCCGGCAGGGGCCGGTCGGCTCGGGGGCGACCGGCCCGGGCGGGCGTCACGGGCGGGCGTCACGGGCGGGCCGGCACGGAGCGACCCGCGTGGATCGCGCCCGTGCGGACCGCTCGTAGGGGTCAGCCCTCCACCGGGTCAGCCCTTCACGGGAGTGAACCGCACCGGCAGGCTCTGCGGTCCGCGGGTGAACACGCCCTGCTCGGCCGGCTCGAACCCGTCGGCGAGACGCACGTCGGGCATGGCGTCGAGGAGCTGGCCGACGCCGATCTCCACCTCCGCCTTGGCCAGCAGCGCGCCGACGCAGAAGTGCCGGCCGAGCGCGAACGCGAGGTGGTCGGCGGCGGCGGAGAAGGCCGTCGTGGTGGTGAGGTCGTCGCGGAAGACGTCGAAACGGTCGGGATCGGCGTAACGCCTCTCGTCGCGGTTGGCGGCGCCTATCAGACAGGTGACGGTGGCGCCCGCGGGCACGGTGCCGCCGCTGAGCTCCACCTCCGTCGCTGACTGCCGCATGATCATGTGGACGGGCGGGGTGAACCGCAGGGTCTCGGCGAAGGCCCGCGGGATCAGCGAGCGGTCCGCGCGGACGGCGGCGAGCTGGTCGGGGTGGCGCAGCAGGTTCGCGAAGATGCCCGCGATGGCCTTGTCGGTGGTCTCGCCGCCCGCGGCGAGCAGCAGGCTGCAGAACGCCTTGACGTCCTCGTCGCTCATCCGCACCCCGTCGACCTCGGCGGCGCACAGCACGGACAGCAGGTCGTCGCCCGGGTTCTCGCGGCGCTCCCGGATGATCGGCAGCATGTACTCGGCGAACTCCACCCGGGTCCGCTCGCCCGCCGCCGTCACCCCGGGGTCGCCCGACAGGTTCCCGAGGAAGGCGATGACGGCCGTGTACCAGCGGTGGAAGCGGGGGTGGTCGGTCTTGTCCAGGCCCAGCATGTCGGCGATGACGTTGACCGGGAAGCGGGTGGCGTAGTCGGCGACCAGGTCGGCGGAGCCGGTGTGCCGGAAGCCGTCGATCAGCTCGCGCGAGTTGCGCTCGATGACCGGCAGGAACTTCCGCTCCAGGTCGCTGCCGCGGAAGGCGGGCGCGACGAGGGCCCGGCGCACGGCGTGCTCCCGCCCGCTGAGCTGCAGGATCGTCTTGCCGTGCACGGGCTCGAGCTGCCAGGCGTAGTTGTCGGTGGTGAACTCCCCGGCCTTGTCCTTGAAGACGCGCTCGACGTCCTCGTAGCGCGAGACGATGTAGCTCTTCGTCGCCTCGTGCCAGATGAGGGGAGCGGTCTCCCGCATCACCCGGTAGGCGGGATAGGGGTCGGCCGCGAACTCGGGCGAGAGGATGTCGGGCACCTGCTGGGCGGTGGACATGGAGCTCCCTGCGATCGTGACTTCGTGTACCGCACAAGGTTATTGATCAACCATCAGGTGCGACAGGGCGTCCGGGAACCTTCCGTTCCGGAAGCGGGTATCGGCCGAAAACCGCCCCTCGCTAGTACTGTTCGTGCCGAAAGCCGCGATGTTCAGTGGAGGGCGCGGCGATAAAGGGAGTGCAGGGCGGTGGCGGTCGGTGCCGATCAGCCTGCCGCTGGTCGCTCATGATGACCAAGGCCGGGAAAACGGTCCGTCGACCGACTGCGAGGTGCTGTCGTGAATCCAGACGTACCCGTAGGTTCCCGGGGTGGAGGTCCCCTCACCTGACGGTAAATCTGACTGCCTCGCGCAACGACATTGCCGCACCGTCCAGATCGGCCGTCCGAGCCGCAAGCGTTGCCCCGGCCAGACGCGGCGGAAGAGCCGTGCTGAACTTCAGCCCGGCCAGTGTGCGGGGATCCACATCAGGGAGGCATAGATGATCGACGGCGTCCGCAGCCGCCCGCTTCCAGTCCTGGAGTGTGATGTCCTCGCGCAAGCGGACGTACGTGTCCGTGGGGCGCTGAAGCGGGTCGGTGACGGTGGACAGGCTGGCGGCCAAAGTAGCGTTGGCGCGATAGCCCGCCCACGTCCACCATTTCAGGTTGGTTTCACGGCTTCCACGCACGATGACGGTGCCGTCGCGGTGCACCACCTCGGCGTTTTCGTCGCGCACACGAGCAAGCGTGCTTTCGGCACGGCGGGTGAGCCCGACCGGAGGTGTCGAACCGAGCAGGACATCGCGAGCCGCCCGCGTCAGCTCGTACGAGGAGGTCCGGGCCAGACCGATGCCGCCCCAGCGAGCCCGGCCACCGTTTTCCACGGGTTCGACGAAACAGCGGCGGCGTGACCAGTCGATGTACGTCACCTGCCAACTGCGCCCGGCGAGCAGCAGTCGACGAGGGCCGGCGACCTCGTCGGTGAGCAGCACGGGATCGGTCGTACCGATCTCGGTGCGGCCGGACAGCACAGTGAACTCCGGGGCGGCGGTGAAGACCGCGGTGAGGTCCATGAAGTGCCGGTAACCAAAACGCTGTTCCGCCTCGGGACCGATGAACAAGAACTCGCCGTCCCGGTCCAGGTAGCCCTGCTCGACCAGGTGACGCACGATCGGCTCGGCGGACGGGCCGAAGGGACCGAGCCCTCCCCACCATTCCTGCCACAGCCGGTCGCCGACCCGGTGCTCCTGGAGGCAGAGCGCCAACACCTGTTGTGCTGCGATGTGTCGTGGCTCCGGAGGAGGAACGACCGGCTCCACCCAGCCGCGCGACCAGAGCAGCAGGAGCGCTGCTGCGGACAGCAGGCCGGCGTCGTCGGTGGTCAGGAACAGACAGTTCCGGATGGATCCGGGGCGTCGGCCGGTGCGCCCCAGGCGCTGCAGGAACGAGGCCACGGTGTTGGGTACGTCGATCTGCACGACCCGGTCGAGGTCGCCGACATCGATGCCCAGTTCCAGGGTGCTCGTGGAGACGATCACGCAGTCGCGGGCTTCCGCGAAGGCATCTTCTGCCCGTCGCCGCTCGTCGGCGGACAGTGAGGCGTGGGACAGGAAGGTGGTCACACCCTTCGCTCGCAGCGTCGCACCAAGTTCTTCGACCTGCTTGCGGGACTCGCAGAACACCAGTCGCTTCTCGCCCCTGTGCAGCGCCGCGATCACCGTGGCCGCGTTGGCCAGGGACCCGACATAGTCGAGCTGGACGTCCCCGGGGGGAGGGAGCTTCGGAGCCTGTTCCCGCAGGTGTGGGGCTACGACCCGTGCCGCGCGCTGACCCGATGCCGCTCCCTGCAGCCAGGCGAGCAGCTCGTCCGGGTTTCCCACGGTCGCGGACAGGCCCACGCGCTGCACCGGGCGTCCGGCCACTCGTTCCAGCCGTTCCAGTACGGCCAGCAGGTGCCATCCACGGTCGTCGCCTGCGAAGGCGTGTACCTCGTCCACGACGATCGCCCGCAACCCGGAGAAGAACGCCCGGTGGTCGACCTTCGCGCTGACCAGCATGGCCTCGAGGGACTCGGGGGTGGTCAGCAGCACGTCAGGCCGTTCACGCAGGATGCGCTTGCGGCGAGAGTGCGTCACGTCGCCGTGCCAGAGCGCGGCGGAGCGTCCGAGCCAGGAGGTGTACGTCTCCAGTCGGGGCAGCAGGTTGTTGAGCAGCGCTTTCAGCGGGCAGACGTAGAGGACCGAGGTGCCGTCCCATTTCTCCTGCGCCATCCGCGACAGCAGGGGGAAGCACGCGGCCTCGGTCTTGCCCCCCGCGGTGGGAGCGATCAGTACGGCGTCCGCTCCGTCGGCCAGAGGGGTGATCGACTCTTCCTGGAGTGCGCGCAGGCCGGGCCATCCCAAGGTGTTCACGATGTGGTGGACCAGTCCCGGGTGGAGCAGGTCCATCGGGTCGGGCGCGGCTGCGCTCACGGGAGGTCCAGTTCGACGTCGTCGGCGCGATCGGCCGCCGCGGCGTTGCGCTCCACCTCGGTCAGCTCCGCGGCGCTCACGGTGAGCGCGTAGTGCTCACGCGGATCGAAGTCCTCGAACTGGTCGACGCGGTCGAGGACATCGCCCACGAGCTTCTTCAGGAACAGCCGTGGGGCGATCCCCACCTTGCCTCCCAGCGCGCCCCCGACTGCTTTGGCCAGGTCGGCGATGTACGCGTCGTCCACTACGTCCGTGATGTGCGCGGAGGCCGATGAACCTGACGCGTACAAGTCCCGGATCGTTCTTCCCAGGTCGATCAGCGAGTCCTGACCGAATCCGGGCAGCCGGAGCTGTACGGCACGCGGGTTGTCGAAGCGCGGATCGGTGGTGAAGTCGGTGGCCAGCCGCTGGGCGAGCGGGGCCAGACGCTGTACGCCCTGACGGCCGTCGAAGAACGCCGGCGTGCCCGTGATCAGCAAATAGAGGCCGGGGAAGCGCCCTGAGTGCACCTCGTCGATGAGCTGGCGCAGTGCGTTGAGCGCCTTGTCGCGGGCGTCGGAACGTACCCGCTGCAGGGTCTCGACTTCGTCCAGGACGACGAGCAACCCCGAGTGCCCTGAGTCGCGCAGGACCGTGAGCAGTCCCTGCAGAAATCCGAGAGCACCGAAGTGATCGAGGTCGCCACGCACTCCGGCGATTCTGCGGGCGGCGGCGGCCACGTGTGGCTGACCGCCCAGCCAGGCCATGACGGCCGAGGCGGTGGCCTCGTCGCCTACCTCGACTGCGGTTCGGTACCCCCGCAGCACCGTGGCGAACGACGGGGCGTGCCGGGACACCTCGGTGAGCCGGGCCGTCATCAGCTGTTCGACCCTGCCGGGCAGTTCCTCCTCGGTGGCTCCGGCGGCGAGCGCGTCCTCTTCGAGGGCGTAGAACCACGCGTCCACGACCGGCCGGAGCGCGCTGGGCGGGAACCCGGGTGTGGCCAGCCGCTCGGTGAGGCGTCGGTAGACGGTCTCGAGTTTGTGCAGCGGGGTCTCGGTTTCCGAGATCTGGATCTCGGCGACGGCGAAGTTGCGCCGCTTGGCACGCTCACCGAGCCACCGTGCGAAGAACGTCTTGCCGGACCCGTACTCGCCGCGCACCGCCTTGAACACCGAGGATCCCGACCTGACGGCGTCGAGTTCCGCGTCGAGTGCGGTTCCGAAGCGGTCCAGGCCGGTCGCTAGCAGGTCCAGTCCGCTTTCCGGGACCGCTCCTCGACGCAGGGCGTCGAGCACGCCGCGACGCCGGGCAGCACTCACGGGTCCGCTTCCAGGGCTGTCTGTCCTCACCCGGACAGTCTCCCATTTGACCCGGATGCCTGGCTGCCACCCCGTGGAAGGGCTCGGGCGGATCCGGCAGGCCGGGCGGCCCGGACGCGCGAACGGCTTGAAGAACTGACCTTCGACCGCCTTGACTCCCCGCAACACCGTTGATCCAATTGAATGTTCACCGCCGGTGACCGGTGGCGACTCACCGTTCAGGTTCGACACGGGAAGACACAGCGTGGCACTCGACAGTCTGAAACTCAGCGACGCGCTCGCCGACGTCGCATCCGGCGCGTTACAGCTCCCGGACTTCCAGCGTGAGTGGAAGTGGGACGACGAGCGCATCAGGGCCCTCATCGCGACGGTGACGCTCGACTATCCGCTGGGCGTGGTGATGGCGCTGCAGACGAACGGCACGTCGCCCTTCCGCACCCGGACGCTCAAAGGCGCCGAGGACGCACAGAACGCAGTGCCGGATCTCCTGCTGCTCGACGGACAGCAGCGGCTGACGTCCCTGTTCCAGGCACTGCACCGGGACCGCCCCGTCGAGACGGTGGACGCCCGGGGCAAGGAACTGAGGCGCTGGTACTACATCGACATCGCCAAGTCCATCGGCTCGCCGGCCGACCGTGACGACGCCATTGTGTCCGTGCCCGAGGACCGGATCCTGAAGACCGGCTTCAACCGCAGGGACACCGTCGACCTGACGACCGTCGAGGGGGAGTGCGCCGCCGGGTACTTCCCGCTCCACTTCGTGTTCGACACCCAGCGGGTGAACGCCTGGCACCAGGAGTTCGTCGCGGTCGACGTCACGAACTGGGGACTGTGGGGGCAGTTCCAGCAGTTCGTGCTCAGCCGCATGCTGTCGTTCCAGGTGCCGATGATCAAGCTCGCGGCCTCGACGACCATGGACGCGGTCTGCGCCGTGTTCGAGCGGGTGAACACCGGCGGTGTGCCGCTCAACGTCTTCGAGTTGCTGACGGCCACCTACGCCGGCAACCAGGAGTACGTGGCCCGGCACGGGGACTACTTCAAGCTCCCTGACGTCTGGCTGGACATCAAGAAGGGCCTGACGGCGTCATACCCTGTGTTCGGGCGCATGGAGGCCGGTGTCGAGGACGGGCTCAGCAGCAGTGACTTCCTCCAGGCCGTGGCGCTCGTCCGAACCTGGGAGCGCAAGCGGCAGGAACCGCGTGCTGCGGTCTCCTGCAAGCGCCGTGACCTGCTGGAGCTGCCGCTCGCCGACTTCAGTTCGCTCGCTCCGCGGGTGGCGGAGGCCTTCGAGTGGGTGGGGTCCTTCCTGGAGCGGCAGTGCATCGTGCGGGCTCCCGACCTGCCGTACCGCACCCAGCTCGTCCCGCTGGCCGCCGTACGGACCATCCTCGGCGAGGAGACCGACACCGAGGCGGCCGACGAACTGCTGACCCAGTGGTACTGGTGCGGTGTGCTCGGCGAGATGTACGGCGGTTCGACGGAGAGCCGCTTCACCCGTGACGTGGAACAGCTCATCGAACGTCTGCGGGGCAACCCCGAGGTGGTCCCGGACACGATCGCCGAGGCAGCCTTCCTGGACGACCGGCTGGACACCCTGAGTACCCGCAACAGCGCTGCCTACAAGGGCATTTACGCCCTCCTGGTCAAGCAGGGAGCGGTGGACTGGTACTTCACCGAGGCGCCCCTGAACGCGGCGCGACTGGCCGAGTACAGCGTGGACGTGCGTCAGATCTTCCCCAAGGCGTGGATCGACAAGCACCACCGGGCCTACAGCAACAAGGCCAACTCGATCATCAACAAGACGCCCCTGTCCCTCCGGGCGAGCAAGAGCATGACCGGATCGCCCTCCGGTTACCTCAAGACGCTCGCGCTGGAGTCGGGGATGCGTCCCGAGTGGTTCGACGACGTCATCGGCACCCACCTCATCGACCCGGCCGCGCTGCACTCGGGTGACTTCGAGCAGTTCTACCTGAGCAGGTCCAAGCAGCTGCTGGAGCTGGTCATGTCGGCCATGGGCAAGCGCACCGTCTTCCGCGACACGAAGGCCGGGTGACGCGGTCGTGCTCCGGACACCCCCCGACGAGGAACTGCTGGCACTCAAGGGCCGCCGTATACCCCTTGTCGAACTCCTGGCCTGTTTCAACACCCGGTTCCGCAACGACCAGGCCATCCTGCACATCGAGCGGATCCTCAAGGACACCGGCCTGTCGACCGTGCCGTACTTCGCCACGTGCGGCAGCCGGACCGAGGTCCTCGTCGTGGCCCGCGAGTCCGCCGTCAGTGAGTCCGCCGACGCGGACGAGGACCAGGAGGACGAGGCGGGGCTGCTGCCCGGTGCGCTGCCGCAGCACCCCCTGCGGATCGGCGACCTGCCGTGCGCCCACGCCGGGCTCGCCTCGGTCACCCCCGCCGAGGACCTCACCGATGCGACGTACATCATGCACACCCACAACTACTCCCAGGTTCCGGTGCTGGAGGGCCAGTACACGGTGATCGGTGTGGTGACCTGGCGCTCGGTGGCCAAGGTGCACGCCACGGGAGAAGAGGCGGCACTCGCCAACGCGATCGTGGAGGATCCTCCGGTCGTCCACGCCCACGACGACTTCTTCTCCGTGCTCCCCGCCATCTGCGAGCACGGATACGTGCTGGTCAGGGCGAACAGCGGACAGATCAGCGGCATCGTCACCGCGGCGGACATCACCCAGCGCTTCGACGCCACGGCCTGGCCGTTCTTCGTGGTCGGGGAGATCGAGTTCCGGCTCCGCAAGTGCCTGGGCGCGAAGCTCGGAGAGGACGCCATCCGTGCCATCCAGCGCAACGACAGGAAGACCGGAAACATCGCGGACCTCATGTTCGGCGAGTATGTGATGCTTCTGGACGGAGACCAGAGGAACAAGCAGGGGCACCGCAAGGAAGCCCTGTGTGCCGCAGCCGACCAGAACTGGACCGCGCTGGGCTGGACCGGAGTGAACCGCGTCCAGTTCGTGCGCCAGCTGGACCGGGTGCGCGACATCCGCAATCACATCGCGCACTTCGATCCCGAACCGCTGTCGCCGCAACGGAGCGAGGATCTGCGCCAGTTCGTGGGACTGCTGCGTCAGCTCACCTGACGGGCGGGTGGGGCCCTGCCCTCCCCACGCCGTGCGGCAGGGCAGGGCTCCACCACCGCTCAACCCAGCTCGAACTGGTCCCGCAGCAGTCCGGTGTGCAGCCGGAGGGTCCGCCCGTCCGGCAGGGTCTCCAGCACCTGGACACCGTCGTGATTGAGCAGTTGCCGCAGCACGGCGGCGAAACCGTCGGCCGGCCGGCTCGCGGGCAGTCCGACGCGTTGGGCGAGAGCGGTCATCGGTAGGGTGCCGCCTGAGTCCAGCAGAGCGCGTACGGCCTTCTTCACGCGCACGAGGTCGGGTCTACGGGCCAGCAGCTGCACCTGAGCCGTGAAGACCTCCGATTCCAGGAGGGCTTCGACCAGGGCGTCCACCGGAGACACGGGTGTGGCGGAGAGCAGCGCACCGTCCTCGGACGTCGAGGGAACCAACGCCACATCGAACAGTGTTTCGTGGTTCTTGGCGGGTTTCGCCTCGCTCCTGGCCCTCTTGGGCGTCGCCTTTCTCGGTACCGGAACCGGGACCGCGGCGGTCTGAGCCCGTGGCGGCTGTGCCGCCCCCCGGGGCAGTGACCACCAGGCCGGCTGCTGGCTGCCCAGCTCCCGCCAGCCGCTCGGCGGTTTCGCTCCGAAGGGCAGGAAGGCCAGCACCGGGATGGCGAACTCGGCCAGGGCGACGCCGCCGTGGTAGCCGGCCTTGCGGGACGTGTACCGGGAGTCGGCGTCCCAGAGGGCGACGATCCGGCTCTCCGGTTCCGGGTCGAGGACCCGGGGGCCCGTCAGCAGGACCTCCTGCTCCACGAGCGGTCCGCCGGGGGCCCGGTGCCGGGCCGAGCGTACGTCGTCGGCGTCGATCCGCGCGGCCCGCCGGTCGACGACGTGGCCGTGGTCGCTGGTGACGATCACCGCTCGGCCCTGGTCCGCGGCGGAGCGGAGCAGGGCGCGCAGCCCTCCTATGTCGGACAGCCGCCAGGTACCGTCGCCGAGTTTCTGCTCGGAGGCCAGCCGGTCGTCCACGGTGTTGAGGACCACCGCCACATGCGTACGGTCGCCCACGAGCGCGTCGTGCAGTTCGGGGCCGAACGGCTCGCCGCTGCTCCCGGCGCGCAGGTCGTCCTTGTGGAAGACCGCGACGTCCTCCCCGCCCCAGAAGCGGTGAGCGGGGAACAGCCTCTTCTCGTCGGCCTGCGTGCCCTTCATCAGGCGCGCCGCGAAGAGCGAGGTCCGCGACACGGCGGTGACGGTGGGCAGCGCGGCCGCCATCGCGCGACGCCGGGGGGCGTCCTTCGCCCCCGGCAGTGGGTCGTACTCGGCCCAGTGGTCGCGCAGTTGCTCGCCGAGCTCGGCGGCGACGGCCGCGCTCATCCCGTCGAGCACGAGGAGCAGCACCCTGCGTTCCCCGGCCTTCACCACCGGCGCGACGACCTCGGGGAGGAACGTCTCCACGGTCAGCATCCCGCCGGGACCACGGTCGGTCGCCGACCGTGCGGCGAGCACCCGGGCGAAGTGCCGGTCGATCTCACCCCGGCGCTCGCGCGCCGAGGCGCACAGGGTGTCGTACGCGGCCCGGAGCGCCGGATCGGGATCGCCGCCGGACTCGACGTGCTCCAGGGCCAGGTCCACCCAGCCCGTCTCGGTGACGTGACGGGCGATGGCGCCCGCCACCGTGGCGGTGTTCACCGGGGGATCGGTCGCGAGCCAACGTGCCAGCCGCTGCGCCATGCGCACCCGCTCGATACGGACGCCGTGATCGGGATCCGGGGCCAGCCGGTGTCGGCCGAGGTCCTTCACCGTGGAGGCGATCCGCTCGGGGTCACCGCTCGACAGCGCCTCGCCGGCGGCGGTGAAGCGTGCCGCGAGTCCCGCCGCCAGCACGGGACTCGTCCCCGCGGCCCGTTCCGCCCCGAACTGCCGCGCCAGAGCGGCGGCCCGGTCGAGTACGGAGCCGGTCAGCCGCCGGGCCTCCGCCGCGGCTTCGTCACCGTCCGACCGCCCCGCGAGCAGCAGGGCGGAGACGAACTCCTCGCAGGACCGTCCGAAGGCCGCCGCGAGCGCGTCCAGGTGCTCCCCTTCGGCGGGAGGCTCCTCTCCGAACCATCGCTCGGCCCGTCCTCGGGCCCGGTAGTCCTCGGCGTCCGCCGTGGCGTCGGCGTGCCCCCACAGCGCCGCGCAGACCAACCCGAACGCGACGGCGTCCGGCCCGTGCTCGGCCGTCACGAGGGCGAGCAGGGCCTGCCCCGCGCGTCCGGCCTGCTCCTCCTCGCCTAGGAACCGCACGAGTCCGGTGCGCTCGGGTGTTCTCAGCGCCAGCAGCCGCTCGGGGCCGCCGGGCGTGAGGGACCACCGCAGCAGGGTGTGGATGTCCAGCTCGTCACTGCCGTCCGCCGGGGTGCGGGAGGTTTCGGCGTCCGGGTCGTAGCGGCCGATCCCGAGCCGGCGCAGGGCGAGCGCGGTCAGCGCCTCGCGTCGCGACAGCACGCCGCCCGCGAGCTTCGGCCATCCGCCGTGCGGCGGAGCGGCGTCCAGCAGCGCCTCCGCGGCCCAGTTCTCCTCGAACAGCCGGTGGTCGGGGGCGTGCGCGCCGAACGCCTCGCGTACGACGTCCCAGGTGTCGACGGCGTTGACCCGCTGCCGGTGCACCTTGGCCAGCAGATCGGGCCCGAGCTCCGCCTCCTCGCGATCGGTGAGGACGACCAGCACGTCGGGCCCGGCGGCCGACGGCTTCTGGTGCGCGAGGATCAGCTCGTACACGCCGAGAGGAGAGGGCGCCGCCGCCACCCGGGCCCGCCGCCGCTCACCCCACGACAGCTCGTCGGGGCCGTCCCAGGAGGGCGCGGCGCGCAGCAGCACGACCCTGCGCTTGTCCGGCTTGAGACCAGGTTCCGATGCCAGGTACTGAGTGATGGTCGCGGCGTTGAGCCGCACCGCGCTGGTGGTGGTCACTGCCGCCGTACTCACTGTTCCCACGCCCTCCTCGCTCGCCGCCCGCCGTTCATTCCACGACCCGCCAGCTGATCTCGATCTCCGCGTCCGGCTCGGCAGCCGCCAGCTCGGCCAGTTCGGCCCGCAGCTCGGCCAGCGCACGGGAGGCCGTGGTCCGGCCCCCACCCGAGCGGCGTCCCGCGGCACGCTGTCCGTCACCGGTGCCGGGGTGGGTGGAGGACACGGGCGGTTGGCCGGTGCCGGTGCTCAGGCTGATCGCGTCCGGCCGGGTGAGCGGTTCGGCCGGTGTGGGCGTGGCGTACGCCTGTCGCGGGTCGGCGGTGCGTGCCTGGCTGCGCTCGATGACGGCGACGATGGACCGCCGTGCCTCCCGCAGCGCCTCCTTGAGGTCCTTGGTGCGCTGATCGACACGGGCCGCGCCGCGCAGCTCCTCCAGCACGGCCTCACCCTGCGGCCCGTAGTTGGGCGCGAGCTTGAGCATGTCCCAGGCGGCGGTGGCCAGGGCCGCCGCGACGGCTTCCGCCTGCTTGACCGACGCACCGTAGCGGCTGGTCGGCACGTCGCCGAGATCGAAGCCGGCGAAGGCGGAGATGACCTGCTTGGCCACGGCGGAACCGCCGGCCGCGCCCTGGTCGAGGCCGCGCAGTTCGTCCAGCAGGTCCCGGGCCCGGCGGGCGATCGCCAGCCGGCCGGACTCGTCGGTGCCGTCCAGGCCGAGGAGCGTCGCGTGCTGCTCCAGTTGCGTCACCAGATCGGCCGCGTGCGGCTGGTAGGTGCGGGCCCGCTCCGTGATCCGCCGGGCGAACTGCCCGACCATCCGGCCCCTGCGGAGCCTGGGCGGCTCCTCACCGAAGATCTCCCAGTAGCGGCGCCCGGCCTCCTCCCAGACCTGTTCCTCCGGCAGCGGCTGGGACCGCAGCGCGTCCTGGGGCTTGATCGCCGAGAGTTCGGGCGAGGGGTCGAGCAGCGCGCCGGCCCGTACCCAGACGCGGTCGTCCATCTCCGCGTACGACGCGATGACGAGGTGGGCGAGGAACGGCTCCAGGCCCATCGGTGCGGGACGGTCGATCCACTCGGTGAGGCGGCTGACGCTCAGGTCACCGGGACCGGCCTCGCCGCGCGCCTGGAGGGCGAAGTGCTCCGGCCAGCGGGTGGAGAGCCGGAAGTACGCCTCCTTCTGCTGGCCGAGCCCGAGGGGAGTGGCGATGCGCCGCATGAGGTCGCGTTCCTTGCCCGGGATCTCGGTCTGCCGGTCACCGGCCTCCACGGCGGCGCGGATGTGCCCGAGCACGGTCCGCGCGTCGGCGAGCTTGACGACGGTCCCCGTGCCGTCGGGGTCGAAGTCCGGGTGCGCGGGGAACTGGTGGGCCAGCAGCTTGCCCGCGACGTGCCGGACCGCGTCACGCAGGGACTGCCCGATGGAGACGCGCAGGTCCGGCACGTCGGGCAGCGGTTCCAGGTGCTCGTTGAAGTCCGGGTTGACGTCGCCCGGCTTCTTGGCCGCGAGGCCGTAGGCCTGTTTGAAGGCCGCCTTCACGGTCTTGGTGAGCGTCTCGCGCTGGTCCTCCAGCAGTGCCTTGGCACGGGCCCGGTTGTCGGCGTTGAGGTGCTGGGCGTAGCTGGTGTCGAAGCGCCGCTGGTCGGCGAGCGCGTAGTGGATGACGACCAGCCGCTGGAAGTCCTGGAAGCGACCGGTGGACAGATGCGTGGGGATCCATCCCACCGTGCGCGGCCGGTCCCCGGGGAGCCGACGCAGCTCGGCCATGCGGTTGGCGTCCTCGCGCGGCCCGTACTCGCTCTCGTCGTACGGCAGATCGATGATCATCCGCCACAGCCCGTCCTGGCTGGGGGCGAAGTCGTGGTCCTGCAGGTCGTCGTGGTCGGCGATGTTGCCGAAGACGACCTCCACCGTGCGGTGCGAGCCGCGCCAGACGAACTTCAGCTCGTCCGCGGTGAGCCGTTCCTGGAGCTCGATGCCCAGTTCCTCGGCGAGGAGCCGCTTGGCGAGGGAGCGGCGGTTGGCACGGTTGTTGTTGACGTTGGCGTTGGCGATGACGGAGTCCACGTCCACGCCGGCCAGTTCGAGCCGTACGCCCGGGTTGGTCCTGGTGCCGGTGGGCTTGATCTCCGCGAAGCGTGCCGCCCACTCGTCGACCTTCGACTGGATCGCGCCGACTTCCGCTCCCGGAATGGGGGAGATGACCGAGCCGTGGTTGAGGGCCGCGAGCCGCCGGATCGTCAGGTCCCGCAGCGCGGGCACGCTGGGCGCCAGCGCGGAGAGCAGCAGCGTGCACATCAGCCGGTCGTCGCCCACGAACGCCTTGCACCGCTGGAGGAGTCCCTGGTCGGTGACGGTCTCGCGGCGGTGGCGGTAGCGCTCGATGTCCTCCTCGGTGACGTCGTACATCGCGAGGAGGTAGGGCCGCAGCTTGGTGCGGTACAGCTTGTCCGCGGCCTGGAACTCCACCTTCAGACTGTCGACGAAGGGCTTGTCGCCGCCGTCGGCGATGACCGGGTAGAGGTCGCCGAGCGGGATGAGCTGCTCCAGTGTCGCGTCGTCGCGGTGGTCGGCCAGCAGCTGGCCCATCAGCTTCAGACCGGTACGGGAGCGCTGCAGCGCCGAGGAGATGTGGACCAGGGTGTCCATGAATGAGGGCGAGAAGGGGTACGTCAGCCGGAACGACGCCTCGTCGGCTCCGGTCGTCCCCTCGTCGGAGCCCAGCAGCACGTCCCACACCTGGGGCCCGACCCGCTTGATCTTCGCGAAGGCCACGTCGAGCTTGGCGGCGGCCTCCGCGTCCTTGGGTCGCAGGAGACGGGCGTGGGCGATCTGCGGGAGGTTGCGGTCCTCCAGCGTGATCTTGTCGAAGCGGCCGGAGGCGAGGTTGAGACTGTCCTGGATGGCGGTCTCAGCGGCCCCGGACACCTCCTGGCCGACCAGCTCCCGCAGGTCCCGCTGCCGTGCGATGAACGACACGATCGGGATGGCGCGGCGCGAGTCGGCGCCCTCGACGAAGTTGGTGATCTTGTCGGCTTCGCGGGAGACGAACTTCTGGTCGTGGATGCGGTTGGCGAGCCAGAGGATCAGCTCGTCCATGAACAGGATCAGCCCGTCGTACCCCAGCGACTTCGCGTGCTCGGCGATGACGGCGAGACCGGCGTCCAGCGAGATGAAGCCGTGCTCGTCCTCGGCGGCGTTCTTCGCGAAGCCGGGGAACCAGCTGGTGCTCGCGTCGTGCACCAGCTTGGCCCGCAGCTCGGCGGGGGTGGTCGGGTTGACCAGGTTCAGGTTGGCCTCGGCGCCGTCCAGTTCCTCGGCGGCGAGGGCGGTGTCGAGGAGCGCCGGGGTCCAGGCGAAGGAGTCCCCCCACTCGTCGTCGGTGTCGACGGCGTCCGCGTCGGACGAGGCTCCGGCGAGCCCTTCGATGAACTGCTCGTCGCCCATGCGGTCCCGCAGCGCGCGGATGTCCGCGAAGAGGGAGTCGGTCCGGTAGACCTGGGGAGTGGGAGCCTCGGGGTGCAGTGCCTTGACGTGGCTGACGTACCCGCCGAGCACCCGCTGCTCCAGGGACTTGGCCCCGAGCATGTGGTACGGCACGAGCAGGAACTTCTTCCTGTCGGTGCTCAGCCACTCGTGCTTGGCCAGCACCGGGTCGAAGTCGGTCCGGGCGCGTGCCGCCGCGTCGCCCCGGAGCAGGGCGTGCAGCACGGCCATGAAGTGCGACTTACCGGAACCGAACGAGCCGTGCAGATAGGCGGCCTTCGACGTCTGTCCGTCCAGCGCGGTCCTGATCAGACTCAGCGCCTCGTCGAAGTTCTCGAGCAGGCGCTCGGTGACGACGTAGTCCCGCAGCGCCCGCTCGGCGCCCTCCGGGGTGACGGCCTCGGCCAGCTTCAGGACGAAGTCGGAGGTGGAGATGGACGTCTTGATGTCGATGACATCGCGGAGGAGGGGGGCTGTGGCGGCTGTCGGTGCCATCTCTGTCTCGCGTCTCCTGCTGATCGTGTCCTGCATCTACGTCCACCGGGCAGCGCGGCGCGTCCCCCGTCGACCGGGACGACGGGCGGTGGCCGGCACCGCGCGCTGCCCCGGAAGTACCGTCCGCCAGTGTGTCGCGTGGGGACGGCCTTCGATCGTATCGGGCGGGTCAGGCATGGGGAGTGGGGGTGAAGGGGACGAGGGGCGAGGAAGGGGGAACGGTCGACCTCCGGATACTCAAACGAGTCATAGTAAGAAGAATGTGAGTGAGCGGCTCACAGCAATCCGTTCTTCCTCGCCCACTCGGGGAAGCCGCCGTGACCGCACGGGTAGCGAGCGCCTGATGCGAGCAGCGCGTCGACCAGGGTGGACGCCACGTACTCCGTTGCGCGGCCGTCCCGCACCCCCTCCGCGATCACCCGCAGCACACCCCACACGGTGAGGCCACCGGCGCGGGCCGCCCTGCGCGCGTCCAGATCGTCGACCACCGCGACCGCGCCGTGCACGTCGGCCCAGGCGAGCACGGTCGCCTCACCGTGGTTGGACTTCTGCCCGGAGACGCGTTCCATCCACCGCACCAGCGCGGTCAGCTCGGTGAGACCGTCCACGTGCTGGATCTCCAGCCACCCCAGGCCCGAGACGTCCAGGTGGTAGTGGCGCAGTTCCTCGATGACCGCGGCCGTGGTGACGTTGCGGCGGGGTAAACCCCCGCCTTCGGCGGCGAGGTCCGCCAGGGTGTCCACGCGTCCGGCTTTGATCGCGTGGTGCAGCGGCGACGTGTCCCATACGAGAAGCTGCCCGGCCGGCCTCGTTCCCTCCCCTTGCACGCTCACGGCCCGACGTCCTCCAGGTCCTGCTCCGGCAGCTCGCTCTCCTGCAGGGCGCCGTACAGCAACTCGACCGTGCGTGCCGCCGACACCGCTCCGGCCTTCCAGGCGGCCAGGACCGCCTGTCTCCAGGCCGTTCCGGTGGCGCCCGTTTCGAGGTCCGGTACGGGTTCGGCACCACGGACGGCCAGGAAGTCGCCGCGTACCGGCGTATCGGCCTTGAGGTGGCGAGCAGCGGCCGTGCCCACCAGCCCGAGCCACCGAGCCCTCGACACCGTGGACGACCAGGAGATCCTGTAGTCCGCGGCGATACCGATCAGGGCTTCCCGGGGGGAGACGCCCCGGCCGACCGCTTGCCGGTAGACGGAGTCGAATTCGTCCTGGGGCAGCAGGAACTCCCCGGCGAAGTCGTCGATGGCCTGTTCCCGCTCGTCCCGGCTCGCCGAGACGCCCACATCGCTGTGGTACTCGTCCCGCAGCAGGTGGTGCCCGAGTTCGTGGGCGGCGGTCCAGCGTCGGCGACCGGGGGCCGAGTGGCTGCTGATCACGCTGACCCCGTAGGAGTCCAGGAGGAGCGAAGCGCCCTCGGCGGGTTCCGGGGCGACGGTCAGATACAGGCCGAAGCGTTCGGCCACGGAGGCCATCGGCCCCAGTGGCCCCGGGGGAATGCCAGCCACACGTCGTGCTTCACGTGCCAGGGCGGTCGGATCGACCTCGGTGTGGCCGAGCAGATCGTCCAGGCGGGGTGGGGCGAGGAAGCCTTCCGTCACCAGCCACTCCGCGTTGCGTGCGTGCTCCTCCAGCCGGATGTCCAGCCGGTAGCTGTCACGCGTGGCCGCGTCGGCGGGGGAGTCGAGCGTCTTACGGCGGGAGACGAGCGCCGCGGGTGGCTGGGTGAGGAAGTGCGCGGGCGGTGCGTCCAGGATCTCGGCGATCCGGAAGAGCTCGAGCGCGGACACCTTGCGCTCGCCCTGCTCCATGCGCACCACCGCAGTGCGGTCGACCCCTATGCGTGAGGCCAGCTCGCCTTGGCTCAACCCGGCTGACTCCCGGGTCTGGGCGATACGGCTGCCGATCTCTGCCCAGCTCTGCACGCTCTCCATGTGTGCAATTTTCGCACACCTGGGGGGTGTGTCGAGCTGGTTGCGGTGACTGGGCACGGAGGAGTGAATGAGGAGGGCGTCGGTAGGGCCCCCAGCTGGGCGAGGGGGCGCGCTGCCGTGGCGGTCGGCTCAGCTGAGGTGGTTGACGAAGGCACGCCAGGCGTGAGGGGTGAAGGCGATCACGGGTCCGGCGGGGCGCTTGCTGTCGCGGACGGGGATGAGGGCGGGGATGTTGTCGGCGATCTCGACACAGTTGCCCTGCCCGCCGCTGTAGCTGCTGGCACGCCATGCTGCTCGCGTGAGTACGGGCCCTATGTGAGGGTCTTGGCTCATGCTCGGAACTCCTTGGCGATGTGGCGGATCAGTGTGAGTGATTCCGTCGGAGGCAGCGCTGTGGTGCGGGCATCATCGAAAAGGGTGCGGTAGTACGCGACCTCTGGTTCGCGCTCCATCCAGATGTTGCCGGTGGGGGTCTCCGTCAGTACGAGGTCGAGAGACGTCACCTGCGGAAAGCTCAGCAGCAGGTACGGACCGAACATACCTGAGTGCGCACCGCGCGAGAACGGCAGTACCTGAACGGTGATGTTGGGGTGTTCCGCCATCGTGGCGAGGTGTTCCAGTTGGGCCTGCATCACTGCGGGGCCACCCACGTGCTGACGGAGGGCTCCTTCCGCGAGTACCGCCCAGAGCGACATCGGGTCCTCGTCGGTGAGCCGTTGCTGTCGGGCGAGCCGTACCTGGACGAATTGATCGATCTCTTCGGGGGTCTTCCAGGCGCGTGAGGCGACTGTCACCGCACGGCCGTACTCCGCCGTCTGAAGTAGTCCTGGGATCAACTGCACTTCGTAGGTCCGGACGCTGTCACAGATGGCCTCCAGCTCGATCTGGTCGCGGTACGAGTCGCCCAGAACGGAGTCGTACTGATGCCACCAGCCGTCGCGACGGCGCCGGTTGGCTCGCTGCGCCATAGCTCCAAGGCGGCTGCGTGTCTCCGGGTCCTCGACCCGATACGCGTGCATCAGCGCGTTCAGATCCGGGGTGCGAACCGGCACATGCCCGTTCTCCATGCGGCTGATCTTTCCTTTGGTGCAGTCGAGCACCTCGGCCGCTTCGGCCATGGACACACCCGCCGCCTCGCGGAACTTGCGCAGTTCATCACCGAGTTGGCGTCCGAGCACGGTGGACGGTTTGACAGTAGGCATGTGTGACTCCTATCAGAGGCCAGGCCTACCGGGTGTGAGGCTTACTCGAAAGAGTGAAACAAGACTTACAGGCTCCATGCAATATTGCGCAGATCCATATGCTGCGGAGCGCTGTGAGTGGTTCCTCAACGACTGGCTCTGCAGCGCGAAGTCTTGATCACCAGCAATCGACCCTCAGGGGGCTTCATGGCAGAGAGCCTGGGCTCGAACGAAGTCACGTTCCGGCTGTCGCGTTGTCGCCGAAGTGTGCCGAGATCTCGGGCGGTGCTACATGCCGTGCTCGGTGGCTGGGGCGCAGGTCCAGATGTGCTGGATTCCGCGGAGTTGGTGCTCTCGGAGCTGGTGACCAACGCGCTGCGCGTGCGCGTGCCGAGCGACCGGCAGGTGGGCGTACGGATCGCGCGGTTGCTTGAGGACGGGCTTCTGAGGCTTGAGGTCAGCGACGCGGGCCCAGGCAGGCCTGAAGTGCGGGCACCTGGTGACGACGAGACCGGCGGGCGAGGGCTATTGCTCGTGGAGGCGTTGGCTCACCGCTGGGGAGTTGATGAGCGCGCGGGTGGCATCGGCAAGACCGTGTGGGCCGAGCTGAAGGCGCCGGACATCGTGGGCGAGCCCGTCGGGCGGGAGATCGCGGCTGTCATGGTGCGGCCTGGGCAGCGAGTGCGAGCGTGGGGCGAGTGGCACACCGTCCGCACGGTGCGCACTGAGCCGTATGCGGCTGGTGGACTCGCCATCGTGCTCGGACTGGACGAGGGACCGGCACTGCGGGTGCACGCGGCCGAACCGTTGACCGTGCGGGACGATGGCGTGCCCTCCACGCGAAGGAGCGGGGAGGGCACGCCGGGGTGATCAGCCCTTGGTCGGCTTCCCGGGACGCCAGGCACGCAGGTCGTCGTCGGTCAGTCCGTGTTCGCCCTGCTTGGTCGCCCGGTAGCCCGCGAAGAAGGCTGCGGGGGAGCCGCCGTACAGGGCGTCGAACTCGTCGTGCCACTGGCCGAGCCAGGGCTGGAGTTCGAGGAGGCCGGCGAGCAGCGGTGTCATCTGCGCGTCGGACAGCTCGTCGTGGTTCGTGAAGTACGTGCTGAGGGCCTGCGCCTGCTCACGGTGGTCCCAGCCCGCCCAGCCGAACAGGTCCGGAGTACCGGAGATCGGGCCGGTGGCGTAGGAGATGAACCGCTCCTTCGGTACGTCCAGCTTCCCGCGGGCGCGCCAGTAGGACGGCTTGAGGAAGTCGGCCGACGTGTACTTCGGCGGCACGGGGATCGAGTCCCGGATCTTCCGCTTGGAGGGCTCGTCCGGGGCGGCGTCCTCCTGACGCTGAAGATCCCAGACGTGCTCCCAGTCGGCACGCTTCCTCAGACCGGTGGGCTTGTAACGCAGCGCGGCGAGGAACGGCACGTGCTCGTTGGCGAGGAGATCCGCAACGACGGTCGCCAACTCCTTGCGGGGCGCGTACAACTCGGCGACGGAGACGAAGTCCTCGTCGAGGGAGAGGGCGGATGTGAGCTGAGCACGGGTGAGGATGGTCGGCTGGTCGTCCTGGAACCAGAGTTCGCGGTCCTCGATGCGGTTGAGCAGCCACGAGCGGAGGGCCTTCTCTTGGAGCGCGTCCCAACCTTCGGTCGCCCACCGACGCTTGTACTCGGGACGCTCGACCATGCCAATGGCGCGGGAAGACTCGATAACGTCGATGCGCTTCTGGACGACGGCCTTGTATGCGTCCGGCCAATGGTCGGGGAGCGTGGTGATGGGGGTGGACCCATGCCGCTTGAACCACTCGTCGGACGCTTCACCCTTCTCGACCCGCCGAGCAAGCACGATTTCGAAGGCTCGCTCACCGAGAGCGAGTTCGGGAACCACGGGCTCGTGGGCGCGCAGGTCTTCGGAGTGCAAGTTATAGAGGGAGTAGACCTGCCAATCCAGTTCCTCTTGGAGGGCGATCATTCTCGACCGAGTATGTTCCCACTCGTTCTGAGCTGTACGGAGGCGGGAAGCTGTCGGCACAGCCGACATGCACAGGGCCGACGGACTTGTATCTGCCAGCTGCTGCGCGAGCGTATCAATCGAGGCCGCAAGGGATGTGGGGAAAAGGGGAGGCAGCGGGAAGCGCTGCAGAATTGTTGCGGTGAACTCGTAAAAACTTTCCCACGCATAGCGCCCGGTGCCACGTTCACCACCTCGATTGCCTTTGTCGTGGCTTGTCATTTTTAGCCAGAAGCATGCGGTAGAGCTGTTAAGTGTACCCAGCAGGCTGAGATAGTCATCTTGGGATGCCTTTTCGTGCAGCTTGATAACTGGCGCCGTTCGGTTGAAAAGGTGACCATTTCGATCGAAGGAAAAATGATTGTGTGACGCAACAAAGGCGAAGCCGATCCCTAGGTCTGTCTCCAGCTTGCTTGGGTAGTTTTCCAAGTGGACATACCAAGGTCGACCGTTCTGAGTCAAAGTCTTGCCGAAGATTTTTCTAGCTCGAAGTCGCGTGCGATCCAGCCAAAGATGTCGAGAAACAAGATTGTCGGATTCTTCAATCAGCTCCGTACTTGCCTGATCTGCGTAAGGGTTGCTGACAGGGATGCTGTGTGTAAATGAGAAGTCGCGGACGGAATCCCCTGGAATCATGGGGCGAATTCGATTGTAATACCCTCGCCGCGTGGCCGACTCCGCGTCGGGCCAGAAGAAGATGTCATCTGCTCCTGTGGAAGTTGTCCGGCCAACGCTTGAAGTCATCGATTTCAACGTTTTGTGTGACGTTTCCTCGATTTTCTCGACAAGCTCAAGGCCGCCGTCTGTCAAGATCCAGGGCTGCTTGCCGAAAAACCTCTTTCTGTCGAGGTCGTCCACCGAGACCCACGGGCTGATGGATCCTGGTGTGTCGATTTGCTTGATGATGGCATTCCAGACTAGACCGTCTGCTCCATCGTCAGGTTCCGAAGGTTCGCCTTGAATACTTCGTACGGTGCGTACCGTGTTCATGCGGACGCTCCCTGCACGCCGCCTTCCGATCAGGATTACTGTAGGAGTGCCATGCTCCGGGATGTACGCTCCAGAAGTGTCAATTACTTCAGTCAGTTCGACCTTATGGGCGAAATATTCATTTACGAGTTTTGCTCCGAACTCCCGCTTCATGAAGGAGTTTGCCGTAATCTGGCCGGTCATTCCGTAATTGGAGCCGTCGGCATCTCCCATCTTTACGAGCTCAAAAAATCGCTCGGCAAATGGGACGGATAGGGCGTAATTCCGCTCGCACGACTTATACAGGCTCTTGTAAATCCTCTTTAGAGACTCGTCTTCGACTTGAATGTAGGGTGGATTGCCCACCACCACGTCATACCGCCCGTACTCCAGAATCCTAGGATAATCGTGCACATCCTCCGTAGCGTACGAGAACTCCGCGAGCGGATCGCCCGATTCCTCGCCAATCAGGGTTAGTTCGAGCTGCCGAGCTTTAATCAGTGAGTCGCCGACCGCAAGCTGAATCGGCCAGTCGTACCGTCCAGCATCTGCCAGAGTTCGGACGTTCGCCGCCGCCATCGCCGCCACCAACAACCGAAACCGTGCAATAGCCACAGCGAACGGATTGATGTCCACCCCGTGCACGGAGTTCAACGCAGCCCGCACCCGCTCGTGCACATCCCGCCCAGGCTCCCGCTCCGCCCAAAGCCGGACCATCCTCCGGAACGCACCCAGCACGAAGTGCCCAGACCCACACGTAGGGTCGATCATCTTCAGCTCGCCGAACCGCCCGCCCAGCTCCCGCACCACCGGATTCATCGTCCGGTCGAGAATGAACTCCTCGACGAACTCCGGCGTCTGGAGCAGCGCGTACGTCTTCCGGGCAGCCTCCGACAGATTCTGGTACAGGTCACCCAGGAACCGCGTGTCCCACCCCTTCGTCCCGTCCTCGTTCAGCGGATCGGTGAAGTCGTGGACCAGTTCACCGTCCTCCCGCCGCTCCCGCCAGAACTCCACCAGCGCCCGTGCCCCGTCGTGCGAGATCGGGATCTGGTACAGGGGGTTGCGCCGCTCGTCGAACAGCAGCTTGCCGGCCTGCCCGGAGCCCAGCTCCGCGAACGCCCGCTCCAACCACCCCCGGAATGTGGGGTCCTGGTCGTCCTCGACGTACTGCCGGTACCGCGCCTCCGCCAGGTCTCTCCGCTCCGCGTCGGGCCCCGTGAGGTACGGCTCCGGGATCAGCCGGTTGTCCTCACAGAACCGCACGAACACCGTGCCCAGTACCCACGCCACCGCGACCTGAGTGACCCGCTCGTCCAGCCACGCGCTCCACGTCGCACCCGTACGACCCAGCTTGAACGCCTGGTCGTACTCGGCCCGCAGCTTCCCAGCGACCGCCTCCGCCCCCCGCACCAGCTCGGCACGGTCCTCCGGCAGCTCGGCCAGCCGCTCCTCCAGCCAGGCATCCCACTTGGGGCTCCCCTTGGGATCGGCCTTCTGCAGCTTGCCGTGCTCCGTGCGCAGCGGCTTCAGGACGGTCTCGCCGTCCCGTACCTGCCGGCCGAGGTCGGCCTCGACCGCCTTCACCTGCTTGATCAGGTCCGTCAGCAGGGCCTTGGACTTGCGGTCGATCACCTGGTCACATCTCCTGTCGTCATCCCCACCCATACGCGAGCGGCTCCGCATGCTGCACTCGCGCTCAGCGCGTCATCCCCGTAGCCCGCCGGCCATGGCATGCTCCGGCTTCGCGCGGTGCGCGTTCCGCACCCAGAACTCGTTGAGCACGATCCACTCACCGAGCCCCGACTGGTACGGCACCGCCACGGTTCCCAACCGCGGCGGCCGGGCCGGGTCGCTCTGCGGGCACAGCAGCCACAGCGCGCGGCCCCCACCCCGCGACCGCTCCGCCAGCCGCTCCAGCACACCCATCGCGTCGTACCGGGCGAACACCCCGGCGTCCGTCAGCAGCAACGGAGCAGCAGCAGAGCCGCCCGCGCCACCGCCGTCGCCGGAACCCGCGCCGCCCGGCCCCAGCAGCTCCCCGATCCGGGGCTCCACCAGACCCCACGCCGTCCCCGCGTACTCGGCGAACTTCATCGCCCCCGGCGTCCCGGGCTTCGCCACGTCCGCGCGCAGGATCGTGTCCCACGTCGGCTTGGGCCTGGGGTCGACCAGCTCGTGCAGCGCCCGTACGAACAGCTCGGCCACCGACACCACGACGGCCCCGCCGCCGAAGTCGTCGCGCCCCAGCTCGTCGATCGCGTCCCGCGCCCACTCCGTCGGCACCGTCAGCACACGGAACCCGTCCCGTCGCGCCGAGGCCTTCAGCCGGTCCTCGGCCGTGCCCGCCGCCGCGAGTTCCGGGTCGTCGGAGTAGCGGTGTGCGGAGACCGTGCCCGTCGGTTGCCGTCGGGCGTCCGACGACAGGTAGACCGACGTGCCGTCCGGATTGCTCGGCAGGTAGCGCAGCGTCCCCGTGCTCTTGCGCGTCGACAGCACCAGGTCGAAGCCGGCCTCCCGCAGGGCCTTCGTCAGCGGGCCGCCCGTGGGCAGGGCACGCTCGCCGCGCTCGTTCAGCAGCTCCGGGAAGCGGGCCCACACCCGCTCGTGGACCTCGTCGGCCGTCAGGCCCGGCTGCTCGGCCTCCGCCATCCCGGGGATGAGCGGCACCAGACCGGCCTGGGTGAGGCGCAGCGCGCGCACCAGCGGCAGCTTGCGCGGGTAGATCTCCAGGCGGGGCGTCGCGGCGGCACGGCGGGAGGCGGCCACGGCGATCTCCACCATGCGCCGGTCGTCCCACTGCACCGCCGCACTCGGCGGCGGCACGGCAGCCAGCTCGGCCACGACGGTCGCCGCCGTCGGCAGGGTGTCGAGGTCCGCCATGTCGTCGGCGATGCGGCCGAGCCGCTGGGCGTAGTGGAGCAGGCCCGGCGCGGACGGGGTGTCCGGCGCGTCGTCCGCGCCCACCTCCAGCGCCAGCAGTCCCGCGCCCATGCTCTCGTCGGCCGCGTCGCGGTTCGGGGCGTGCTGGAACTCGGCTTCGTCCGGAACGAGTTGCTCGACCTCCACCACGGCCCGTACGGCGGCCAGGGCCAGCGCCCGGCGCTGCTCGCGCTCCTGGAGCTGGGTTCCGCGCCGTACGGTCAGGGCGTCCGCGATCTCCGCCGCCGAAGCGACCCGGCCCAGATCGCGCAGCAGGCCGAGGACCTCGCCGCGCAATGCCCGTACCGCCGGGTGCTTCTTCCAGCGGGTCCGCTGGTTCTTCAGCATCTGCGGGATGCGGCCCCGTGACAACCCGAGCGCGTGCGCGACCTCCGTCTGCGTCGGCCAGACCCCGACCTCCGACGGCACCACGCCCTGCTCGTCGGGCAGGCGCAGCAGCAGCCGCACCATCTCGCACTCGTTGCGGTTCGAGCCGTCCTTGCGCAGCGGCGGCACGAACACCGTGGCGAGGGTGTCGAGACTGACACCGCGCAGCGCCCGCTCCGGCAGCGCGTCCGCACCGGCACCGCCGTTCGCCGCCACCGCGTCGGCTGCCGCGGCCTCGACGGCCGACAGCTCCTCCTTCGCGGCCCTGCGGCCCTCGGGGGTGAGCGGCGCGGCGGGCTTCTCCGCGAGGCTGAGCCGCCACTGCTTGATGCGGCTCAGGACCTCCTTGCGGGTCTTGGCACCGAGACCGGGTGCGTTGACGAGCCGGCGCTGGCTGTAGTCGAGCAGCCCGCCGACCGTGTTGACCCCGAGCCCGTACACGAACGACTCCGCGGCCGGGCTCAGGCCGGACGACGAGACCGGGGTGCCCCGGTCGACGCCCTCCGCCAGCCGGTCGCGCTGCTGCTCGGCGCTCTCCTCCTCGGCCTCCGGGATGGCGGCGTCCGGGGCGGGCCGCGCCGCCTCGTCCTGCGCGGGCGGTGCCGTGTGCCGGGACGGGCGGCGGGACGAGGGCTTCGCCTCGTCCATGGCGAGGAAGACCTTCTTCCAGGCGTCGCGCATCGGCTTGAGGTCGGCGAAGCGCTGGGAGGCGTCCCGGTGCAGGGCCTTCTGGAAGAAGGCGACCAGGCCGTCCCGTACCGCCGGGTCGAAGGCGTCTGCGGCGATCCTCGGGTGCGGCTCCTTCTCCGGGTCGGTCTGGCGCGGCGAGACCTTGCCGTCGCCCCACACAGGTAGTTCCCGGGACGCCATCTCGTGCAGGGTGACGGCCAGGGCGTAGCGCTCGGCGTGGGCGTCGTAGACCGAGCGGTCGGTGAGCGTGCCGATGAACGGGTCCAGGTAGCCGTCCGTGCCCGCCGCGGTCTCGTTCACCGGGTAACCCGCGAGCGAGAAGTCGATCAGCACCAGTTCGCGGGTGCGGTTCGGGCGGATACGGATCGCGATGTTGTCCGGCTTGATGTCGCGGTGCCACACGCCCTCGCCCTCGAGGAAGTCCACCGCGCCGAACAGGTAGTCGCCGTACGCCTCGAGCTGGTCCACGGACAGGCGGCCGAACTCGCGCAGCTGCCGGGCGACCGTCTCCTCCCGGCGCCGGCGCCTCGTACCCGTCGCGGACGGGTCGCCGCTCTCCTCGCGCTCGTCGCCGACGTACTCCATGACCAGGACCGTGCGCGGGCCGATGCGCTGCGGCTCCGGCTCGACCAGGCGGATGACCCGGGAGTCGGGGCGGAGCCGGCCCAGGATCTCGGCCTCGCGGCGCAGCACCTCGCCCCGGCTGTCCGACGTCGCGACCTTCAGCACCGCCAGCGACTTCGAGAAGCGCACGTCCGGGCCGGCGGTCAGGTCCCGCACCAGGAACGCGCGGCTCGTCGAACCCGTACCGAGGCGGCGCCTGACCTCCCAGCGGCCCGCCAGCACATCGCCCGCGACCGCGTCCAGCGGGTCCTTCTCAGGCTCGGCGGGGCGAGGGGCCTCGGCCGTCGGAGGCTCGGTCAGCTCCGCCTCGACGACCTCCAGCATCTCCAGGAAGTCGTCCACCGACGTCAACCGGGCGGAGACGTCGTAGGCGGTGGCCGCCTGCACCAGCTCGTCGATGTAGGGGGAGAGGCCGTCCACGACGGAGCTGGGGCGCAGGCCCTCGCCGGCCTCGTAGCGGGCCACCAGTTCCGCCTGGCTGGCGGCCGGGGGCCTTCCGGTGACCAGGAGATAGGTGAGGACACCCAGGCCGTACACGTCCAGGGCGACCGGGTCGGGCCTGAGCGCGGTCAGCTCCGGGGCCAGGTACGGGTCCGCGCCCTCGGCGAGGTGCGCGCCCGCGCGCGAGAAGGTCGTGGGGGCGAACCGCTCGCCGTTGCCGGCCACGCCGTGCTCGGCACTGCGCTGGACGGCGACCTGCCAGTCGGAGATCTGCAGGTGCGGGCTGGACCAGGCACCGGTCTCGCCCTCGGAGTCACCGCGGGGGGTGCGGCCGCGCGGGATGACGTGGACGGCTCGGGCCGCCAGGGTGCGGTGGAAGATCCGGCGGCCGTGGGCCGAGCGCACCGTCTCGGCGAGCTGCCGCACCAGCGCCATCCGGCTGAGGATGTCCAGCTTCTCGCCGTACTGGAACAGGTACTCGTCCAGGCGCAGGGTCCGCGGATCGAAGTCGAAGATCAGGGCGGGGCCCGCCGAGTGCCCGGACGGGTCGTACTGCTTGAGCTGGACGACACCCGGGTGCCGGAAGTGGCGCAGCACGGCGGCCTCGCGGCGGGCGGCCCGCTCGACGGAGGCGCGCAGTTCGGCGTCGGAGCCGCGCTCGCGCAGGTAGACGCGGACGCGGGCGGCCTCCGGCAGCTCACTGTGCTGGGCCAGGTAGTCGGCCCAGGTCGGGCCCGAGTCGAACGACTTCCGGCTGAGCAGATAGGGGCCGACCTTGTACTCGGCGTCGCTGCGCGCGATGCCGACGCGCTCCAGGGCCGCCTTGATCCGACGCGAGCGCGCGGCGTCGATCCGGCGGTGCTCGTCCTTCGGCGGCTGCTTCAGCATCTCGGTGAGCTGGTGGACGGTGAAGACGCCGTTGCGGTCGTGGGCGGGCAGCCGGTTGCGCAGGGAGGAGTCGGTGAAGCAGACGGCCTCCGACACCCACACCTTCTCGCCGTGCTGCTGGAGCAGCGTGGCGAGCTCCTTGGCCTTCTTGTTGGCCAGGTGCAGCGGGTTGCCGTGGGGAATCTGCCGGCCGCTGGGCTGGGTCTGCAGCCAGGTGCCGTTGCGGGACTCGACGGAGCCGTGCCAGTCCTTCAGCTCGATCAGGTGGACCCCGCCCGGGGCAATCACCAGCAGGTCCACCTCCCGGACGTGGCCGGTGAGGGCGGTGAAGGTGAAGTTCGACCAGGCCCGCCAGGGATCGTTGTCCGGGAGCTTCTCGCGGACGGCCTCCAGGCCCCGGTGCTCATGCTGGAACTCCGAGTCGGTGACCGCGGTCCACCGGCCGTCCCGCATGTGCCATCCCCGCTTCGTGTCGCTCTGTGTCGGTTGCTGCTGCTCAGGCAGCGAAATTCCCCGCCCCGATGGTAGCGGGACAGGGGTGCGGGGCGAGGGGGATCACGAGCGGCCAGGCCCCAGCGAACGGACCAGTGGGCATCCAGTGGCGGCGAATTCACGTTTCCCAAACTTAAGTTTACATCCTTCCTCCTTCATCAAACGGACTGCTGTCGCAACCAAACCGACTGCTGTTGTGCGCTACAGTGGTGGGACGGCGATGTGAGGCATCGGTAGGTCGCCGGTTTGTTGTGCTTCGTTGGTTTTCATGGCGATGGGAGACGCAGGTGGGCGGGAAGCGCGGTACGACGGTGGTGTTCGCGGTGGCGGTGGCGGTGATTGCCGGGTTATCGGTCGCCTTCTGGCGCTTGGCGCGTACGGAGGACGTGGACCTGGCCGTCACGGCCGGTGGCACCGCGTTCGTGGCGGTGTTCGGTGTGGCCCTCGCGGCCTTGACCTATGTGCAAGGGGGGAGAGTTCCGCCAGGCATGATGAGGCACCAGGACCTGTGGTCCGGCGAGTGCGCGGATGGGAGCCAAGGTGGAGAGAGCGTCCGAGGGACAGTCGATTCGGCGAGTGCTGGATGCCCTGAGCGAGGCGCTGGCACCTCAGGACGCACTCCTTACCGTGATGGCCCTGGTTCTGCTCCGGTACGAGGCGGACAGGGCGCGGACCGACGAGTGGGGTGACGGCGCGCCGGCTCGCGATGCCTGGAGAGCCCTCCGGAGCGGGGAGCGCTGGCGAGAGGGAGGGCACAGGCTTGCCGAGGCGCTCCAGCGCGGACTCCGCGCCCGGGAGGAGAGGTTTCCCGTACGCCTGGAGCTACCGAACCTGTGGAACGTGAGGGACCGCGAAGTGGCGCACCTGATCGACTGGGTGTCCACGGCCGAGGACCCGACGGAACTCTTCGACGCCTGCCTGGATCAGGCGCAGACCCTGGGCAAGGGCGGCTCCTACTACACCCCGTCGGACGTCACGCGTCTCTTCATCGACTTGATGGAACCGGCGGAAGGCGAGGCGGTCTACGATCCCGTCTGCGGCTCCGGCGGGTTTCTTCTCAGGGCTCGCGAGTACGTCGCGGCTCATGGCAGTCGGCCCGGGGAGCCGGCCCTGTACGGGCAGGACATGAGCCGCACCGCCCTGCTGACCGCCGCCATGAACTTCTCGGTGCACGGTGTCGATGACGGGTTCCTGAACGGTCCCGCCAGCACACTGGCCGATGACCGGTTCTCCGATCTCACCTTCGACGTGGTCGTCGCCAATCCCCCCTTCAACCAGTCGGGGTGGGACGAACACGGCATCCTCCGCGACGGCCCGTTCTGGCCTTACGGGCCTCCGCCCGCGGGCAACGCCAACTTCGCCTGGGCCCAGCACGTGGTGCGGAAGATGTCGGCCTCCGGGCGGGGCGCGCTCCTCCTGCCCACGGGTGCCGCCTCCACCGCCAAGGGCGCCGAGAGCCGGATCCGGGAGGCTCTTGTCGACGATGACGTCCTCAGCGCTGTCGTGGAACTGCCCGCCGGCCTGATCCCCCATGTGCGCAACCCCGTGAGTCTCTGGCTGTTCAGCAAGAGCAAGCTGCCTCACCGCAGTTGGGGCCAGAGCGACCGATCGGGGCAATTCCTCCTGATCGACGCGCGTAACAGCGCCACGAACGTGAAGCGCGGACGTCGAGTCGTCCCCGACGACGCCAGGGAACGCATCGCCGCCACCTTTGCCGATTGGCGCGGAGCTCCGGGCCGGGCGCCGTACGAAGACGTACCGAGCTGGTGCAGATCCCTGTCCCGGGACGAGATCGCGGAGACGGACTACGACGTACTGCCCTCGCACCACGTTGCGGCTCGACCGGCACAGTCCGACCTTCCCGACGCGCCCGCGCGTGTCGCCGACCTGACCGACGAACTGCTCGGCCTGTTCTCGACGTCACGCCGACTTGAGGACGAATTGCGTGAGTTGCTGGGGGAACTATGACGCAGGAGAGCCTGGAGCACCGGCTTCAACAACTGCCCGCCGGGTGGAGCATGGCCCGCCTGGGTGACCTGCCGACCGCACAGGTCATCGGTTACGGCGTCACCCGTCCCGGGCCGCACACGGATGACGGAGTGCCGATGATCCGCTCCGCCGACATCCAGGAGGGGCGGCTGCGCGGCGACGAGCCGAGGCGGATCGCCCTCCAGGTCCATGAAGCCAACCTGCGCAGCCGGCTCCAGGCCGGCGACATCGTCGTGGTCCTGGTGGGCCGCGTGGGTGAAGCCGCTTTCGTGGGAACGGAGTTCCATCACTGGAACGCGTCCCGGACCGTCGCCATTATCCGTATAAGCGAACCCGACGAGGCGGCCTGGCTGAACCTGTGGCTCGGATCGCCGGCGGTGCGCGCGTGGTGCGAGCGACATGCCACCGCTACGACGCTGCAACGCACGCTGAGTGTGACGGCGCTGCGAAAACTTCCCGTACCGATCCCGCCGTCGGAACTCAGAGCGTCCGTGCTTCGAGCGATGCGGATGCTGAAGGAGAAAGCGGCGATCAACGCGCGGATCGCCAAGTGCGCCGTAGAGCTGAGCGAAGCGCACTTCGCGCACCTGGTGAGCGACGATGGGTCCTGGCCCGAACGGTCCCTTGCGAGCCTTGTCCACTTCACCGCCGGGGCAGCGCCACGACCGAGCCCGGATGACGACGGGGCACTTATCGAGCGCGGTCCGGCTTTCGTCGCCCCCGCGGACATTCTGCAGAGCGAGTCGCCCCACCTGTACGCCACTGAGCGACGGTTGTCCCAGGGCAAGAAGGGACGCACGCGCGCTCCGGGTTCCCTTCTTGTGGCATCGAGGGAAGACGGCGTCCGCGCTGTGATGAACCACGTCCCCGCCGTCATCGGCCGTAATGTGCTCGCACTGGAAGCCGAGTCGGTGTCCGACGCGTACTGGCTGCTGCACGAGCTTCGCTCGCGCAGTGCCGAACTGGCCGCTTCTGCACAAGGGTCCGCCGGCCGCGAGCTCAGCCGAAAGGCATTCGCCGCGACCGCCGTTATGTGGCCTCCGTTGGAGGTACGCGAGCAGTTCGCACGGCTGGCCGACCGTCTCCAGCAGCGGGCACGCGTAGCGGAGACCGAGACCGCACGGCTGCGTGAACTGCGGGACCGGATCCTGGAGGGTTTCCTGTCCGGGAGCTTCCCGAGGACGCCTGCTGCTTGACGATCAAGGGGTAAGAGGCAGACGGTGAACGCCGGGCCGGCGAAAAATGGGCTGAGCCGAGGGCTCCCAGCCTGTAGGTTCCCTGGTGTTCGAAGGGGGAGCCGCATGGCGAAGCTGAACCAGATCATCGCGGTCGAGAAGGGTGTCAAGAGCAAGTCGCTCCAGGACATCAACGCCGCGCACGCCAAGGTGCAGAAGCCGGCGCTGCTGGCCGGTATCTCGCGCACGTACCAGCCGAAGGACGAGGAGGGCGAGCAGCTGCCGCCCGAGTCGACGCGGGTGCAGGTGCAGGCCGAGGACGTGCTGCAGGAGATGTCCGCGTCGCTGACGCGGCTGTTCGACGTGACCGCGACCAAGGACTGGGCGAACTGCACGGCCCGCGCGGACGTCACCGTCGACGGACGGACCGTCGTGGCCGACGTGCCGGTCAGCTACCTGCTCTTCCTGGAGAAGCAGCTCGCCGACCTGCACACCTTCGTCAAGAAGCTGCCCACCCTCGACGCCGCCGAGTCCTGGTCCCACGACCCGTCCACGGACTGGTGGAAGACGGACCCGGTGCGCACGATCCGTACGAAGAAGGTCCCGCGCAACCACGTCAAGGCGGAGGCGACCGAGAAGCACCCGGCGCAGGTCGAGGTGTACTACGAGGACGTGCCCATCGGGTACTGGACCACCGTGAAGTTCTCCGGCGCGCTTCCGGCGCGGCGGGTGAATGAGCTGGTGGAGCGGGTCGAGAAGCTCCAGCAGGCCGTGAAGTTCGCCCGCGAGGAGGCCAACGGCGCCGAGGTCACCGACCAGCGGGTCGGCGACGCGGTGTTCGGCTACCTGTTCGGCTGACGCGGCCGACAGGCGGCATCCATGATCGCCCCCGCGTGCGAGCGCGGGGGTGCGCGACAGCGCGGGCCGGAATTGAGGACCGGTCCGCGTGAGGAGCGCAAGCTGACACTGAAGTTCAGCCTGAAGAAGCGGTCCGCCGAACCGGCGGCCGCGGTCAATCTCAGACTCTCGCTCCAGTCTCAGCATCGCCGCCGATCGCCGGACCGACCGGGGACGGACGAACGCCGTCGGATGCGAGTTCGACTCTCGCCTGCGCCTCTCGCCTGGCGCGGTAGTTCAAAGGAAGAACACGACGGCATGATGACTGATCCGTCCTCTTAAACGCCGCCGGCGTGCGCAATTGGGTGGCATCCCCAGGGGCCCGGGAGCTGGATACGACTCCCGGGCTCCGCCACGTCGTGCTCAGGCCGCGACCAGGAGGACCGGGTAGAGCACGCTCAGGGATCCCGTGACGAGGCCGACGCCGCACTGGAGCCGGTTGAGTTCCTGGCCCAGGCCGAGCAGCGCGAAGGTGACGGCCAGGCTGCCGAGGAGCAGGGGGATCGCGATGCCGAGGAGGCCGGCGAACACGACGGCGACCAGAGCGGCCGTGCCGAGGACGAGGGAGACGGGCCCGTAGAGGGTCGCGGGACTGTCTGCGGATCCGGTGGCCATGGTGGCTCCTCGCTCGAGGCGGTCGGCTCGTCGACGTGTGGGTGATGAACGCCCGCACCGCCATCATGGCACGTCCGGCCGTTTTTTTGAACACGTTCAAAGGAAGGGTGAGGCGGTGTCCCCGGTCTCCTGGTGCTGGGCCATCGCGTGGCCGAGGCCTTCAGGGGCGAGCTGGAGGAGGGGGCGCGTGCGGACCCGGACACGCCGAAGGGGCGCGACAGACGGGTCACGGGATCACTGTACGTGCGCACAAGGTTCGAATGGGTGAAAATGCTGACGTCCCCTACGTGACGGAGGTCGGATGTCCTGGCGCTCTGCGCGGCCGTGGCTGCGACTGCTGCTTCCCCTGGTGATCGCGAGTTTCCTCCTGCCCGCGGAGGGCTCCGTGGCGTACGCCGGCGGGGGTACCCCGGCACCGCGCCACGGCGCCCGGGTCGTCGCCGAGGAGGACGTCGGTGAGCGCCTGGTCGACCTCACGGTCGACTCGCCCGCCCTGGGGCGCACCGCGAAGGTCCGGCTGCTGACCCCGGACGGCTGGGAGGACCGGCGGCCGGGCCGGAGCTGGCCGGTGCTCTACCTCCTGGTCGGCGGTGACGGCAACTACAAGGCGTGGACGGAGGACTACGACGCCCGCCTCCAGGAGCTGCCCGAACTCCGGGACGTGCTCGTGGTGATGCCCGAGATGCCGCTGTTCGGCTTCTACAGCGACTGGTACAACGACGGCCGGGGCGGCCCGCCCGCCGTGGAGACCTTCCACCTCCGGGAGGTGCGCCCCCTCCTGGAGCGCCATTACGGCGCCGGCACCCGCCGCGTGGCCGCGGGTGAGTCGCAGGGCGGATTCGGCGGGCTCTCCTACGCCGGCCGTCACCCCGGGCTGTTCCGGGCGGTGGCGAGCTACAGCGGTTACGTGCACCCCTTGCAGCATCCGCACGCGGTCCGGGCCGGGATGACCGCCCTGGGCCTGGACTGGAAGGCGGTGTGGGGAGACCCGGTCGCCCAGCGCGTGAACTGGGAGGCCCACGACCCGTACTACCTGGCCGACCGGCTGCGCGACACCCCCGTGTACCTCTCCAGCGGCGACGGCAGGGCGGGCGTGCTCAACCCGCCGGGCACCCGGCCCGACCCGGAGGTCCCCGGTCTTGAGGACCCGTCCGACCCGTTCCCCGACGACGCCATCTCACCCACCGAGACCATCATGGAGCGGGAGTCCCGTGCCCTGGCCGCACGCCTGGAGTCCGTCGGAACCCCGGTGACGACCCACTTCTATCCGGGCACGCACGACGCGCCGTACTGGGTACGGGAGTTCCGCAGGTCCCTGCCCATGCTCCTGCGTGCCCTGCGCGACGCCACCGGTCACGACGGCTGAACGGCCACGGTGCCGACCTCGAGTGGAGGAGCCTGCTCAGGCGCAGTGTCCGGTCATCGGGTCACCTCGCCGGAGGCGACCCGACGAAGTCCGTCACTCCTGGGCGGGCAGGTTCGCAATCGCCTCCGTCAGGCAGGCGGCGGGATCCTCCTCCTCCTTCGTCACGCAGGTGATGAGCGGCTCGACCAGTTCGAGGAGTTCGTCGCTCGAGACTTCCTCCAGGACGTCGATCCGGTCGAGCAGGAGAGGCAGTTGGTCCAGTAGCAGAGGTACCTGGTCGAGCAGTCCGAGGAAGCACTCGCCCATGTCCTCGGGTGCCTGCGCTTCGGGGCAGGGCGCGCTGCCGAGCAGTTGTGGATGCTGCGCCAGAACGTGTTCCAGGGTCGCGCGGACGGCCTTCTCGCCGGCCTTCACCGCGGCAGGGGCGGGAATCACCAACTCGGTCTCGGGGAAGATCCAGTGGCCGATGTCGCTCCCCTTGCGTCCGTGGTCCCGCGCGGTCTTCTCGATCGCCTTGGCATTGGCCCCGAAGACGGCCCACCACTTCATTCCGTCGCCGTAATGGCGGTCGGCGATCTCCCACAAGGTGTTTCCGCGTGCCACGGTGTGGGTCTCGTGACGCGCCTGATCCTTCGAGGGCCCGGTCGTGGCCGCGGCCGACCGGTGCGGCCGGGCCCCGTCCTCCATGGGCGCTGCTTGAGCTGCCTGACTCGCGCCCAAGAGCATCGAGCCGGCCGCCAAGCCGCTGACCATGGCCAGAGCCGGACCGCGGCGGCATATGTGCCGCATAACTCACCTCCTGCGATGAACGCATACTGTGACAAATCCTCACGCTAGGTCGCGGGGTGTGGTGCGGCGCGGTCACTGAGCCGATCGGCCCTGTTCGCCGATTCCCTTCGCGTGAACCCTTGACCACTCCCCGCCCGTCGGTATGGTCTAGACCTAGTCGCTGAGGTCTAGACCTCTCTTCCATTCACCCCGGCCTCGGTCAGGCCGTCGATCGGGCGAAGGTGCGGGGCGCGTGCGGCGGCGCCCACGGCACGGTCGGCAGGGCCGCCCTCGCGGGCGGCATCGGCGCACACCGAAGGAAAGAGATATGACATGAGCACGAAAAGACGAGTGGCGGTCGCTGTCGGAGCACTGGTCGCTCCCCTGCTCGCCCTCAGCCTCCCGGCGGGCCCGGCCTACGCCCACGGCTGGGTGACCGACCCCGGCAGCCGGCAGGACCAGTGCGCCGAGGGCGTCGTCGACTGCGGCCAGATCCAGTACGAGCCGCAGAGCGTCGAGGGCCCGAAGGGCCTGCGCAGTTGCAGTGGCGGCAACAGCCAGTTCGCCGAGCTCGACGACGACAGCAAGGGCTGGCGCGTCACCCCTGTCGGCACGAGCCACACCTTCAACTGGCACCACACCGCCCGGCACGCCACCGACACCTGGCAGTACTTCATCGGCAACACGAAGATCGCCGAGTTCGACGGCCATGGCGCGCAGCCGCCCGCGGACGTCGCCCACCAGGTGGACTTCGGCGGCTTCACCGGCCGTCAGAAGGTCCTCGCCGTCTGGAACGTGGCCGACACCGCCAACGCCTTCTACGCCTGCATCGACGTCAACATCGGCGGCGGTGACGGTGGTGGCGGCGGCGGTGAACCGGGCGACTGCGCCGCGCCGGTCTGGAACGCCGCGAACGTCTACACCGGCGGAGACACCGTCTCCCACGACGGCCGCTCCTGACGTGCCAAGTGGTGGGTGACGGGCGAGGAGCCCGGCACCACGGGGGAGTGGGGCGTCTGGGAGGACCTCGGAGCCTGCTAGCCGGCCGGCCGTTCCCCGCCGAAGCGGACCGGTGCGGCGCGCGCCGCACCGGTCACCCCTTGCGGGGCCGCGCTCCCGGCGACGGCCGCCGCACCGTCAGGATCTGCCGGGCCCGGCCCACCGGGCCGTCCGCGTCGCGTCGTGCAGGACCGTGCTGGTGAGGCCCCGGCCGGAGGGGGCAGAGGGGTCGAAAGGGCCGAAGGGGTCGAAGGGGCCGAAGGCGACCGCGGTGTCCGGGCCGGTCCAGGTGCCCGCTTCAGTCGCCGAGCGAGCGTCGTGTCACCCGGGCCAGGTGGTCGGTGAAGACCTCGCGGGCGTCGGGGGTGAGGGTGCGCAGGGCGACCAGCGCCGTGACGGCGACGTCGCACAGCTCCGACCGGACGTCGTCCCAGGTGTGCGTGGTGCCCTTGCGCGGGTTCTGGCCGGTCGCGCCGATCACCGCCTCGGCGACCTCGCCGACCTCCTCGGACAGTTTGATGATCCGCAGCAGCAGGCCCTCCCGGCCGTCGACCGGACGGTTGGCGTCCAGCCAGCCGCACAGGTCGTCGATGGAGTCCCAGAGGTCGGTGGCCGGGAGAGGGGAAGGGGGCGGGGGCAGGTGGTCGCTCATGGGCGCCGAGCCTGGCACACGGCACTGACAGGCCCCGGCGCCGATTCGGCGGCTTGCCTTCGCGCGCGCTCCAACTCCTAGCGTCCCGGGGCATGGAGACCACACGGACACTGGGACGCAGCGGTATCGAGGTCAGCGCCGTCGGGTTCGGCTGCTGGGCGATCGGCGGTGAGTGGCAGGACGCCACCGGACAGCCCCTGGGGTGGGGCAGGGTCGACGACGAGGAGTCGACGCGGGCGATCCGGCGCGCACTCGACCTGGGCGTCACCTTCTTCGACACGGCCGACGTCTACGGGACGGGACACAGCGAGTACGTCCTCGGACGGGCCCTCGGGCGGCGCCGGGACGAGGTCGTCGTCGCCACCAAGTGGGGCAACGTCTTCGACCCGGACTCCCGCACCCTCACCGGCGGCGACGACTCCCCGGAACACCTGCGCCGGGCCCTGACCGCATCGCTGCGCCGCCTCGGCACCGACCACGTCGACCTGTACCAGCTCCACCTCGCCGACGCCGACCCCGAGCGGGCCGCCCGGCTGCGGGACGCCTGCGAGGAACTGGTGGCGCAGGGGCTGATCCGGGCCTACGGCTGGAGCACCGACGACCCGGCCCGCGCCGCCGTGTTCGCGGAGGGGCCGCACTGCACCGCCGTACAGCACGCGCTCAACGTCCTCACGGACGCGCCCGAGATGCTGCGGCTGTGCGAGGGGGCGGACCTCGCCTCCGTCAACCGCAGTCCGCTCGCCATGGGCCTGCTCACCGGGAAGCACGCCGGCCGGCGGACGCTGGAGGCCGGGGACATCCGCAGCCGGCCGCCCGCCTGGCTGCGGGGTTTCGGTGCCGGGTCCGGCGCCGACCCCGAGTGGCTCGCGCGCGTCGACGCGCTCCGGGACGTGCTCACCAGCGACGGCCGCACCCTCGCCCAGGGCGCCCTGGCCTGGTTGTGGGCCCGGAGCCCGCGCACCGTGCCGATCCCCGGTTTCCGGTCGGTCGCCCAGGCGGAGGAGAACGCGGGGGCGCTGGAGAAGGGCGCGCTCACCGGCGCGCAGATGGCCGAGGCCGAGCGGATCCTCGCCGTCCGGTAGCGGGCCCGGTCGTTTCGTGCGGCAGCCGTTCCACCCACCGGTGCGCACCCGCGGTCCCGCGCGGGTCCACCCCCACCCGGTGGCGTGGAACGGCTGCCGCCCCCCTGGACATGGCCTGTGGAAGCCGCTCATTCCAAGTGTGAAGCTTTGGTGCAGGAGAGTTGAGCACAAGTCCGCTACCGGCCGCAATGGTGCGGACGTTCAAACTCCGTTCGTGCGGGATCGGTGCACCGGCCGCGCTCAGCCCCGGCCCACGTACGGCATCGCCGTCGCCAGGGCCGTCGCGAACTGCACGTTCGCCTCCAGCGGCAGCTCCGCCATGTGCCGCACCGTGCGGGCCACGTCCGCGACGTCCGTCACCGGTTCCGGGGTGATCTTCCCGTTCGCCCGGAGGACACCGGTCCACAGGGCGGGCCGGGGTGCGGGCGGTCCGCCCGGCCCCCGGCTGCCGGGCGGGTGTCGCTCAGCGGGTCTCGCCGGGGTAGCGGACGCCGACGCGGTCCCGGATCGCGTCGAGCGTCCGCATCACGGCGAGGGTGCCGTCGAGCGGGACCAGCGGGGACTCGGTCTCGCCGGCCCGCAGGGCCCGCATCGCCTCGACGGCCTCGTGCCTGAGGCTGTCGCGGGGGCCGTCGGCCGGGTCGGCCGTGAACTCCTCGGCGTCACGGCCGTCCCGGTGCAGCACGAACCGCTCCGGGAAGAAGAAGCCGGACGGAATGTCGATGCGGCCCTGCGAACCGGTGATCGAGGCGTAGGTCGCCGTACCGCCCACGATGGAGCAGTGCACCGAGGCGAGAGCGCCGCTCTCCCACGAGAGCAGCGCCCCCGTCTGGAGATCGACGCCCTCCTCCGAGAGCATCGCCCGCGCCGTGACGTCCGACGGTTCCCCGAGCAGCAGCTGCGCGAACGACACCGGGTACACGCCCAGGTCCAGCAGGGCGCCCCCGCCCAGCGCCGGGTCCCGCAGCCGGTGCGACGCCGGGAACGGCCCCGTGAGGCCGAAGTCCGCCTGCACGTGGCGCACCTCGCCGATCGCGCCGTCGTCGACCAGTGCCTTCAGCCGCCGCACCATCGGATGGCAGTACGTCCACATGGCCTCCATCAGGAAGCGCCCGTTGCCCCGCGCCAGCGCGACCAGCTCCTGAGCCTCCCGCGCGTTCAGCGTGAACGGCTTCTCGCACAGCACGTTCCGCCCGGACTCCAGCATCAGTCCGGCCGCCGCGCGGTGCGCCGAGTGCGGAGTGGCGACGTAGACGACGTCGACCTCCTCGTCGAACGCCAGCGACTCCCAGTCGCCGTACGCCCGCGGTATCCCGAACCGCTCGGCGAACGCCTTCGCCGGCTCCACCGACCGCGACGCCACCGCCACGACCTCCGCGTCCGGCACGTCCACCAGGTCCGCGGTGAACCTCGCGGCGATCCCACCGGTCGCCAGAATGCCCCAGCGCACCTTCTGCTCCGTCATGCGTCCCACCCTGCTCGTGTCGTTCGTCACATCCTGAACGGATGTGGATGGAAGCGCTCCCATGACATCGCCGTTGACGCCGAGCACTCCGTACGAGCTGAGAGCATAGGGAGCCGATGGCATGGAAAGGGAGGGGCCACATGCCCGAGGGTGGGGCGTCCATATCGAACCCGACAACGAACCCGGCAGCGAATCCGGCAACGAACTCGACAGCGAACCCGGCCGCGAACCCGGGAGCGAGCAGGGCACCGGAGACGGCCGTCCCGGACCTGACGGCGGACGGGGCGGCGCTCCGCGCGACCGCCGGCCGCCGCGCCGGCCTCCTGGTCACCCTCGTCCTCGGCGGCCTGACCGCCACGCCCCCGCTGGCGATGGACATGTACCTCCCCGCCCTGCCGGCGGTCACCCAGTCCCTGCACGCGCCCGCCGCCACCGTCCAGCTCACGCTCACCGCCTGTCTGGCCGGCATGGCGCTCGGGCAGCTGGTGGTCGGCCCGATGAGCGACCGGTGGGGCCGCCGCCGGCCGCTGCTCATCGGCCTCGCGGTCTACGTCGTCGCCACCGCGCTGTGCGCCTTCGCGCCGACCGTCGAACTCCTCGTCGCCTTCCGGCTGGCCCAGGGCCTCGCGGGCGCGGCCGGCATCGTCATCGCACGGGCGGTCGCCCGCGACCTGTACGACGGCGTCGCCATGGCCCGCTTCTTCTCGACCCTCATGCTGATCTCCGGGGTCGCGCCGATCGTGGCGCCGCTCATCGGCGGGCAGATCCTGCGGGTGACGGACTGGCGGGGCGTGTTCGTCGTCCTGACCCTCGTCGGGGTGCTGCTGACGGCCGTCGTCTGGGCGAAGCTGCCGGAGACGCTGGCCCCCGCCGACCGGCACGACGGAGGCGTCGGCGAGGCGCTCGGCTCGATGCGCCGGCTGCTCGCCGACCGCGCGTTCACCGGCTACATGCTCACCGGCGGCTTCGCCTTCGCCTCCCTCTTCGCCTACGTCGCCGCCTCCCCGTTCGTCGTCCAGGAGATCTACGGCGCCTCCCCGCAGACGTTCAGCCTGCTGTTCGGGCTCAACTCGATCGGGCTGGTGATCATGGGGCAGATCAACGGCAAGGTGCTGGTCGGCCGGGTCCGGCTGGACAGGGTGACCGGTCTCGGGCTGGCCGTGGTGGTCGTCGCGGCGGTCGCGCTGCTGCTGATGTCGCTGGGCACGTTCGGCGAGGTGGGGCTGGTACCGGTGGCCGCCGCGCTGTTCGTGCTGATGTCCGCGATGGGCATCACCCTGCCCAACACGCAGACCCTCGCCCTGATGCGCACCAGGCACGCCGCCGGCTCCGCGTCGGCGCTGCTCGGCACGACGTCCTTCCTCATCGGCGCGATCGCCTCCCCGCTGGTCGGGATCGCCGGGGAGGACACCGCCGTCCCGATGGCCGTCGTCCAGCTGGTCGCCGCCCTCGTGGCGCTGGCCTGCTTCCTGGGAATGTGCCGTCCGTGGAGCGGATCGGCCGGTGCGAAGGGCGGGGGCGTCTGAGCGCGCCGCGACTGCGTGACGGCACACCGGAACGGGCCGGGCTCGACGCGCGGGAATTACGTCACCTGGTCCGGGAGGTCCACGCCCGCACCGGCGGCGAGCGGCCCTGGGCGGCGGGCGCCGTCGTGGTCGTCGGGCGCGGCCCGGTGCTCGCCGTGCAGGAGGCGGCGGGCTGGGCCGTGCGCTACGCGGCGTACGACGAGGAGACGGACACCCCGGTCGGGCTGCCGCCGGCCGAACGCGTCCCGATGACCGTGGACACCCCCTTCGACCTGGCGTCCCTGACCAAACTGTTCACCTCGGTGGCGGTGGTGCAGCAGATCGAGCGGCGCACGCTGGGCATCGACGCGCGCGTGGGCGCGTACCTGCCGGACTTCACGGGCGCGGCGCGGCACGGGACCACCATCCGCCAGCTGCTCACCCACACCTCCGGGTTGCGCCCCGAACTCCCGCTGTACGACTGCGCCGACGACGCGGAACGGCTGGCGCTGCTGCGCGCGGAGCGGCCCGTCGGGGTGCCCGGCGCGTACTGCTACTCCGACCTCAACATGCTGCTGCTCCAGCACGTCCTGGAGCGCATCACCGGCCGCCCGCTCGACGTCCTCGTGCGCGACGGCATCACCCGGCCGCTCGGCATGACCGCGACCGGCTTCGGGCCGTGCCCGGACGCGGCGGCGACGGAGGACCAGCGGCGGCCGTGGGCCAAGGCGGACCGGGGGATGCTGCGGGGCGAGGTGCACGACGAGAACGCGTGGGCGCTGGGCGGGGTGGCGGGCCACGCCGGGCTGTTCTCCACGGGGCGGGACCTGGCGGTCTTCTGCCGGACCCTGCTGGCGGGCGGTTCGTACGGACCCGCCCGCATCCTCGGTCCCGACTTCGTGGACCTGCTGTTCACCCCGCCCGGCCTGGGCTTCGTCCTGGACCGGCCGTGGTTCATGGGGGAACTGGCGGGGCGGGGGGCCGCGGGCCACACCGGCTTCACGGGCACGTCCCTGGTCCTGGACCGGGCCACGGACACGTACCTGATCCTGCTGGCCAACACGGTCCATCCGCGCCGCCCGGTCCCGCCGGACAGCACGCCGAGGGCGCGGGCGGCGACGCGGGTGGCGCGGGCGGTGCGGGGCATGTGAGGGGGTGCCCCTCTTCTTCTTGGGCGGGGCCCGGTGTCCGTGGGGGTGGGTGCTCGCGAGGTGCCCGGTACGGGGTGTTCACGCGGCCCGGTGCTCGCGGGGTACCTCCCAGGCCATCAAGGCACTGGGGGAGGCGCGACTGCCCGCCGGAGCGGGGAGGGCGGTGAGGGGACTCGGCCCCGGCCCACCCACCGGCCGTGGGCGAGCACCGCGCCCCCGTAGAATCGCCGGGTGAACGCCCCCGCCTCGCTGCCCACCGCCGAAACCCTGCGCTCCGCCCTCGCCGGGCTGCTCGACGGGCTTCCGGCGCGGCAGGCCGCGCAGGCCGTCGAGCGGCTGATCGCCAACTACCGGGGCGCCACCCCGACCGGGGCGCCGATCCTGCGGGACCGGGCCGACGTGGCCGCGTACGCCGCCTACCGGATGCCCGCGACGTTCGAGGCGGTGCGGTCCGCGCTGGAGGCGTTCGCGGACGCCGTGCCCGGGTGGGCGCCCGGTGACCACGTGGACGTCGGCGGCGGCACCGGCGCCGCGGCCTGGGCGGTGAGCGCGACCTGGGACGGGGAGCGCCCCGTGACCGTCCTCGACTGGGCCGAACCCGCCCTCGCCCTCGGCCGGGAACTCGCCGCCGCCAACCCCGCCCTGCGCGGCGCCCGCTGGCAGCGCTCCCGTATCGGACCGGAGCTCACCCTCGGGAGCGCCGATCTCGTCACCGTCTCCTACGTCCTCAACGAGCTCACCGCCCCCGACCGCGCCGCCCTCGTCGACGCCGCCGCCGGCGCCGCGCGGTCCGTCGTGATCGTCGAACCCGGCACCCCCGACGGCTACGCCCGCGTCATCGAGGCCCGCGACCTGCTGGTCTCCGCCGGCTTCCACGTCGCCGCCCCCTGCCCGCACGGCGCCGCCTGCCCCATCGTCCCCGGCACGGACTGGTGCCACTTCTCCGCGCGGGTCAGCCGTTCCTCCCTGCACCGCCAGGTCAAGGGCGGCTCCCTCGCCTACGAGGACGAGAAGTTCAGCTACGTCGCCGCCACCCGCCTCCCGGTCACCCCGGCCCCCGCCCGCGTCGTCCGCAAGCCGCAGATCCGCAAGGGCCAGGTCCTCCTCGACCTGTGCGAGAAGGACCCGGCCCTGCGCCGCACCACCGTGACCAAGCGCCACGGCGATCTCTACCGGGCCGCCCGGGACACCGACTGGGGCGACCCCTGGCCGCCGCGCGCCGACGCCTGATCCGACGCCGCGCCGCCGTCCTCTTCCCGCTTGGCCTGCAGCTTGCGCAGCAGCTCCCGCTTCTGCGCCCGCGGATCGAGCCCGCCCCCGACACGCCCGCCGCGCCCGCCGCCGCGCAGGGCCTCGCGGCCCAGGTGCTGCCGGGTGCCGCCGACGCCCAGCATGTTTCCGGCTCCGCCTCGGGTCATGGTGATCTCCTCTCATCAGTACGAGACGTATCGTCTCGTCATCGACATTCACCACTGTCCGGCGAGACGCACCGTCTTGTCAACTGGTAAATTCGACCTCATGGCCGCACACCAGTCCGCCCCCGACGCCACCCGCCGCAGCGAGCGCTCCCGGCGGGCCATCTACGACGCCGCCCTCGCCCTGGTCGCCGAGGTCGGCTATCCGAAGACCACCATCGAGGGCATCGCCTCCCGCGCCGGAGTCGGCAAGCAGACGATCTACCGGTGGTGGTCGTCGAAGGCGGACGTCCTCCTCGAGGCCTTCCTCGACCTGGGCGAGCAGGCCGCGGAGGCCGCAGGCCAGGCCCCGTACGCCTTCCCGGACACGGGTGACCTCGCCGCCGACCTCAAGCACGTCCTGCGCGCCACGGTCGACGAACTGCGCGACCCCGCCTTCGAGGCCCCCTCCCGCGCGCTGGCCGCCGAAGGCGTCGTCAACGAGGAGCTCGGCCGCGAATTCGTCGCCAAGCTGCTGGAACCCCAGCTCCAGCTGTACGTCGAGCGCCTGCGCTCCGCCCAGGACGCCGGGGACGTCCGCCCCGACGTCGATCCGCGCATCGCCCTGGAACTCTTCGTCTCCCCCCTCGCCCAGCGCTGGCTCCAGTACACGGGCCCGATCACCTACGACTACACCGACACCCTCGTCGACTACGCCCTCAACGGCCTCGCACCCCGCTGACCGGCCCGGACGGCCGGCGGCCTCACCGCCCCGGCGCGGCGCCCACCCTCCCCGGCACCCGCGCCGGATGCCGGGCCAGCCGCCCCGGCGCGTCCGTGATGACGCCGTTGCAGCCCAGCGCCAGGGCGCGGTCGCGCTGGGCCGGGGTGACGACCGTGTGGGCCCACACCCGGGGGATGCCGGAGCGCACCGCGCGCCGCAGATCGGCGTCCCGCGCCTTGACGTCGACGTCGAGCAGGTCCACGTAGGAGCGCCAGCGCTCGGGACGGTCGGTGCGCAGCTGGCGGGCCGAGCGCCACAGCTGGGCCAGCAGGCCCAGGCGGTGGACGCGGAGGGCGACCCCGGGGTCGTTGGTGTTCACGAACACCGAGCGGGTCAGGCCGCGGGCGCGGATCAGCGCGGCCAGCCGGTCGACCCCGCGCGGATCCTTCGCCTCCAGCGTCAGCACGATCCGCCCGCCGAACCGGTCCAGCACCTCGGCGACCGTCGGCGGCCGCTCCGAGCGCCAGCTCCCCGGCAGCCGGTCGCGCGGACGCAGCCGCACGCCCCGCCACTCCCCGGCGTCCAGGCCGCGCACCTCGCCGCCCAGGAAGGTCGTGCGGTTCAGGGTCGCGTCGTGGAAGACCACCGGCGTGCCGTCCCGCAGCACCCGCGTGTCGAAGTCCAGCACCTGCGCCGTACCGCGCCGGTACGCCGCCATCAGCCCCGACATGCTGTTCTCCGGCACCTCGCGGGCCCCGCCCCGGTGCGCGGCGTACGGGACGCGGGGCAGCGAGTCCACCGTCAGCGGCCCGGCCCCCCACTCCAGCGGGCGGCCGCCGCCGTGGCCCGTGAGGGTCAGCGAGACCACGGAAGCCACGGCCGCCAGGCCCGTCAACGCGACGCTTGCGACCATGACGACCACGGTAGGTCCGCGGATCACCGCGGACCGCCCGACGGCACCCGAACCGGTGCACGCCCCCTCGCCGCGTGTACCCTTCGTCACCCCTCGTCCCGTCGGTGCTCCCTCGTCCCACCTGCGCCGATTGTGGGCTCCGGCCCCCCGGGGCGCACGATCGTGGGACCATGGGGCATGCTGTGTGGCACGACGGCGAGGCGAGGGGATAGATGAGCGCGGAGTTCGGCGGCCGGACCGGCCGGCAGGGCAGGCTCTCCCAGTGGCTGCGTGGACGCCGCCCGAAGCAGGCCGCCGACGAGGGCGGCCGTGAGGCCCTGCTGCTCGCCGCCGCCGAAGCGGGACTGCCGCTCGCGCCCGCCGCCCACCCCGCCGCCGGATACGGCTGCTCCTGCGACCGCGTGGGCTGTCCCACCCCCGCCCGGCACCCGGTGTCGTTCGCCTGGCAGACGCAGTCCACCACCGACCGCGCCCAGATCGAGCGCTGGGCCCGCCACCAGCCGCAGGCCAACTTCATCACCGCCACCGGCATGGTGCACGACGTCCTCGACGTCCCCCTGGACGCCGGCCGCGAGGCGCTCACCCGCCTCCTCGACGCCGACGTCGAGGTCGGCCCCGTCGCCGAGAGCGACGACGGCCGGATGCTGTTCTTCACCCTCACCCGCGGCACCCCCGAGGACGAGGACGAGTGGTGGCCCTGCGAGCTGGACTGCCACCCGGAGACCATGGACGAGCACCCCGGCCTGCGCTGGCACTGCCGCGGCTCCTACGTCCTCGTACCGCCCGCCCGCCTCCCCGGCGACGACGACCAGTCGGTGCACTGGGTACGCGGCCCCGAGCACCCGCTCCCGGACCCGCTGAGCCTGCTGGAGGTCCTCACCGACTCCTGCGCCCGGCACGCCGGCGAACAGCCCGACCACGCGGACACGGCCTGGCCTCTGCGCCACTGAGCCCGGCCCCTGCGCCCCTGCGCCACTGAGCCCGGCCCCTGCGCCCCTGAGTCACTGAGCCCGGTCCCGAAAGGGACTTACTCGCCCTGTGCCGACGTCAGTCCCTGGATCCGCCCCAGGACCTCCACCTCACCGTCGGCCGGGTCCAGCGCCACCTCGTTGGAGACGAACTCCATCGTCAGCGACTGCCGTATCTCCCCGGTCGTCAGCGCCAGCACGTCCTTGTTCGGCGTCGGCACCGACGCCCCGGCCGCGGCGGTCTGCTTCTCGAAGTGGCGGGTGGTGAAGAACACCAGCGCCCCGCCGTCCTTCGTGCGCAGTGCCAGCGGCGCGTAGTCGCCGTCCGTCACCGGCTCGTCGATGTACTGCGTGGCCAGCCCCGGCCGCGACGACTTCTTCTCGCGCTGGGTCCGCCACCCGCTGGTGTGCGGGCCGTCCGAGAAGACGTCCCCGCCGTTCTTGAGGAACGACGTGTACTCCTCGCTCAGTTCGCCCGGCGGCACGGTCACATCGGACGAGTTGGCGGGTACGGCCTCGGCCCAGCCGTCCTCGTCGGTCTTGAACTCCGGTATGTCCTCCGGGAGGACCAGCGTCAGATACGCCGCCTCCCAGGTCTCGTCCAGCCCGTCGCGGGTGAACACCAGCAGCCAGCGCGACTCGCCGCCCTTGTTGCCGGCCGCGTCGGCGAGGAACCAGCGCGGCCAGCCGGCCTTCTTCGGGATGGTGAACTTCGCGTCCGTCAGCTCCAGCGGCGTGTGCGAGGCGTTGCCCTCCGGACTGTTGGCCCGCCCGGCCTTCAGCCGCGCCGCGTCGATGTCGGCGAGGGCGCCGGTGGTGTGGTCGGCGTCCAGGGAACCGTCGTACGCCTTGTCGGCCTCGTTGTACGCGGCCGTGAACTCCTCGAGCGCCTTGGCGGCTTCGGCGCGGGTGGTGGCCGGGAGCACCTCGCGCTCACCGTGCACCACCACACAGCCGCTCGCCGTCACCGACAGGGCGACCACGAGCACGCACGTGTCGATCCTGCGGTGCCTGAGGTGCCTGCGGAGCCTTTGAAGGCCGAGATCCCTGGTCATCCGGTTCCTTCCCCCTTCCCGGAGGCGAACCCTACCGGGACGAGGAGGAGCGCGAACGCCGGGACCGGGTACAGCGGCCACACCGTGACCTGGAGGACGGCCGGGTCAGGCGGAGGCCGATCCGTCCCGCGCGGGAAGCACCAGGAGTGCCCCCGTGCGGGGGTGCGGGAACACCTCGACGGGCTGCTCGTACACCTCCGACAGCAGCCGCTGCGTGAAGACGTCCTCCGGTGGCCCGTCGGCCGCGACCCGGCCCGCGCGCAGGACCGCCACCCGGTGCGCGTGGGCCGCCGCGAGTCCCAGGTCGTGCAGGACGACGACCACCGCGTCACCGGCGTGCGCCCGCGCCCGGCACAGCCGCAGCACCAGCTCCTGGTGCCGCAGGTCGAGCGCGGCGGTCGGTTCGTCGAGCAGGAGGAGGGGTGTGCGCTGGGCCAGCACCCGGGCGAGCGCGACCCGGGCCCGCTCGCCGCCGCTGAGCGCGGAGAAGGGGCGGGCGGCGAAGCCGGTCACCTCGGTGGCGGCCATCGCCCCGGCCACGGCGGCCTCGTCCTCGCCCCCGCCCTTGCCCTCGTACTCGTCCTTGCCGGGCCGGGCGACGGCGGCCCAGGGCGCCCGGCCCATGCGGACCACCTCCTCGACCGTGAACGGGAAGGAGAGGGACGCGGACTGGGGCAGGACGGCCCGGCGCAGCGCGAGTTCGGGCGCGGACCAGCCGGACGCGGGCCGCCCGTGGATCCGCACGGTGCCGGTGGTGGGCGGGAGATCGGCGGCGAGGGCGCTCAGCAGGGTCGACTTCCCGGCTCCGTTGGGGCCGACGAGGGCGAGGACCTCGCCGGCGCGGACGGTGAGGTCGACACCGGCGAGCACCACCCGGGCGCCGAGCCGTACGGAGAGCCCCTCGGCCTCGGCGAGCACCTCACCGGGCTCGGGGGCGGCCGGCGGAACGGGACGGTTGCGCAGGCGGATCATGCCCAGCCTCCCTGCCTGCGCCGGGTGCGGCGCAGCAGCCAGAAGAAGAACGGGCTGCCGAGCAGCGCCGTGAGGACACCGAGGGGGAGTTCGGCGGGCTCGGCGACGGTACGGGCCGTCAGGTCGGCGGCGAGCAGCACCAGCGCGCCCAGCAGCGCACTGCCCGGGAGCAGGAACCGGTGCCCCGGCCCGGCCGCCATCCGCAGCAGATGCGGCACGACCAGCCCGACGAACCCGATGATCCCCGACACGCTGACGGCCGCCGCCGTCAGCAGCGCGATGACCAGCACCAGCACGATCCGCAGCCGCTCCACGTCCACGCCCAGGTGCCGGGCCGGACGTTCGCCGAGCGCCAGCAGGTCGAGCCGGCGGGCGTACAGGGGGGCGACGGCCAGCCCGAGCGCCGCGCACGGCAGGACGGCGAGCACCTTCGGCCAGGTGGCCTGGGAGAGCGAGCCGAGCTGCCAGAAGGTGATCTGGTTGATCGCGGCGGTGTCCGCGGAGAACAGGAACAGCCCGATGAGGGCGCCCGCGAAGGCGTTCACCGCGATCCCGGTGAGGATCAGCGTCACCACCTCCGTACGGCCGCCCGAGCGGGACATCGCGTACACCAGCAGGACGGTGGCGAGCCCGGCGGCGAACGCGAGGACCGAAACCGTCCAGTTGCCGAGGAAGTCCAGCCCGAGCGCGATCGCCGCCACCGCGCCCACCGCCGCGCCGGAGGAGACCCCGATGACGCCCGGCTCGGCGAGCGGATTGCCGAACACGCCCTGCATCAGCGCACCGGCGCACCCCAGCGAGGCCCCGACGAGCAGCGCGAGCACGATCCGCGGGAACCGTACGTTCCACAGCACCGACTCGGCGACCCGGTCCAGCTCGGCGCCGCCCAGCCCGAGCCGGTGCTGCACCGAGGTGAGGACGTCGCCGACGGGCACGGGGTAGGCGCCGGTGCCGGCGGCCACGGGGACGAGGACGAGCAGGGCGGCGGCGAGCGAGGCGGTCAACAGCCAGGCGGTGGTGTGCCGTTGCCGGGTGACGGGGGGCGCCGGCTCCCGCACGGTCTTCTCCAGGACGGTCACGCGCCACCGCCGTACAGCCGTGTGACGGCGGACAGCGGTGCTCCCGCCGGTCGAGTGCGCAAGCGTCGCACGGTTCCGTCCGTTCCTTCCGTGGCGGATGTGGCCCGAGATGGAGATTAGGTTAGCCTTACCTTCGCTCGCTATCCACTGCCGTCTCCGATGGACCGTCCTCGCAGGCCCGGCGCGCTCCGGCGGCTGGAAGTGCCAGGCGTCGTAGGGGGCCGGGAGTTCCCCGACCGGGCGGGACGGCACCTCGTCAGGTGAGAGCCCTCGTACGCAGGTGATGCCGAAGCGGTCCCGGGGAGCACGTCGAGCAACTCACTTCCACGCCCCGGCGTCCCACTGGACGACGGACGGCTGCCGATCACCCGGGAGGGCACGTGACGGAGAAGGACCGAGAGAAGTGGATGGCGCGTTTCCAGGTACGGCTGGCCATGCAGCCGGGCGTGGACCGGACGGTCGTGCTCCGGGCGGTCAAGGAGGTCACGGCGCACTGCGCGGAGACGGGAGAGCACCCGCGGACCGCCTTCGGCGACCCGGACGCCCACGCCGTGCAGGTCGCCGCGCGGCTGGTGCCGACGGACCGGGCGGCGCGCGCGAGGCGACGTGACGCCGTGGGGGACAAGCTCACCTCCGTGCTCAGGAGGGCCGGGGACGTCGCCGGTCTGTGACCGGCCGGGGCGGCTTCCGCCGTGGCCCGGCGCACGGGCTCCGGCACGGTCTCTCTCCGCCTGGGCCGCTGGGCGGCTCGGGCGACCGGCGGAGCGCCGGAGCGCCGGGGCCGGTGACGCCGGTCCTGCCGGACGGGCGTCGGCACCCCCGCGACCTGGGACGACCCCGCCGCCCGCGCGATGCTTGAATGCCCCCGTGACTGATTACGACGTGGTGCGCGTCTTCTGCGGGCCCCGTGGCGGGTACGGCAATGAACTCGGTGTCGTGCGCAACGGCTCCGTGATGCCCGAGCGGGACGAGCGGCAGGCGTTCGCCGCGAAGCTCGGGTTCAGTGAGACCGTGTTCGTCGACGACCCCGAGCGCGGGGTGATCGACATCTACACCCCCACCCTGCGCCTGCCCTTCGCCGGCCACCCCTGCGTCGGCACGGCCTGGCTGCTCGACGTGCCCGAACTGGTCGTCCCCGCCGGGGTGGTGGGCGCCCGGCAGGACGGGGAGTTCTGCTGGATCGAGGCGCGGGCGGAGTGGGTGCCGCCGCGCACCCTGCGCCAGTACGCGAGTGCCGCCGAGGTCGATGACCTGCCCGTGCCGCCGAAGGGGGAGTGGGTCTACGCCTGGGCCTGGCTGGACGAGTCGGCCGGCCGCATCCGGGCCCGCGCCTTCCCCGGCCGCGACGACGGCATCGACGAGGACGAGGCGACCGGCGCGGCGGCCCTCCTCCTCACCGACCGACTGGGCCGGGCCCTGAACATCACCCAGGGCACGGGCTCCCAGATCCTCACGGCCCCCCAGCCGGAGGGCTGGACGGAGGTCGGCGGCCGGGTCTACCTGGAGCGCTGACGGCCAGGAGCGGATCAGCCGGCCGTCATGGCGCGGCGCACGCTCTCGCGGAGCAGGGCGCGACGCTGCTCGTGCAGCTCGGAGGGCTCCTCGGCGGTCGCCGCGTAGACGTTGCTCACCGGTGACCAGGCCATGGACATGGCGATGACCACGGCCATCACGTCGAACGGGTCTCCCTGCCGCACCAGGCCCGCGGCCTGCGCGTCGGCGATGGCGCGCAGCTTGGCGTCGTGGTGGCGATCGTGGTTCCCCACCAGGTGGCCGGCCGGGCGGCGCTCCAGGCGCGCCCAGGTGGCCAGCCGGATGAGGTCGGGGCGGCGCACATCGCTGGAGCGGCGCGACCTGCGCCCCGACGACCTCGCGGTCCGGGTCGACTACTGCGGCGTCTGCCACAGCGATCCGCACGCGGTCCGCGGCCACGATGCCGCGGCGGGCCGTCCAATGGTGCCAGGGCACGAGTTCACGGGCGTGGTGACCGGTACCGGACCCGCGGTCACCCGCTTCTCCGTCGGCGACGCCGTGGCGGTCGGCAACATCGTCGACTCGTGCGGCGACTGCCCCATGTGCCGGGCCGGCCAGGAGAACTTCTGCCACACCTTCCCGACCCTGACCTACGGCGGCACCGACCGCCACGACGGATCGACCACCCCGGGCGGCTACTCCCGCGAGTACGTCGTCCGTGAAGGGTTCGCCCACGCGCTCCCCGCCGGCCTGGATCCTGCCGCCGCCGCACCTCTGCTCTGCGCCGGGGTCACGGTCTGGGAGCCGCTCCACTCCCTGGGCGTGGGCCCGGGGACCCGCGTCGCCGTGGCGGGCCTGGGCGGCCTCGGACACCTCGCGGTCAAGTTCGCCGTGGCGCTGGGAGCCGAGACGTGGGTCATCAGCCGCTCACCCGAGAAGGCCGACGACGCCCGCCGTCTCGGCGCCCGGGGCCTGGTCGTCTCCACGGACCCGGAACAGTCGGCCGACGCCCGTGACCGGTTCGACGTCGTCATCGACACCGTCTCCGCCCCGCACGACCTCGGCCCCTACCTGCGACTGGTCGCCATGGACGGCACGCTCAGCCTCGTCGGACACCTCGGACCCGTCACCGTGGAGACCACGGACCTGCTCGTGGGCCGCAAGAAGCTCAGCTCCGCGGGCAGCGGCGGCAGGCCCGCGACCGCGGCCATGCTGGACTTCTGCGCCGAGCACGCCATCACCGCCGACATCGAACTGCTCGCCTCGGCGCGGGTGAACGAGGCGCTCGACCGCCTCGGCCGCAACGACGTCCGCTACCGCCTCGTGCTCGACATGTCCGACCTGGACGTCAGCCCAGCTGTGCGATGAACGCACCCCAGGCGTCCCGGCCGAAAGGGATCACCGGCCCGGCGGGGTTCTTGCTGTCCCGGACGGGCGCGAGGGCGGGGATGCCGTGGGCGAGTTCGAGGCACTCGTTGTTGCCGCCGCTGTGGGTACTGCTACGCCACTTCGCGCCCGACAGGTCCGGCGTGCCGTGGCGTGCGGTGTTCATGTCCTGTGCTCCTTGGCCCTGCGTCGGATGACCGTGCGGGATTCCACGGGGGAGAGCGCAGACGTGCGAGCGGCGTCGAACAACTCCTGGTAGCGCGCGACTTCGGCCTCTCGCTCCAACCACATCGAACCGGTGGGGTTGTCCGCCGGCACCACGTCGAGCGCCGCTTCCTCCCGGAAGCCCAGTACTACGTATGGCCCGAACATACTCACATGGGCTCCACGGGAGAACGGCAGGACCTGGACAGTCACGTTGGGCTGCTCGGACACGGTCAGAAGTTGTTCCAACTGCGCCGCCAGCACCTCCGGTCCTCCGACCTGTTGAAGGAGCACGGCTTCGGACAGCACCGCCCACAGCTCGAGCGGTGAGTCGCTGACCAGATGTTCCTGACGGGGCGAGGCGCACCTGGACGAACTGCTCGATCTCGTCGGCCGTCTGCCACTGGTGCGAGGCGACGGTCACGGCACGGATGTACTCCGGGGTCTGCAACAGGCCCGGCACCAGTTGTGCCTGGAAGGTGCGGATGGTTCCGGCCATGGTTTCGAGCGCGATGTAGTCGCGATAGGTGTCGGCCGGCACCGATCCCTACTGATTCCACCACCCCTGCCTGCGGCGTCGATTGGCCTTGCGGGCGAGCGTGCCGAGTCGGCCACGGAGCTCGGCGTCCGAGAACGGAGGAGACCCCCATGACCTCGTCGAACGACATCACATTCCGACTGCCTCGCAGTCGCCGTAGCGTCCCCCCGTGCCCGGGCGCTGCCGCATGCCGTGCTCGGTGACTGGGGTGTGGGCCAGGAAACGCCGGACAACGCCGAGTTGGTGCTCTCGGAACTCGTCACCAACGCGTTGCGCGTCCCGGCGCCGGGTGATCGGCAGGTGGGTGTGCGGATCAGTCGTTCCATGGCGGACGGACTGCTGCGGCTGGAGGTGAGCGACTCTGGGGGCGGATGCCCCGAGGTGCGGGAGCCCGGTGGGGACGAGACCGGCGGGCGGGGCCTGCTCCTCGTATCGGCGCTCGCCCATCGGTGGGGCTACGGGACGCGTCCCGCCGGGATCGGGAAGACGGTGTTCGCGGAGCTGAAGGCTCCGGGCATCGTGGCCGAACCCGAGGTGCGTGAGGTGGCGGCGGTCATGGTCCGGACGGGGGAGTGCTCCGGATGATGGGATCTCCTGCGTCGGGCCCGAATCGGCGCCGTCGTCCAAGCCGTCCCGGTTCTCCACGACGTCCGGAACGAAAGGCGTTGAAAAGCCCCCGCTGCCCCACTCACTTGAAAAGCGTGAGCATTTCAGCCCTCACCGTCCATACGTCACTCATCTGAGCGCCTGACTGACATTGCCCTGTCCACTGCTCACGCTTTCAGCGAAGGCACCCCACCCCACGTCGCCGTGAAAAGCCCAGGGAATCACGCCGACAAGGGGAATTCCTCGCCCAGCGCCCGGAAGACGTCTGTGTTCAGCGCGAACGCCCGCTTGCACTCCGCCACGATCCGCTGCTTCTCCAGGTCGTCCGCCGGGACCGCGTCCAGCAGTTCGCGGTACCCCCGCTTGAAGGCCGCCGGGTTGGAGATGTCCTCGAAGACGTAGAAGCGGACGCCGTCGCCCTTCCTCGCGAAGCCCCACGTCTTCTCCGCCTTGCCGCGGATGATCTGGCCGCCGGAGAGGTCGCCCAGGTAGCGGGTGTAGTGGTGGGCGACGTAGCCGGACGGCCAGGCGCGGGCGCACTCGGCGACGCGGGCCGCGTAGGCGCGGGTGGCGGGGAGTGCGGTCAGCGTCGAGCGCCAGTCGGGGCCGCGCAGATGGGCCAGGTCGCGTTCCAGGGAGGGCAGCCGGAACAGCTCCGGCTGGATGAACGGGCCCGCCACCGGGTCCGAGGCCAGCTCCTGCGCACCGGACTCCAGGGCCTCGTACACGAACCACAGTTGCTCGGTGTAGCGCGCGTACGCGTCCACGCCCAGCCGGCCGCCCAGCAGATCGCTCATGAACGTCGACGTCTCCGCCTCCATGTGCTGCTCGTGGGAGGCGGTGCGGATGAGGGTCGAGAAGGAGTCCATGAGTCCAGATCTTCTATGGTTAGGCTTACCTAAGTCAATAGCTTGCCGACGGGTTGTCGGTAACTTCCACTCTGCCACGGCATGGAAAAGCCCGCCCTCCGGAAGAGGGCGGGCCGAGGGAATCAGGGGGAACGGGGGAAGGGCTACGGCAGGGTCAGGATGTCCGCCCCCGTGTCCGTCACCACCAGCGTGTGCTCGAACTGGGCCGTGCGCTTGCGGTCCTTCGTGACCACCGTCCAGCCGTCGTCCCACATGTCGTACTCGTGGGTCCCCAGCGTCAGCATCGGCTCGATGGTGAAGGTCATCCCCGGCTGCATCACGGTCGTCGCGTGCGGACTGTCGTAGTGCGGGATGATCAGGCCCGAGTGGAAGGACGTGTTGATGCCGTGGCCGGTGAAGTCACGGACGACCCCGTAGCCGAACCGCTTCGCGTACGACTCGATCACCCGGCCGATGATGTTGATCTGCCGGCCCGGCTTGACCGCCTTGATCGCGCGGGCGAGGGACTCACGGGTGCGCTCGACCAGCAGCCGGCTCTCCTCGTCCACCTCACCGACCAGGTAGGTCGCGTTGTTGTCGCCGTGCACCCCGCCGATGTACGCCGTCACGTCCAGGTTGACGATGTCGCCGTCGCGCAGCACCGTCGTGTCCGGGATGCCGTGGCAGATCACCTCGTTGACCGACGTGCACAGCGACTTGGGGAAGCCGCGGTAGCCGAGCGTCGACGGGTAGGCGCCGTGGTCGCACATGTACTCGTGCGCCACCCGGTCCAGTTCGTCCGTCGTCACACCGGGCGCGATCAGCTTCGCGGCCTCCTCCATCGCCCGCGCGGCGATCCGGCCGGCGGTCCGCATCGCCTCGACCGTCTCGGGCGTCTGCACCTCCGGACCGGTGTACGGAGTCGGGGCGGGCTTGCCGACGTACTCGGGACGACGGATGTTCCCGGGCACGGAACGGGTGGGGGACAGCTCCCCAGGGACGAGCAGCGACTGGCCAGACATGCCGGCGAGTCTAATTCAGCGGCGACGGGGGACCATCTTCCTGGCGAGACGGTGAGACGGTGAGACGGTGAGAGGAGCCGGACATGCCCCTGTTCAAGAAGCGGACGGTCGGAAAGCCGGGCGAGTGGTACTACTGCCTGGAGCACAAGAAGGTCGAGGAGGGCCCCGACTGCCCCGGCAAGGACCGCTTCGGCCCGTACACGAGCCGCACCGAGGCCGAGCACGCCATGGAGACGGCCCGCGAGCGCAATCTCCAGTGGGAGAACGACTCCAGGTGGCGCGACGCCCCCGCGGGCGAGCGGGACGACGGCTGACCGCGCCGGGGCGGCTACCAGCGCGTCGGCGGCGGGGCCGTCAGCAGGTCGGCCAGCCGCGACAGCCGGTCCCGGAAGCGGCGGGGGCCCCGGCGGGCCGGCCGGACGTCCTCGCCGGCCGCCGCGCTGACCAGGTGCTGCACGGTGTCCAGGTCCAGCTCGGAGCCGTCGGGCACGGGCAGGACCTCGTGGGCCATCGCCGGGAGCTCACCCTCCCCGGGGCCGAGGGACAGCACCGTCGCCCCGGCCCGGCGGGCGTCGCACACCCGGTCGAGGAGCGGGGCGGCCGTCTCCCCGGGCGCCACCACCAGCAGCGTCTCACCCCGCCGCGCCGCTGCCAGGCGCCCCAGACCCACCGCCAGGTGCGCGGGGTCCGAGGGGCGCGCGTCGTGCCGTACGAGCGTGGGGGCCAGCTCCGGTGTGCCCGACCAGGCGGCCTCGTCCACCAGGTGCGCCGCCAGATGCCACGGCTCGTACTCCGGTGTGCCCACGAGCAGCAGACCGCCCCCGTGCGAGACCACCGACCCGCGCAGCGTCCCCGCGAAGTGCCGGGTGGCGCCCAGCCATTCCGTCCCGGCGAGCACTTCCCGCAGCAGCGCGACCCGTACGGCATCCATGCGGCCGCATCCTTCCCCCAACCGCGCCGCCACGTCCCGGTGTTCGAACCGGGTTCGCCCGAACCGGGGATGCGGCCCGGACCGCGTGACAGGGCTCACGCCCACCGGACGCGGTGCCGCCACGGACGTACAGTCGGGCCATGACCTCCACTGACAGCGAACAGAAGCCCGCGAAGGCCCCCGCCAAGGACCCCTGGGACCTGCCCGACGTCTCCGGGCTCGTCGTCGGCGTGCTCGGCGGCACCGGACCGCAGGGCAAGGGCCTCGCGTACCGGCTCGCCAAGGCCGGCCAGAAGGTGATCATCGGCTCCCGCGCCGCCGAGCGCGCGCAGGCCGCCGCCGAGGAGCTCGGCCACGGCGTCGAGGGCGCCGACAACGCCGAGACCGCCCGGCGCAGCGACATCGTGATCGTCGCCGTGCCGTGGGACGGCCACGGCAAGACGCTGGAATCCCTGCGCGAGGAGCTGGCCGGCAAGCTCGTCGTGGACTGCGTCAACCCGCTCGGCTTCGACAAGCAGGGCGCCTACGCGCTGAAGCCGGAGGAGGGCAGCGCCGCCCAGCAGGCCGCCGCGCTGCTCCCGGACTCCCGGGTCACCGCCGCCTTCCACCACCTGTCGGCCGTCCTGCTCCAGGACCCGGAGATCGACGAGATCGACACCGATGTGATGGTGCTCGGCGAGGTCCGCGCCGACGTCGAGACCGTGCAGGCGCTGGCCGGGCGCATTCCGGGCATGCGGGGCGTCTTCGCCGGACGGCTGCGCAACGCCCACCAGGTGGAGTCGCTGGTCGCCAACCTGATCTCCGTCAACCGCCGCTACAAGGCACACGCCGGGCTCCGCGTCACGGACGTATGAGGCGATGGGGGACACTGGGGGCCGTAGCAGTGCCTCAGCAGTGTCCCCCGACAGGAGCCCGCAGCCATGCCCCGCCTCGCCCTCTACGCCCTCGCCGTCTGCCTCCTCGCCGTCGCCGCGGCCGTCCTCTCCTTCGTGCGGGGCAGCGTGTTCATCGGCGTCGTCTGGGTGCTGCTGGCGGGCCTGTCGTCCAACATGACCTGGTACTACCTGCGGCGCGGACGGGCGGCCGAGCGGGACGGCAAGCCGGTCACGCGCTGACCGAGCAGTACCCGCTCGTCTCCCGCCAGAAGCGGAACAGGTCGTAGCCGCAGTACGTGTCGAACTCGTCGATCCCCAGCATCCCCAGCAGCGAGTCGATCACGTCGAAGAACGCACCGTTCACCGACGGCACCCACAGCAGCGCGAACACGAACAGCAGACCGAACGGGGCGAACGGCTCCACCTGCCGACGGACGTTGTACGACAGCCAGGGCTCGATCACGCCGTAGCCGTCGAGACCCGGCACCGGCAGGAAGTTCAGGATCGCGGCCGTCACCTGGAGCAGCGCCAGGAACGCCAGCGCGAAGCGGAAGCCGGCCGGTACGCCGTCCAGCGCGCCCAGCCAGAACGGCGCCGTGCACACGACCGCGAACAGCACGTTCGTCAGCGGGCCCGCCGCCGAGATCAGGCTGTGCCGCCACCGTCCCCGGATCCGGCCGCGCTCGATGAACACGGCCCCGCCCGGCAGACCGATCCCGCCCATGATCACGAAGACGACCGGGAGCACGATGCTCAGCAGGGCGTGCGTGTACTTCATCGGGTTCAGCGTGAGGTAGCCCTTCGCGCCGACCGATATGTCACCGCTGTGCAGCGCCGTGCGCGCGTGCGCGTACTCGTGCAGGCACAGGGAGACGATCCAGGCGGCCGTCACGAACAGGAACACGGCGACCCCGGGCTGCTCCGCGAACCCGGTCCAGGTGGCCCACCCGGTGACCACCGTCACGGCCAGGATCCCCAGGAAGACCGGGCTGATCCTCCGGTCGCTGTGACGGGTGGCGGCGGTGGTCATGGGACTCCTCGGACAGTCGGGCACACGCGGGGACTGCCCGACGGTACCGGGCGCACGGTGAGAACGTCTCGCGCGCGCCGCCGGTTCCACGCAGGGTGGGGGACGACGACGCCCTCCTCCCGGCCCCTGCGACCGTCCCGGCCGTCACCGGAGAGAATGGACCCCGTGCGCTATCGCATCCTCGGCACCACCCAGGCACTCCGTCCCGACGGCACCGTCGTCCCGGTCGGCGGGGCGCGGCTGCGTGCCCTGCTGACCGTGCTCGCCCTGCGGGCCGGGCGCACCGTGCCGGTGGGCCTGCTGGTCGACGAGGTCTGGGGGGACGCGGATCCGCCGGCCGACGCGACCGGGGCGCTGCAGGCGCTGGTGGGGCGGCTGCGACGGACGCTCGGCGCGGACCGGATCGCCTCCGTCGACGGCGGCTACCGGCTGACCGCCGCGCCCGACGACATCGACCTGCACCGTTTCGAGCGGCTGGCCGGCGACGGCCTGCGCGCCCTGGCCGACGGGGACGCCGCGAAAGCGGCCGCCGTCCTCGACGACGCCCTCGCCCTGTGGCGCGGCCCCGCCCTCACCGATCTGCCCGACCGCACCGCCGACGCGGCCCGCCTGGCGACCCGGCACCTGGACGTGCTGCGCGCCCGGCACACCGCCGCCCTCGCCCTCGGCGACGCCGAGCAGTCCCTGCCCGAGCTGACCGCGCTGTGCGAGGACCACCCCCTCGACGAACCCCTCCAGGCGCTGCGGCTGCGCGCCCTGCGCGACACCGGCCGCACCGCCGAGGCCCTGGCCGCCTTCGAGGACGTACGACGCCTGCTCGCGGACCGCCTCGGCTCCGACCCCGGCGCCGAACTGCGCGTCCTGCACGCCGAGTTGCTGGAACCCGGGCCGGCGCCCAAAGCCCGGGTCGGTGCGCCGCCCGGCAACCTGCGGGCCCGGCTGACCTCGTTCGTCGGCCGGGAGGCCGACATCGAGACCATCCGCGCGGACCTCACCGCCGCCCGCCTCGTGACCCTGCTCGGACCGGGCGGGGCCGGCAAGACCCGGCTGTCGCAGGAGGCCGCCGAGACCGTACGGCAGACCCTCCCCGACGGCGTGTGGCTCGCCGAACTCGCCCCGGTCGACGACCCCGACGCCGTCCCCGAGGCCGTCCTCACCGCCGTCGGCGCCCGCGAGACCGTGCTCTACGGCGGCGGCGCCGAGAGCATGCGGGCCGTCACCGAACGGCACGACGACCCGGTGGAGCGTCTCGCCGAGCACTGCGGACCGCGCCGCATGCTGCTGATCCTGGACAACTGCGAGCACGTCGTCGAGGCCGCCGCCCACCTCGTGGAAGCACTGCTGGAACGCTGCCCCGGACTCACCGTCCTCGCCACCAGCCGCGAACCACTCGGCGTGCGCGGTGAGTTGCTGCGTCCGGTGGAGCCGCTGCCCGAGCCGGTCGCGCTGCGCCTGCTAGCCGACCGGGGGGCCGCCGCCCGCCCCGGCTTCCGCACCGACGCCGACGCCGACACCGCGGCGGCCTGCGCGGAGATCTGCCGCCGCCTCGACGGGCTGCCCCTGGCCATCGAACTCGCCGCCGCCCGGCTGCGGATGCTCACCCCGCGCCAGATCGCCGACCGGCTCGACGACCGCTTCCGGCTGCTCACCTCCGGCAGCCGCACCGTCCTCCCCAGGCAGCAGACCCTGCGGGCCGTCGTCGACTGGTCCTGGGACCTGCTCGACGAGGACGAACGCGACGTACTGGGCCGCCTCTCGGTCTTCGCGGGCGGCTGCGGCCTCGCCGCCGCCGAGGCCGTCTGCGGACCGGCCGCCCTCGACGCGCTCGGCTCCCTCGTCGACAAGTCCCTGGTCGTGGCCGCCCCTTCGGGCGACGGCGAGATGCGCTACCGGCTCCTGGAGACCGTCGCCGAGTACGCCGACGAACGCCTCGACGAGGCCGGCCGGTGCGCGGAGGCGGAGCGGGCGCACCTGACGCACTTCCGTGAACTCGCCCGCACCACCGAGCCGATGCTGCGCGGCCCGCACCAGGTGGCCGCCATCGCACTGCTGGAGCGGGAGTACGAGAACGTGCGCACGGCCCTGCGCCACGCCCTCGCCCTGCGCGACGAGCAGGAGGCGCTCTGCATCACCCTGTCGCTCGTCTGGTACTGGCAGATGCGCAACCTGCGCATCGAGGCCCGCAACTGGTGCTCCGAGGTCATGGCCCTCGCCCCCGACCCGTTCACCGAACCGGTGCGGCCCGCCGCCCCGCTGTGGCAGCGCTGCACCGAGGCCCCGCCCCCGATGGCCGGCGAGCTCCTCGCCGAGGCCCGCCGCGGGGTGCACCTGGCCCACCTGGCCCACATGGACACCGAACTCGACGACTGGCAGACCCCGCAGGCACAGCACAAGCTGCGCCTCGTCGGCGCGACGTACGAGCCGGGCCTGCCGCAGGTCTGCCGGCCGCCCGGCCTGCTCTGGGTGTTCGCCGTGATGCTGACCGGCGACATGGAGCGGCTGCGCCACGTGGTCGACGCGGCGATCCGCACCTGCCGGGAGAACCCCGGATTCGAATGGGAACTGGCCTCCAACCTCCAGCTGCGCGCCAACTTCCTGGCCAACCGCAGCGACTGGGCCGGTGACGCGCGCCGCGACGCCGACGAGGCCCTGGAGATCCACCGCAGGCTCGGCGACACCTGGGGCATCGCCGAGGCCCACTCCGCGCGGGGCGAGGCCCGCGAACGCGTCGGCGCGTACGAGGCCGCGGCCGCGGACTTCGAGGCGGCGATCGAGCACGCCGAACGCCTCGGCGCCCGCGCCCACACGGCCATCCTCACCGCCCGGCTGGGCAGCGCGCTGCTGGAGGCGGGGGAGACGGAGCGCGGCGAGCGGCTGCTGCGCGAGGTCATCGACGACACCAGGGGCCGGCACACCGAGGCGCTGCCCGCCGCCCGGCTCTTCCTGACCGGCTGGCTCTGCGTGACCGGTCGCACGGCGGAGGCCCGGGAGCATCTGCGGGCGCTGCGCGAGGAGTTCCGCATCGCGCACTACGTCGTCTTCGACGCGTTCATCCTCGGCGCCGAGGGCTGGCTGGAGGTGGCCGACGGCAACGACGAGCGGGCCCTGGTCATCATCCGCGAGGCGATCCGGAAGGCGGGCGACCCGCTGTCCGTCGCCATGGCGCCCTACATGCCCTCGGCGTACGTCACGACGGGCGCCGTCGCCCTCGCCGGAGTCGACGGCGGGCGGCACGCCCGGGACGCGGCCCGCTGCCTCGGCGCGGCCGACTCCTGGCTGCCGCCCGAACACCACGCCGGGCAGGTGGAACACGAGGTGCGCGAACGTGCCGAGGCACGGATCCGGGCGGTACTCGGCGGCGCGGCGTACGACACCGCGTACGCCGAGGGCGCCGGCCTCTCCCCGGCGGAGGCCGCCGCCCTGCTCGAACCGGCGTGATCAGCTCTTCGTACGGAACTTGTGGATCGCGACCGGCGCCATCACCGCCGTGATCCCCACCGACCAGGCCAGGGTCATCCACAGGTCGTGGACGACCGGGCCGCCCACCATCAGCCCGCGCGCGGCGTCCGCCAGCGCGGACAGCGGGTTGACCTGGGTGAAGGACTCCAGCCAGCCCGGCATCGACTGGGTCGGCGCGAAGATCGACGAGCCGAACTGCAGCGGCATCAGCACCAGGAAGCCCATCGCCTGCACCGACTGCGCGTTCTTCATCACCACACCCAGCGTGAGGAAGATCCACATCAGGGCCGAGCCGAACACCGCGGACAGTCCCACGGCGGCGAACAGCCCCGGCCAGTTGGTGATGTCGAAGCCGACGAGCACACCGACGACCATCAGGATGGCGGTGGCGATCAGCATCCGCATCATCTCGACGGAGATCTTGGCGAACAGCACCGAGCCGCGCCCGATCGGCAGCGACCGGAAACGGTCCATGACCCCGGTGTTGAAGTCCTGGTTGAAGCCGGTGCCCACTCCCTGGGCCATGTTCATGCCCATCATGGCCATCAGTCCGGGCACGATGTACTGCACGTACGCCTCCTGCCCGCCGCCCAGCGACTGCCCGATCGAGCCGCCGAAGACGTACACGAACAGCAGGGTGAAGACGATCGGGAACAGCACGGCGTCGAACATCGACTCCGGGTCCTGCCGTATCCACAGCAGATTGCGGCGCACCAGGGCACCGGTGTGGCGCAGATGCCCGCGCAGCGGGATGCGCGCGTCCGCGCGGAGGCCGGCGGCGGTGGTGGCGGTGGTGGCGCTCATACGGCGACGACCTCCTCGTGGGTCTCGGCGGGCACGGTGTCCTGCGGGGCACTGGCGCGGTGGCCGGTGAGGGACAGGAACACCTCGTCCAGGCTGGGCAGTTCGGTGGTGATGGAGCTGAGCGTGACGCCGCGCTCGGTGACCGCGCCGACCACGGCGGTCAGCTGCTCGTCACTGAGCACCGGGACGAGCACGGCACCCCGCTCGGCGTCCACGGTGGTCGTGGCGAGCCCGGTGACGCCCAGCGCGTCGAGGGCGTCCGCCAGCGGGCGCAACTGCAGCGGATCGGCCGGGCGGACCCGCAGCGTACGGCCGCCGACCTTGGCCTTCAGCTCCTCGATGCCGCCGCTCGCGATCACCCTGCCCCGGTCCACGACGGTCAGCTCGGAGGCGAGCTGCTCGGCCTCCTCCATGTACTGGGTGGTCAGCAGCACCGTCACCCCGTCCCCGACCAGCCGCTTGACCTCGTCCCACACCTCGTTGCGGGTACGGGGGTCCAGTCCCGTGGTCGGCTCGTCCAGGTACAGCACGGCCGGCCGGCCGATCATCGAGGCGGCCAGGTCCAGGCGGCGCCGCATGCCGCCCGAGTAGGTGGCCGCCGGGCGCCGTGCCGCGTCGGTGAGCGAGAACCGCTCCAGCAGCTCGTCGGCGCGGGACCGGGCCTCCTTGCGGGACAGGTCGAGCAGCCGCCCGATCAGATACAGGTTCTCCCAGCCCGGAAGCTTCTCGTCCACGGAGGCGTACTGCCCGGTCAGCCCGATCACCCGGCGCAGCTGCCTCGGCTGGCGGACCACGTCGTACCCGGCGACGGTGGCGTGTCCGGCGGTCGGCGTGAGCAGGGTGGACAGGATCCGCACCAGCGTGGTCTTCCCGGCCCCGTTCGGCCCGAGCACCCCCATCACGGTGCCCTCGCGCACATCCAGGTCGACCCCGTCCAGCGCCTTGGTCTCCCCGTAGTGCTTGACCAGCCCCCGCACGGTGACGGCGCTCCCCGCGCCCCCCAGGTCCTTGTCGTTTCGCTTCATGCCCCCGACTCTGCCGCCCCCCACCGACAAACCCCCGACATCCCACCGACAGCCCGCCGTTCCCGCGGGTACGTGCCTCCGTTCCCGCGGGTACGTGCCTCCGTTCCCGCGGGTACGTGCCGCCGTTCCCGCGGGCGCGTGCCGCCGTTCCCGCGGGCGCGGTGCCTCCGTCCCCGCGGGCAGTCGTGCCGCTGGGGCGGCACGGGTGGGCGCGACGGCACCCCGCAAGCGCCGGGTTGCGCGAACACCCCCCGCCCGGCCCCGGACATGCGCCGGCCCCGCCGACGGGGGAAGATCGGCGGGGCCGGCCGGTGGTGCGGCAATGGCTCAACAGCAGCGGAGCTGCTCAGTGCACGGAGTGCGCCTCCGTCGGGAAGGTCCCGCCCACCACGTCCTCGGCGAACGCCTTCGCCGCCCCGCTCATGACCTCACGCAGATCCGCGTACTGCTTGACGAACTTGGGCACACGCCCACCCGTCAGCCCCAGCATGTCGGTCCACACCAACACCTGCGCGTCCGTCTGAGGCCCGGCCCCGATCCCGACGGTCGGGATGTGCAGCACCCGCGTCACCTCGGCCGCCAGCTCCGCCGGCACCAGCTCCAGCACCACCGCGAACGCCCCCGCGTCCTGCACGGCCTTGGCGTCCCGCAGCAGCTGCTGCGCCGCCTCCTCGCCCCGACCCTGCACCCGGTAGCCCATCGCGTTCACCGACTGCGGCGTCAGCCCGATGTGGGCCATCACCGGGATCCCGGACTCCACCAGCAGCTCGATCTGCCGGTGCGACCGCTCGCCGCCCTCCAGCTTCACCGCGCCGACACCGGCCTCCTTCACCAGCCGGGTCGCCGAGCGCAGCGCCTGCACCGGACCCTCCTGGTAGGAGCCGAAGGGCAGGTCGCCCACGATCAGGGCGCGCGAGGTGCCCCGTACGACCGCGGCGGACAGCATGGTCATCTCGTCGAGGGTGACGGGCACGGTGGTCTCGTACCCGAGGTGGCAGTTGCCCGCGGAGTCGCCGACGAGCATCACCGGGATGCCGGCCTCGTCGAACACGGACGCGGTCATCGCGTCGTACGCGGTGAGCATGGGCCACTTCTCGCCGCGCTCCTTGGCGGCGGCGATGTCGCGGACAGTGATACGGCGCGTGCCCTTGCCCCCGTACAGCGTCCTGCCGTCGGAGGGGGAACCGGACGTCGTCCCGGTCTGGGCAGCCGAAAGCTGCGTCATTGAACCGTCTCCCAACACGTCATCTCGAGGCGCCCTGACGGCGTCCCCGGACCACGTCCATGGTGGCACCTCGCCCGGACGAGGGCCAGAGGCCGCCCTGTGAGTTCCGCCGTGTGATATTCCGGCAAGAACGGGGCGAAACGCTTTCGATACGATACGGTCTCGTATCGTAAATGACTACTCTGGGGCGCATGACTCCTCCCCCCACCCCTGTCCGCCGGGTCCCGGAGGCCGTGCACCGGCGCCGTTGGGCGATCCTCGGCGTGCTGATGCTGAGCCTGCTGATCGTCGTACTCGACAACTCGATCCTGAACGTCGCCATCAAGACGATCTCCACCCCCGCCCCCACCGGCCTGGGCGCCACCCAGAGCGAGCTGGAGTGGGCGATCAACGCCTACACGCTCGTCTTCGCCGGTCTGCTCTTCAGCGCGGGGCTGCTGGGTGACCGGCTCGGCCGCAAGAAGATGCTGATCGGCGGTCTCGTCGCGTTCGGCACCGGCTCGGCGCTCGCCGCGTTCTCCAGCTCACCGGCCGAGCTGATCGGCTTCCGCGCGGTGATGGGGCTGGGCGCGGCGTTCGTCATGCCGGCCACCCTGGCGGTCCTGATGAACGTGTTCGAACGCGACGAACAGCCCAAGGCCATCGGCGTCTGGACGGGCGGCGTGGGCCTGGCCATCGCCATCGGCCCGATCACCGGCGGCATCCTCCTGGACCACTTCTGGTGGGGTTCGGTCTTCCTCGTCAACGTGCCCATCGTGGTCCTCGCCGTCGCCCTGATGCTGTGGCTGGTCCCCGACTCCCGTGACCCGAACCCGGGCCGGATCGACCCGGTCGGCGTCGTCCTGTCCGTGGCCGGACTGGTCCTGCTGGTCTACGGCATCATCAAGGGCGGCCAGCTCGCCGACTTCACCGACGTCACGGTGGTGTCGACGATCGGCGCCGGTCTCGCCGTGCTCGCCGCGTTCGTGGCGTTCGAGAAGCGCAGCGACCACCCGTCCGTCGACGTCACCTACTTCAGGAACAAGGTGTTCTCCGCCGCGATCGCGGCGGTCGCGCTGGTCTTCTTCGCGCTGATGGGCGTGACGTTCTTCGCGGTGTTCTACCTCCAGAGCGTGCGCGGTTACTCGCCGCTGGAGACCGGGCTGCTGATGCTGCCGCTGGCCGCCACGCAGATGATCTTCGCGCCCCAGGCCCGCCTCCTGGTGGACCGCTTCGGCGACAAGGCCACCACGGCCACCGGCCTGGTGGTGCTCGCGGGGACACTGGCCGCGTTCGCCACCCTGGACGGGGACACGCCGATCTGGACGCTGGAAGTCGTCTTCTTCCTCATGGGCACCGGCATGGCGTACGTCATGACACCGGTCAGCGTCGTCATCATGCAGGCCCTGCCCCGCGAGAAGGCCGGCTCCGCCTCCGCCCTGAGCAACACCTTCCGCCAGGTCGGCGGCGCCCTCGGCATCGCCGTACTCGGCTCGGTGCTGTCCACCGCCTACCGCAACGGCATCGAGGACGAGCTCGGCCTGCTGCCGCCCGGCGCGCGGCACGCCGCTGGTGAGTCCATCGAGGCCACCCTGGCCGTGGCGGACCGGCTGGGCGCGCGCGGCGAAGTCCTGGCCGGCGCGGCCGACGACGCGTTCCTGCACGCGATGCACATCACGGCGCTGTGGGGGGCGGGCATCACGGTGCTGTGCGCGATCGTCGCCGTGGTGTTCCTGCCCGGCCGTACGCCGACGTCCGAAGGGGACGAGGGGAAGCGGGAACTGGTCCCGGCGGCGGACTGAGAACCCCCGGGCGGTGGACCGTTCCCGCCACCCACCGGGGAGAATCGTCCCAGCCCACCGAAAGGACCCGACGACGTGAGCCCGGCCGGCACCGACCCCCGGCAGGACGGCCCCGCACGGGGACGTCCCCGCAGCGAGGCGGTCGAACGCGCCATCATCGAGGGAGTAATGGAACTCCTGGAGGACGGCGTGCCCCTCGCCGAGCTCTCCATCGAGCGCATCGCCCGCACCGCCGGCGTCGGCAAGGCCACCATCTACCGCCGCTGGAGCGGCAAGGAGCAGCTCTTCGTCGACGTCATGCGCGCCGCCGAGCCCCCGGACCCCCAACTCCCCGGCACCTCCCTGCGCGACGACCTCGTGGTCCTGCTGGAGTCCCTGCGCCGGCGGGGCCTGGCGGGCCGCACCTCGGCGATCCTGCACAACGTGCGCGCCCAGATGAAGAGCAGCCCCGACCTCTGGGCCGCCTACCACGACACCGTCATCGTGCCGCGCCGCAGACTCGGCCTGGAGGCGCTGCGCCGGGGCCGGGAGACCGGCGAACTGCGCGCCGACGTCGACATAGAACTCCTCAACGACATCGTCGTGGGTCCCCTCCTCGTCCGCACCGTCCTGCGCCCCGACGCCGACCTCCCGGACGACCTCGCCGAACAGGTGGTCGACATCCTCCTCGAAGGCCTACGCCCCGTCAGCGGCTAGTCGCGAGGTGCGCGTTTCGTCACAGAGGGCGCTTTCCCCACCCCCGCCCGGAACTCCCCGGGCGCCCCCGCGCGTCCTCGCCCCCGTACGGCCGTCGCGGGGCGGCAGGAACAGAACCGATCATCCCCTAGGGTCTTTACGGACACACGGGGTGACGGCGTGCACGGCAGGTTGTGAGGCGACGGTATGGCGCAGCAGGCGTACATGACGGAGACGGACAACGGCGGTTCGGGGCCCGGGCCGCAGCCGACCCGGTTCCGGCGCCTGCGCGAGCGCCTCACCAGAGGCTGGCGCGGCGACCGCCGCATCTGGCGCCGCGGCCTCGTCCTGGCCGCCTGTGCGGTCCTGCTGGCGCTGGTCATGCTGGCCCACGGCCACATCCCGAACGCGATCGGCAACCTGGGCAGCCTGGTGGACACCTTCCTGCCCTGGCTGGGGCTGCTGATCCCCGTGCTGCTCGTCCTCGGTCTGATCCGCAGGTCGGCGACGGCGCTGATCGCGACGATCCTGCCGGTGGCCGTCTGGCTGGACCTCTTCGGCGGCCTGCTCACCGACAAGACCGACACCGGAGGCGGCGACCTCACGGTGGCCACGCACAACGTCAACGCCGACAACCCGGACCCGTCCGCCACCGCCCGCGACGTGGCGGCCTCGGGCGCGGACGTGCTGGCCCTCGAGGAACTGAAGGCCTCGGCGGTCCCGACGTACGAGCGGGCCCTGGAGTCGACGTACGAGTACCACGAGGTGGTCGGCACCGTCGGCCTGTGGAGCAAGTACCCCCTGAGCGACGTGCGGGCGGTCGACATCCGCCTCGGCTGGAAGCGCGCGATGCGCGCCACGGTGGACGCCCCCGCGGGCCAGGTCGCCGTCTACGTCGCCCACCTCCCCTCGGTCCGGGTGAAGCTGGAGGCCGGCTTCACGGCCCGTCAGCGGGACAAGAGCGCCGACGCCCTGGGCGAGGCCATCGCCGACGAGCCGCTGCCGAACGTCGTCCTGCTCGGCGACCTGAACGGCACGATGAACGACCGCGCCCTGAACGCCGTCACCTCCCAGATGCGCTCCACCCAGGGCGCCGTGGGCAGCGGCTTCGGCTTCAGCTGGCCGGCGTCGTTCCCGATGGCGCGGATCGACCAGATCCTGGTCAAGGGCGCCGAACCGGAGAGCTCCTGGACCCTCCCGGCCACGGCGAGCGACCATCTCCCCATCGCGGCCCGTGTGAGGGTCACCACACAGGACGACTGAAAACCGCAGGTCAGCCGCCCTCCCTTCATCCGCTCGTCACACAACGGAATACCGGACCTGCGAGACTTTGTTCCGCACGTGAACATATCCCGCCCTCTGAAAGGTCCGCACGTCATGCCCCTGGCCCTGCTCGCCCTCGCCGTGGGTGCCTTCGGCATCGGTACCACCGAGTTCGTGATGATGGGGCTGCTCCCCGACGTCGCGGACGACCTCGGCGTCTCCCTTCCCGGCGCGGGTCACCTGGTCTCGGCCTACGCCCTGGGCGTGGTCGTCGGCGCCCCGCTGCTGGCCGCCGCGACCGCGCGGACGGCCCGCCGCACGGTCCTGATCGCCCTCATGGCCCTCTTCGTGGCGGGCAACGTCCTCTCGGCGTTCGCCCCCGACCACACCTGGCTGCTGGCCGCCCGATTCCTCAGCGGCCTCCCGCACGGCGCCTTCTTCGGCGTGGGAGCGGTGGTCGCCACGACGATGGTGGCCCCGGAGCGCAAGGCCCGCTCGGTCTCCCTGATGTTCCTCGGCCTGACCACGGCCAACGTGGCGGGCGTCCCCGTGGCCACGCTCATGGGCCAGAACTTCGGCTGGCGGGCCACCTTCCTCGGGGTCAGCGCCATCGGCCTGGCGGCGATAGCGTCCCTGGCCCTCCTGATCCCCCGGGACCACACCCCCGCCCCGCGGTCCGCACTGCGCGGCGAACTGGCCGCCCTGCGCTCCCTCCCGGTCTGGCTGGCCCTCGGCACGACGGTCGCGGGCTTCGGCGCCCTCTTCGCGGCGTACAGCTACATCACGCCGATGCTGACCGGACCCGCGGGGTACGCCGGCACGAGCGTGACGCTGCTGCTGGCCCTGTTCGGCGTGGGCGCCACGGCCGGCAACCTGCTGGGCGGCCGGCTGGCCGACCACTCCCTGCGCGGGACGCTGTTCGGCGGCCTGGTCTCGCTGACGGCGATCCTGGCGCTGTTCCCGCTGCTGATGCGGACGGAGGTGAGCGCGGCGCTCGCGGTGACCGCGCTCGGTACGGCGGCGTTCGTGACGGGGTCGCCGTTGCAGCTGATGGTGATGGAGAAGGCGGCCGCGGCGCCGTCCCTGGCCTCCTCGGCCAACCAGGCGGCGTTCAACCTGGCGAACGCGGGTGGCGCGTGGATCGGGGGCCTGGCGCTGTCGGCGGGCTTCGGGACGACGTCGCCGGCGCTCGCGGGGGCGCTGCTGTCCGCCTTCGGCGTCGGGGTGGCGGCGGTGGCGTACGCGGTGGACCGCAGGGTGACGCCGGTCGCCGGCCGCGAGCGGGTGGTCGCGGGGGGTGTGCCGCGGCAGCACGAGGCGAGCGGCGTCTGAGCGGGGGCGTACGGCGTTGGGGTGGGCCGGGGGAGCCGGCGGGCATGCGGACACCCCCGGCGCGGTCCCGACCCACCCGCCCACCGCAGGCGTCAGACGCGCACGCCCTCGCGCCAGCCGTTCGTGATCGGCAGCCGGCGGTCCTTGCCGAAGCCCTTCGGGGAGATCTTCGTGCCCGGCGGATACTGCCGCCGCTTGTACTCCGCCCGGTCCACCATCCGCAGCGTCTTCGTCACCAGCTCCGCGTCGAACCCGGCTGCGACGATCTCGTCCGCTCCCCGGTCCCGGTCCACGTACAGCGCCAGGATCGCGTCCAGCACCGGATAGTCCGGCAGCGAGTCCGTGTCCACCTGCCCCGGCCGCAACTCCGCGCTCGGCGGCTTCGTGATCGAGTTCTCCGGGATCGGCGGCGTCTGCCCCCGCTCCACCGCCGCCCGGTTGCGCCACTCCGCCAGCCGGAACACCGAGGTCTTGTACACGTCCTTGATCGGCCCGTATGCCCCCACGGAGTCCCCGTACAGCGTCGAGTACCCCACCGCCAGCTCCGACTTGTTCCCCGGCGCCAGCACGATGTGCCCCTCCTGGTTGGAGATCGCCATCAGCAGCGTCCCCCGCAGCCGCGACTGCAGGTTCTCCTCCGCCAGCCCCGTCAGCCCCAGCGCCCCCATGTACGCGTCGAACATCGGCTCGATCGCGACGGTGCGGTAGTTCAGCCCGGTGCGCCGCGCCAGCTCCGCCGCGTCGTCCTTCGAGTGCTCCGACGAGTACTTCGACGGCATCGACACGCCGTACACGTTCTCCGCGCCCACCGCGTCGCACGCGATCGCGGCGACCAGCGCCGAGTCGATCCCCCCGGACAGCCCGATCAGCACCGACCGGAACCCGTTCTTCGCGACGTACGCCCGCAGCCCGACCACCAGCGCGGAGTACACCTCCTCGTCGTCGTCGAGCCGCTCGGCGTACCCCCCGGACGACGAGGCGTCGTACGCGGGCACGGGCGCCTCCGACAGCACGACCCGGTCGATCCGCAGCCCGTCGTCGACGACCCCCGTCGGCGCGTCGGCCTCCGCCGCCGGAAGCTCGAGATCGACCACGACACACGCCTCGGCGAACTGCGGCGCACGCGTCACGACCTCGCCGTCACGGTCCACCACGATCGAGTCCCCGTCGAAGACCAGCTCGTCCTGCCCGCCCATCATCGCGAGGTACGCGGTCGTGCACCCGGCCTCCTGCGCCCGCTTGCGCACCAGCTCCAGCCGGGTGTCGTCCTTGTCCCGCTCGTACGGCGAGGCGTTGATCGACAGCAGCAGCCCGGCCCGCGCGGACCGCGCCGCCGGTACCCGCCCCCCGTCCTGCCACAGGTCCTCGCAGATGGCGAGGGCGACGTCGACCCCGCGCACCCGCACCACCGGCATGGTGTCGCCGGGCACGAAGTACCGGAACTCGTCGAAGACGCCGTAGTTCGGCAGGTGGTGCTTGGCGTAGCTCAGCACCACCTCACCCCCGTACAGCACGGCGCCCGCGTTCTGCGGCGCACCGGCCGGCTGCCCGTACTTCGGCTGGGCGGCGGCGCTGCGGTCGAGGTACCCGACGACCACCGGAAGGTCCCCGAACCCCTCCTCGGCGAGCCGCGCGGCCAGCGAGCGCAGCGCCGCCCGCGAGGCCTCCACGAAGGACGACCGCAGGGCGAGGTCCTCGACGGGATACCCGGTCAGCGCCATCTCGGGGAACGCCACGAGGTGCGCTCCCTGCTCGGCGGAGTGCCGGGTCCAGCGGACGATCGTTTCGGCGTTGCCGGCGAGGTCGCCGACGCTCGAGTCGATCTGATTCAGGGCGAGACGTAGTTGAGGCACGGGCCCAGTGTAATCGTCAAAGCGACGCGATGTCCCGGAGCCCCGTCCGTCACGGCCGGGCCGCCGCCCCCCGCTCCTCCAGCATCCCCGCCATCAGCGCGATCTCGGACTCCTGACCCTCCACCATGGTCCGCGCGAGCCGCTTCTCGACCCCCACCTCGCACGCCCGGACGCACGCCTGGGTCATGTGCACCCCGCCCTTGTGGTGGTCCGTCATGAGCTGCAGGTAGAAGACCTCCGCCCGCTCCCCACTCAGCGACCCCAGCCGCTTCATCTCGGTGTTGGTCGCCATCCCCGGCATCAGCGCCCCGTCCTCGCCGGAGGCCGTGTCCCCCATGCCCATCCAGGTCATGGGCGGATCCGCGGACACCTTGGGCAGCTCCCACAGGTCCAGCCAGCCCAGCAGCATGCCCCGCTGGTTGGCCTGCGTCTGGGCGATGTCGTAGGCGAGCCGCCGGACCTCCTCGTCGTCCGTGCGGTCCCGCACGACGTACGACATCTCGACGGCCTGCTGGTGGTGCACGGCCATGTCCCGGGCGAACCCGGCGTCCGCGGACGCCGCGGACGGGACCGTGCCCGAGGACCCCTCGTCCCCGGCCACCGCGTAAGTGATCGCCCCGGCCGCGACCAGCGCCGTGGCCGCGGCCCCCGCGATCAGTCCCGCCTGCCTCACTCGGACAGCCCGTTGGTGCAGGCGGCCCCCGGCTCGGGCGTCTGCTCCCCCTGGACGAACTTCTCGAAGAACGCGTCCACGTTCGGATCCTTCGCCCCGGTCACCGTCCGCTGGTGCCCCCAGGCGGACAGCATGATCGGGTCCTTCTGCCCGTCCACCGGACTCATCAGCGTGTACGGCGTCTTCTTCACCTTCGCCGCGAGCGCCTCGACGTCCGCCTCGTCGGCGGAGGCGTTGTACGTCACCCACACGGCACCGTGCTCCAGCGAGTGCACGGCGTTGGTGTTGTTGATCTCGTCGGTGTAGACGTCCCCGTTGCAGTTCATCCACACCGGGTTGTGGTCACCGCCGACCGGGGGCGAGACGGCGTAGTCCACCGCCTTGGTCACGTGGTTGCGCCCGAGTTCGCCCTCCCACTTCCGCACGCCGTCGGCACCCGTGACGAACTTGCCCGAGTTCTTCGAGTCGGCGGCCGCGCCGCCGCCGTCGTCCGACTGCGACTGGACGAGCACCACACTGCCGGCGACGAGTCCGGCGACGACCACCACACTGGCGGCGATGACGAGGAGCCGGTTGCGGCGCTCGCGGGCCTTCTCGGCGCGCCGCATCTCCTCTATGCGCGCCGAACGTGACGCGCTGCTCTTCTTGGCGGAGCCCATGGGAGTGTCCTTCGGGAGAGGAAGAGTGTGACGAACGGATCAACTGATCGTAATGGGGAAGGTGGGGCGAGCCGTAGGGGGCGCGGGAATCCGGCCCGGCACCCGCGAGCACGCCCTCGTACACATTCTCCACACCGAATAATTTGAACCCCAGATGCGTATTACTTACGCTGCCTGGTATGCGGCTCCTCCGCTCCACCGACCTGGCTCTCCGGGTCCTCATGCGCCTCGCCGTGGCCGGCGACTCCCATCCGACGACGCGTGACGTCTCGGAAGCCGTGGACGTGCCCTACACCCACGCCGCGAAGGTCGTCGCCGAGCTCCAGCGCATGGGCCTGCTCACGGCCCGCCGCGGCAGGGGAGGCGGCCTCGCGCTCACGGAGGAGGGCCGCACCGCCTCGGTGGGTGCCCTGGTCCGGGCCTTCGAGGGCGAGGGCGACGTCGTCGACTGCGAGGGCACCGCCACCTCGTCCCCCTGCCCGCTGAGCTCGGCCTGCCGGCTGCGCGGCGCCCTGCGCCGGGCCCAGGAGGCGTTCTTCGCCTCGCTGGACCCGGTCACGGTGGCGGACATCGTCACGACCCCCACGGGCCCCCTCCTGCTGGGCATCTCCCCGAGACCGTGAGCCGCAGGCCGCAAGGCGCCGGCCGTGAATCACCGGCCGTGAATCACCGGCCGTGAGCCACCGGCCCTGAGCCGCCCGTTACGGATGCCGGCCCGAACGGGCAAGATGGGCCCCGGAGCGGTACACCTGTCGTGTGCGAGGCGTTCAGGCCGCGGCAAGCCGGCCGATCGAGGTCGGCAACGCGTATGAAACGCTGGTGTGGTGGGATGCTCGGGACGCCCGGCCGCCTCCTGGGGGCGTGGGAGCGGACAGGTGGCCCGACCGGCAAGGATGGGGAAGCGGAAGATGGACAAGCAGCAGGAGTTCGTGCTCCGGACGTTGGAGGAGCGCGACATCCGGTTCGTGCGCCTGTGGTTCACCGACGTGCTGGGCTTCCTCAAGTCGGTGGCCGTCGCCCCCGCCGAGCTGGAACAGGCGTTCGACGAGGGGATCGGCTTCGACGGCTCCGCCATCGAGGGCTTCGCCCGGGTGTACGAGTCCGACATGATCGCCAAGCCGGACCCGTCGACGTTCCAGATCCTCCCCTGGCGTGCCGAGGCCCCCGGTACGGCCCGCATGTTCTGCGACATCCTCATGCCGGACGGCTCCCCGTCCTTCGCCGACCCGCGCTACGTCCTCAAGCGCGCGCTCGCCCGCACCTCCGACCTGGGCTTCACCTTCTACACCCACCCGGAGATCGAGTTCTTCCTGCTGAAGGACAAGCCGCTGGACGGCAGCCGCCCGACCCCCGCGGACAACTCCGGCTACTTCGACCACACCCCGCAGAACGTCGGCATGGACTTCCGCCGCCAGGCGATCACCATGCTGGAGTCGATGGGCATCTCGGTGGAGTTCTCCCACCACGAGGGCGCCCCCGGCCAGCAGGAGATCGACCTCCGCTACGCGGACGCGCTCTCCACGGCCGACAACATCATGACGTTCCGCCTGGTCATGAAGCAGGTGGCCCTCGAGCAGGGCGTCCAGGCGACCTTCATGCCGAAGCCCTTCTCCGAGCACCCCGGCTCCGGCATGCACACCCACCTCTCCCTCTTCGAGGGCGACCGCAACGCGTTCTACGAGTCCGGCGCGGAGTACCAGCTCTCCAAGGTCGGCCGCTCCTTCATCGCGGGCCTGCTGCGGCACGCGGCGGAGGTGTCCGCGGTCACCAACCAGTGGGTCAACTCCTACAAGCGCATCTGGGGCGGCACGGAGCGCACGGCCGGCGCCGGCGGCGAGGCCCCGTCGTACATCTGCTGGGGCCACAACAACCGCTCGGCGCTGGTCCGCGTGCCCATGTACAAGCCCGGCAAGACCGGCTCGGCGCGCGTGGAGGTCCGCTCCATCGACTCCGGCGCCAACCCGTACCTGACCTACGCCGTCCTGCTGGCCGCCGGCCTGAAGGGCATCGAGGAGGGCTACGAGCTCCCTCCGGGCGCCGAGGACGACGTGTGGGCCCTGTCCGACGCGGAACGCCGCGCGCTGGGCATTGAGCCGCTGCCGCAGAACCTGGGCGAGGCCCTGACCCTGATGGAACGCAGCGACCTGGTCGCCGAGACCCTCGGCGAGCACGTCTTCGACTTCTTCCTGCGCAACAAGAAGCAGGAGTGGGAGGAGTACCGCTCCGAGGTCACCGCCTTCGAGCTGCGCAAGAACCTGCCGGTGCTGTAGGCGCGGGCCGCCGTCGGGTGTCCGGCTGACGGGGCGTACGGGACCGATGGCCGTGTGCCTCGGCCCCTTCCGCGGGCGCCCCGGCGGTCAGCCCATGCTCTTGGAGCCGTCCAGCGACTCACGGATGATGTCGGCGTGGCCGGCGTGCTGGGCGGTCTCGGCGATGACGTGCAGCAGCGTCCTGCGGGCCGACCACCGCGCGTCGGACTCGAACCACGGAGCCTTCGGCAGGGGCCATGCGGCGTCGAGGTCGGGCAGGGCCGCGACCAGGTCGTCGGTCCGGGCGGCCACGTCGGCGTACTCGGCCAGCACACCGGCCAGCGTCTCACCGGGCAGCATCCGGAACTCGTCGGCCCGCCGGGCCCAGTCGTCCTCGGTCATGGCCGTGAAGTCCCCCATCGCCGAGGGGCCGTTCAGGATGAAGGCCACCCAGTTCCGCTCGACCGAGGTGACGTGCTTGATCAGACCGCCCAGGCAGAGCTCACTGGCGGTGGTCCGCAGCCCGGCCTGCTCGTCGGTGAGGTCGCGGGTGGTGAGGCGCAGGAAGTGCCGGTGCTTGGCCAGCGTCTCCAGCAGGTCGGCGCGCTCGCCGGTGACGGCCGGGGCTTCGGCCTGTTCCTGAGTGGCCCGTTCCTGGGTGACCGGTTCGTTCACAGTCATGATCTCCGCCTTCCGGGGTTCTTCCGTCGGTCGAGGACCACGCTAGGAGCCATTGAGGTCAGATCTTGTCCTAGAACGTGCGGAGGCGGTGGGCCGCATGAATCGGAAGGCTGTATTCCGTAACTGCGCGGAACCTTGCCAGTCCCTCGGGCGTGCCCCTACTGTCAACGACAGACCAAAAGAAAGCGCTTTCCCGCCGATGGGTCCGGCCCACCCCGCCCACCCTCATCGGTCTTGCTGTCATGCCCATGACATTCAGTCCGGCGCAACTCGGAGTACGAAAGGCGAGACGAGAATGAGACGATCAGTCGCCGTGCGACTCTCCGCTCTCCTGGCCACGGGCGCCCTCGCGGCGGCGACCGGTATGGCCCTGTCCACGTCCACGGCGTCCGCCGCCACCGGCGGCGTCACCGGCTACGCGACCCAGAACGGCGGGACCACCGGCGGTGCGGGCGGCCAGACGGTCCGCGCCACCACCGGCACCGCGATCCACCAGGCCCTGTGCGGCCGGGCCAGCAGTTCCACCCCGATCGTCATCCAGGTCGAGGGCACCATCAACCACGGCAACACCGCCAAGGTGTCGGGGGACAGCTGCAGCACCGCCGCCGGTGTCATCGAGCTCAAGCAGATCAGCAACGTCACGATCGTCGGTGTGGGCAACGGCGCCGTCTTCGACCAACTGGGCATCCACATCCGGGAGTCCAGCAACATCATCATCCAGAACGTGACGATCCGGAACGTCAAGAAGTCGGGCTCGCCCACGTCGAACGGCGGAGACGCCATCGGCATGGAAAGCGGTGTCCGCAACGTCTGGGTCGACCACACCACCCTGGAGGCGTCCGGCGGCGAGTCGGAGGGCTACGACGGCCTCTTCGACATGAAGGACAACACCCAGTACGTGACGCTGTCCTACAGCATCCTGCGCAACTCCGGCCGCGGCGGCCTCATCGGCTCCAGCGAGAGCGACACCTCGAACGGGTACGTCACGTTCCACCACAACCTGTACGAGAACATCGACTCCCGTACCCCCCTGCTGCGCGGCGGCGTCTCGCACATCTACAACAACCACTACAAGAACCTGAACGAGTCCGGCATCAACTCCCGTGCCGGAGCCCGCGCGAAGGTGGACAACAACTACTTCGAGGACTCCAAGGACGTCCTCGGCACCTTCTACACCGATCAGGCCGGCTACTGGCAGGTCAGCGGCAACATCTTCGACAACGTGACCTGGTCCGAGCGGGAGGGCGACAACAACCCCGCCGGCCCGAACCCGACGTCGAACACCTCGGTCAGCGTCCCGTACGCGTACACCCTCGACGCGGCCAACTGCGTGCCGAGCGTGGTGAGCCAGACGGCGGGCGCCAACAAGGGCCTGAAGGTCTCGGACGGCAGCTGCACCCCCCAGACCCCGGACCCGACCGACCCCGACCCGACGGACCCGGACCCCACCGACCCGGACCCGGACCCGACGGACCCGGACCCCACTGACCCGCCCACCGGCACCAACCTCAGCATCGGCGCGGGCGCCGACGGCTCCTCCAAGGCCTCCGGGACGAGCTACGGCAACGTCGTCGACGGCAGCACGAGTACGTACTGGTCGCCGTCCGGCTCGACCGGCTCCGTCTCGGTCAAGTGGGGCTCGGCCACCACGGTCTCCAAGATCAACATCCGGCAGGCGTCGGGCTCCGGCACGGTCGGCTCCTACCGTGTCCTGAACCACGACACGGGCGCCGTCCTGGCCTCCGGCAGCGGAACGGGCGTCATCAGCTTCTCCGCGACCTCCCTGAAGAAGATCACCTTCGAGATCACCAGTGCCTCGGGCACCCCGAGGATCGCCGAATTCGAGACGTACGCGAGCTGACGGGTACCGGGGGCCGCCCTCGCGGCGGCCCCCGGCCTCAGCCGGCGTGACGCGTCACGAAGCGGGCCCACGTCGCCGCCGTGAGGGTGAGACGGGGGCCGCGTCGGTGGTCCTGGAGTCCCGGACGTGGACGGAGTCGGGGGTCATCGCGACCTCGACGCAGTCGCTGGGATTGCCGCTGTCGCCGCAACCGCTCCTGAACCGGGTCGGTTCGACGTCGTCTCGGCCCGTGCCCTTGCGGTTCATGTCTCCCCGGCACTCGTTCGATGAAGGCCGGCGACTCCCGTGCGGTCAGCGCCTCGGCTCGGATGATGCCATGGCGCAGTCCGAGGATCCGGAGCTGTCGGGCATCGGTGACGGGGCGGCTGCCGAACTCGTCATCGGCCCGGCCCACCGCCGTGCCGTCCCCGAACTCGAGCACTTGGAGCCGCCCTCCCGTTTTGGGGGTGGTCTCCGCGGTCGGTCGGCATCACCTGAACCCCGACGTGCCGCAACTGCGCCGCCGACAGGTGTTCGAGCTGCCTGCGCAAAACCGTCATGCCCCCGACAGGACGTCCGAGGGGCGCCTCCTCCTGCACGAAACCCGACTCCGGGGTGGGACGCCGGTCGAAGACGACCCTACGGGCCGTCCGGGCGAAGACCGCCCTCTCCAACTCGTCCGCCTTCTCCAGGTGCTCGGACCGAGGAATCCGCTTCCCGCCCTCGATCTTGCGGACGAGGTTCTCCCCGTACCTCACCGTCGCCGCGAACCCGGCGACCCGCATTCCCGCGGCCTCCCGCCGCAGCTTCAACTGACGCCCCGCCGTGGTGACGGCGGCCACGCCCCACTCGTCGTCCGGGTCGACACCCCACCCCGGCTCGTCCGCTTCCGTCTCCGGCCCCGACCGCGTCCGCGCCCCGACCCCGAGCCGTACCGCCTCACCGTCCACCGGCATCCTCACCCGTCCCCTCCGCCGTACGTGTTGTATCGGCGAGGCGCCTCACGGCAGGCAGGAGGACGACGCCGAGTGAGGTGAACGAACCGGCAGCACGCCAATGGGTGACGCGAGTCCGTTCTTCCAGCCGCCGTGATGGACGAGCTTCTCCCCGGCCGGCGCACGGCGTTGTCACAGACGTCGTCGTGGACCGGGCGGAGTTCCCTGAACTGCGTCGGCGTGGCGGTGACCTGTACATTCCGGATGCGGGACCGGCCGCACCACCCGGCGTGACGTCACCTTCCAGGGCTCGTGACCCCTCACCCTGTTGAAAAAGGTGAACACCCGGCGGATAGATGTACCCCGCGTGCTCAAATGAGCAGAATGTGAACACCGAGGGCCGGAATGCCCTCGTTTTCCGAAAAGGCACATGCCCCTGGCGGTGCGCGGGGACCCTGCCCCACGACGTGGCGCAGGCGGGCACAACCTCCTGCGGATTCCGGCGCCGTGAACCACCGCACTACTTGACGGGACGCCACCCGGTGACCGATGTCAGCGATGTGGAACGCATTGCGGTGGTCGATCGAGCGGGAGCGGCGGTCCATGAGCCATGCCGTTATCGCGATGCGGCGACCGTCATCCTCATCCTCACCGGCCGACCGCTGATCGCTCACCGGGGCGAGACGGAGCCCTGCCCCGGACCCGCTCGGGCCGGGAACAGGGCTCCGTCCACTCGCCGGTGTCCGGCCTCACGTGGGCCCTGAGCGCTTGCCGGCCTCGTCCTTGAGGCTGCGGCCGGAGTCCTTGGCCTGGTCGGTGACCTGGCCGGCCTGGTCGCGGGCCTCGTCCTGAGTGGTGCGGGCCGCCTGCTGCGCGGTGTCCTTCACCTCCGCGGCCGCGCTCTGCGCGGCCTCCTTGGCGTCCTCCTTCAAGTGCTGCGCGGACTCGGTGGCGGCCTGCTTGACCGGCTCCAGCGCCTCGGCGCCGCGCTCCATCAGCTCGGACGCCTTCTGCTGCTCCTTCTCGGAGGCGGGCACCATCGAGGCGGCCAGCAGGCCGACGCCGAAGGCGACCAGACCGGCGGCGATCGGGTTGCCCTGCGTCTGGCGGCGGGCCATCTCGGGCGTCTGCTGGACGGCCTCTCCCGCCTGACCGGCGACCTCGCGCGCCGAGTCGGCGACGCGTCCGGTGCCCTCCTGCACCGAACCGGCCGCCGAACCCGCCGCCGACTGCACCGAACCGGCCGCCGACCGCGCGGTGTCGGCCACTCCGTGCGCCGTGTGCGAGGCGGTGCCCATGACGCGGTCACGGACGCCCGACACCGTGCGGCGCATCCTCGCCTTGCGGCGGCGGGCCATGCGGCGCGGGCTGGCCCGGTCGGCGAGCCGGTCCACGTCCGCGGACAGCTGGTTGCGGGTGGCCGCTATCTCGGCCCTCATTTGGTCGGGTGACGTGCCCATTCCGCGTCCTCCTTCAGAGTCTGGACGGTGCGCTCGGGCTTCGGCGAGACGGTGCGCATCTGCGCGCGGCCCTTCTGGTACAGCACGGCCGCGGCGACGGCCCACAGCGCGGCGATGATCAGCGCGGCCCAGCCGTCGTCCATCACGTTGGCCAGACCGAACATGGCCGCCAGCGACAGGAACAGCAGGACCATGTAACCGGCGAAGCCGGCACCGCCGTACATGCCGGCCGCCTTGCCCGCCTTGCTGCCCTCCTCCTTGATCTCGGCCTTGGCCAGCTCCACCTCCTGACGGAAGAGGACCTGGAGGTCGGAGGTCACCCGGGACAGCAGCTCACCAGCGGACCGCTCTCCTTCGTACGGCTCGGCCGAGCGGGCCCGGGACAGCGGTGACATCGTGGCCATCTCACGCCTCCGGGAACGGGCGGCCCGGCGTGCCGAGGCTCGGCGGAGCGGGCGGTGCGGTTCCCGGCGGGGGAGCGACCGGCAGGGCCTCGGAGGCCGGGGCCGCGGTGACCCGCCGCTGACCGTCCCCGTCCCCGCCGGCCCGGGACGCCGTCTGCGTCACCTTCGCCAGGCGTCCGACGGCCAGTCCGGCCAGCAGCGCGCCGCCGAGGAAGGCACCGGGGCGGCGCCGGGCGAAGCCCTGGAGGTCGGCGACGAGGCCCTCGACCCCCTGCCGCTCCAGATAGTCGGCCGCCCGCTGCCCCCTGTCGCCGGCCCGGGCCGCCAGGCCCCGGGCGGGCGAGTCGTGCTCGGCGTGCGCGGCCAGGTTCGAGAAGTCGTTCGCCCACTGCCGCAGCGTGCCGGCCGCCCGCTTCGTCTGCCCGTCGGCCTCGTCGATCGCGCGGGTGCGCAGGTCCTCGATGACCGTGCCGGCCTGCTGCCGCGCCTCACCCACGACGGTCCGGGCCTGTTCCGCCGCGGTCCCCGCCACCTGGCCGGCGGCCTGCCTGGCCTGCCCGGCCGTCGCGGAGGTCTCTGCCTTGACCTTGTCTCCGGTGCTCCCGGATCCGGTTCGTACGGACTCACTCATCGGCGACTTCCCCTCATCGGATGTGTGCGTACGGCCCGTGCCCGGTGACCCGGCGCGGGCCGTGACCCGCGTTCCGGGCCGCACACGTGGCCGTCCGTCTCAGCCCGAGTGGCCATTTGTGATGGTTTGACACGCCATGAGGGAAACCTGTGCCACGCCGTGTCGTGTCGTGGGGCGAGAGTGACGGGCCGCTCGCGGGCCACTCCCGCCGCGCCTGCCCGATGAGCGGGCCGTACCGTGCGGGTACGGATCCGAGGCGCGCCGTCGTCCGCGCCGACGACGGTGGCCGAGGAGCGTGCGGGGGACGCTACAGATCGTCGGGCAGGAGCCGGAACGCGGGGTGCGCGGTGAGTGGCCGGATGGCGCGGAAGTCCTTCCGGTCGAGCGTGAGCACGGAGTCCGTCGCGTACTCGCGGGCCATGACCGCGATCACCGAGTCGGTCAGGTCGAGCGCGAGTTCCCGGTACCTGCGCTGAACGTGCCTGGCGTCCGCGAGGAGATCGGCGTGCGCGTCACCGAGGACGTAGCGCCCCGTCCTGGCCTGTGCCACGAGTGAGTCCACGACCTGCCCTGCGGCATCCTTGTTGAACCGGCGGCTCAACAGGTGGTCCAGTTCGGCGAGGACGAGTTGGGGGATCACCAGAAGGCCGGCCGTGTCCATCACGTGACGGGCGGTCTTGTGCTCGGGGCAAGCGTGATCGACGGAGGCGATGACCCCCGACGTGTCGGCGATGACGATCACTTATGAGGCCTCGTTCCAGCGGCCGAAGCCCGTCTCGCCCAGTATCTCGTCACCTCGCTCCGCGAAGGTGGGGTCGCCGCTGTCGAAGACGGGAAGCCCCACGGGCTCGTCCCAGACACGATTGCGGGCGATGGCCAGGCGGACGCCCTCACGAATCAGTTCGGCTTCGCTGATCCCTCTCCGCGCAGCCGTGTCCTTGAGGTCGTGGAGATCGTCTTCCTCGAGATAGACCGTCGTTCGCTTGAGGCCCATGACTGTATGGTACTCCCGCCATACATTGCCCTACGCCTCTGTCTGATCCCCCAGCAGCTTGTGCAGCGGCTCCGTGGCCCGCCTGCGGTACTCCTGGACCGCCCAGCCGTTGCCGTCCGGGTCCGTGAAGTACATGAAGGTGGCGCCGTCGGCGTCGGCGTACCGGACCGGTTCGGAGACGTCCAGGCCGCGGGCGGTCAGTTCCGCGTGGGCCGCCCCGATGTCGGCGACGCAGAGCTGGAGCCCCCGGTAGGAGCCGGGGGCCGGGGCGGACCCGGGGGTCATCTTCCAGATGCTGTCGCCGAGTGCGATCGAGCAGCCGGAGCCGGGCGGGGTCAGCTGCACGATGCGCATGCCCGGCATGACCTCCTGGTCGATGTCGACGTGGAAGCCGACCTTGTCACGGTAGAAGTCCCTGGCGCGGTCGATGTCGCTCACCGGGAGGGGGATCACTTCGAGGGTCATGTCCATGGAACAGCGACTCCTTCGTCGGCGGTCGGCCCGGCGTCAGGCGAACCGCCACCTGGTCTGGCTGAACGGCTTCCCCTTACCGAAGCCGAACACGGTCCGCGGCGCCACCGAGAACACGACAGCGTGTCCCGGACCGTGGTGGAAGCACCCGTCCCGGACCTCGAAGTGCCAGAAGCCGCCGTACTTCGCCTCCCACGCCGCCGCCAGCTCGCGCAGCCGCGCGTCGTCGGTGACCCCGCCTCGCCCTCCACCACCACGTCGTAGCCCTCGTTCCAGGTGTTGGTGCCGGTCGTCAGCACGACGTGCGGGTTCTCCGCCAGGTTGCGGGCCTTGCGCTCGTCCGGGCCGGTGCAGAAGTGCAGGGCGCCGGCCGACCAGACGGCCGGGAGCGGGGTGACGTGGGGACGGCCGTCGGGGCGGACCGTGGAGATCCAGAACAGTTCCGCCTCGGCGAGCAGCCGCTCCGTCCGCGGCCAGGGCGGCGCACCGGCCGCCGGGTCGCTGTAGCGCGGGTCGAGGCGGGTCTCGGGGATGTCGCTCATGGGACCTCCAGCGCCGGTCGGCCGTACGTGCCGTCTCCCCATCAGACCCCGTCCGCTCCCGGAACTCATCGCAGGCCGCCCCGGGGCCGCGGGCCCGTACTCCGGATAGGCTCATGGCCGTACGACCCTGATCCGAGGCATGTGCACCAGGCACAGGCACGAGGCACGAGGGAGGCCGGGGATGACGTCGGCGCCGGGGCGCAGGAGCAGTACCTTCACGCGACTGCTGCGGCACGGCTTCACCGATCCGTCCGCCGCCGAGCGGCTGCTCGACAGCGCCGGACTCGCGCTCGTGCGCAACGACCCCGTGCTGCTGGACGCCCTCGGCGCCACCGCCGACCCCGACCTCGCGCTCCAGGGACTGGTACGGCTGCTGGAGGCGCAGGGCGGGGCCACCGCCCGCCAGGAACTGCTGGACACGCTGATAGCCGCCAAGCCGCTGCGGGACCGGCTGCTCGGGGTGCTCGGCGCGTCCGAGGCGCTCGCCGACCACCTGGCCCGGCACCCGAGCGACTGGCAGGCCCTCGTCACCTACGAGCCGCGCGACCTCCACCCGGGCCTCGAGGAGTTCGAGCGGGGTCTCGCCGGGGCCACCGACCCGGTCTCGCTCCGCGTCGCCTACCGGCGCTGCCTGCTGTCCATCGCCGCCCGTGACGTCTGCGGCACGATCGAGGTCGCCCAGACCGCCGCCGAGCTCGCCGACCTCGCCACCGCCACCCTGCGCGCCGCCCTCGCCCTCGCCCGGGCCGCCGCGCCCGAGGACGCCGCCCTGTGCCGGCTCGCGGTGATCGCGATGGGCAAGTGCGGCGGACACGAGCTGAACTACGTCTCCGACGTCGACGTCATCTTCGTCGGCGAGGCGGTGGACGGCGCCGACGAGGACAAGGCGCTGCGCGCCGCGACCCGGCTCGCCTCGCACCTGATGCGGATCTGCTCCGAGACCACCGTCGAGGGCTCCATCTGGCCCGTCGACGCCAATCTGCGCCCCGAGGGCCGCAACGGGCCGCTGGTGCGCACCCTCGCCTCCCACCTCGCCTACTACCAGCGCTGGGCCAAGACCTGGGAGTTCCAGGCGCTGCTCAAGGCCCGCCCGGTCGCCGGCGACGCCGCGCTCGGCGAGGAGTACGTCGCCGCGCTCCAGCCGCTGGTGTGGCAGGCCGCCGAGCGGGAGAACTTCGTCGCCGACGTGCAGAAGATGCGCCGCCGGGTGGTGGAGAACATCCCCGCCGCCGAGATCGACCGCCAGCTGAAGCTCGGCCCGGGCGGCCTGCGGGACGTCGAGTTCGCGGTGCAGCTGCTCCAGCTGGTGCACGGCCGCTCCGACGCCTCGCTGCGCAGCGGCACCACCCTCGACGCGCTGAAGGCCCTCGCCGCCGGGGGCTACGTCGGCCGCGCGGACGCCGCCCAGCTCGACGACGCCTACCGCTTCCTGCGCTCCCTGGAGCACCGCATCCAGCTCCACCGGCTGCGCCGCACCCACCTCGTCCCCGAGGACGAGGCCGACCTGCGCCGCCTGGGCCGCTCCCTGGACCTGCGCACCGACCCGGTCGCCACCCTGACCCGGGAGTGGAAGCGGCACGCCTCCGTCGTACGGCGGCTGCACGAGAAGCTGTTCTACCGGCCGCTGCTGGACGCCGTCGCCGCGCTCGCCCCCGGCGAGGCCCGGCTCAGCGCCGAGGCCGCGCGGGAACGGCTGATCGCGCTCGGGTACGCCGATCCGGCCGCCGCGCTGCGCCACCTGGAGGCGCTGGCGTCCGGCGTCACCCGCAAGGCCGCCATCCAGCGCACCCTGCTGCCCGTGCTGCTCGGCTGGTTCGCGGACTCCGCCGACCCGGACGCCGGTCTGCTCACCTTCCGCAAGGTCTCCGACGCGCTCGGCAAGACGCCCTGGTACCTGCGGCTGCTGCGCGACGAGGGCGCCGCCGCCGAGAACCTGGCCCGCGTGCTGTCCGCCGGGCGGCTCGCCCCCGACCTGCTGATGCGTGCCCCCGAGGCGGTGGCGCTGCTCGGCGACGGCGGCGGCGGACTCGAGCCGCGCCCGCGCGCCCATCTGGAGCAGGAGATGCTCGCCGCCGTCCGCCGCGCCGACAACGCCGTCCAGGGCGTCACGGCCGCCCGCGGGGTGCGCCGCCGCGAGCTGTTCCGCACGTCCGCCGCCGACATCGTCGGCTCCTACGGCACCGAGTCGCAGCCCGCCGAGGCCGACCAGGGCGCCCTGGTGGACCTGGTGGGCGGCGCGGTGTCCGACCTGACCGCCGCGACCCTCTCGGGCACGCTCCGCGCGGTGGTCCGCGAGGGCTGGGGGGACACCCTCCCCACCCGGTTCGCGATCATCGGCATGGGCCGCTTCGGCGGGCACGAGCTGGGCTACGGCTCCGACGCGGACGTCCTGTTCGTGCACGAACCGCGCGACGGCGTGGACGAGCGGGAGGCCGCCGAGGCCGCGGGCAAGGTGGTCGCCGAGATGCGCCGCCTGCTGCAGGTCCCCAGCGCCGACCCGCCGCTGCTCATCGACGCCGACCTGCGCCCGGAGGGCAAGTCCGGCCCGCTGGTGCGCACGCTCGCGTCGTACGAGGCGTACTACCGCCGCTGGTCGCTGGTGTGGGAGCGGCACGCGCTGCTGCGCGCCGAGCACGTCGCCGGGGACGAGGACCTGGGCCGCCGCTTCACCGAGCTGATCGACCCGCTGCGCTACCCGGCCGGCGGACTCGACGAGGAGGCCGTCCGCGAGATCCGGCGGCTGAAGGCCCGCATGGAGTCCGAGCGGCTGCCGCGCGGCGCCGACCCCAAGCTGCACGCCAAGCTCGGGCCGGGCGGGCTGTCCGACGTGGAGTGGACCGTGCAGCTGCTCCAGCTGCGGCACGGGGCGGAGGTGCCGGGCCTGCGCACGACCCGCACGCGGCAGGCGCTGACCGCCGCCCGCGCTGCCGGGCTGATCTCCGAGGAGGACGCCGCCACCCTCGACGAGGCCTGGGTGCTCGCCACCCGCGTGCGCAACGCGGTGATGCTGGTCCGGGGCCGGGCCGGGGACACCTTCCCCACCGTGCCCCGCGAGCTGGGCGCCGTCGGCCGCTACCTGGGCTACGGCCCCGGTCACGCCGGCGACATGCTCGACGCGTACCGGCGCACGGCACGGCGGGCGCGGGGCGTGGTGGAGGAGCTGTTCTACGGGGGGTCGTGACCCCGGGTCATCCCTGCTTCGGCACCGGGATCCGGGCCGGCCCCCGTTCCTCCCGTCCGCCCGGCTGTCTCGGCAGGGCGTACGGCTGCCGGCCGTACCAGACCAGGGCGACGCCGTAGCCGAAGGCCAGGCAGAGGACGCCGCCCACCGCGTCCAGCCAGAAGTGGTTGGCGGTGGCGACGATGACCACCAGCGTGGCCGCCGGGTACACCAGGCCCAGCACCCGCACCCACGGGACGGTGGCCAGCGCGAAGATCGTCAGACCGGACCAGACCGACCAGCCGATGTGCATCGACGGCATCGCGGCGTACTGGTTCGACATGTTCTTCAGGTCACCGGAGGCCATCGAGCCCCACGTCTGGTGGACCAGGACGGTGTCGATGAAGTCCTGGCCGTTCATCAGCCGGGGCGGGGCGAGCGGATACAGGTAGTAGCCGACGAGGGCGATGCCCGTGGTGGTGAAGAGGACCAGGCGGGTCGCCGCGTAGCGGCCGGGATGACCACGGTAGAGCCACACCAGGACACCCAGCGTCACCACGAAGTGCAGGGTGGCGTAGTAGTAGTTCATGCCGACGATGAGCCAAGTCACCGAGTTCACGGCATGGTTGACGGACTCCTCGACGGCGAGGCCCAGCTGCTGCTCGAGCCGCCAGATCCAGTCGGCGTTGCGCAGCGCCTCGGACCGCTGTTCCGGCACGGCGTTGCGCACGAGCGAGTACGTCCAGTAACTCACCGCGATCAGCAGGATCTCGAACCACAGCCGGGGCCGGCGCGGTACGCGCAGACGGCGCAGGCGGCCCGGCCCCGTCTCCTCCGCGACGGGGCGCGCTGCGGCCTCTTCCCGGCCTTCCAGCGTTGTCACCGTCGTGTCACCCATGGGCCAGAGTCTGCCAGAAAAGACCCTCCGGTCAGATCATCCCCCGGTCGGGCCCGCCCCGCACGTGCTCCCCCGACGGCAGGCCCGCCGCTTCCTCCTGTGGCAGTGCGCCGGAGGCCCTACTCTCCGCCTTGAGGACGATTCCGGTCCCCAGGGGCCGAAGCGGTCGAACCGCGCACCACCAGTTCCGGCATGAACACGAACTCGCTGTGCGGCGCGGGCGTCCCGCCGATCTCCTCCAGCAGCGTGCGCACCGCGGCCTGGCCCATCGCCGGGACCGGCTTGCGGACCGTGGTCAGCGGCGGGTCGGTGAAGGCGATCAGCGGGGAGTCGTCGAAGCCGACCACCGAGATGTCCTTGGGCACGTCCAGACCGCGCTGCCGGGCCGCCCGTATCGCGCCCAGCGCCATCATGTCGCTCGCGCACACCACCGCCGTGCAGTCGCGGTCCATCAGCGCGGTGGCGGCGGCCTGGCCGCCCTCCAGCGTGTACAGCGAGTGCTGGACCAGCTCCGTCTCGACCGTCTCGGCGCTCAGCCCCAGTTGCTCCTGCACGGTGCGGACGAAGCCCTCGATCTTGCGCTGCACCGGCACGAACCGCTTCGGCCCGAGCGCCAGCCCGATGCGGGTGTGGCCGAGGGAGGCGAGGTGGGTGACGGCGAGCGCCATCGCGGCCCGGTCGTCGGGGGAGATGAACGGCGCCTGCACCTTCGGCGAGAAACCGTCCACGAGCACGAACGGCACGCCCTGCGCCCGCAGCCGCTCGTAGCGCTGCGTGTCGGCGGTGGTGTCGGCGTGCAGCCCGGAGACGTAGATGATGCCGGCCACGCCGCGGTCCACGAGCATCTCGGTGAGCTCGTCCTCCGTCGACCCGCCCGGGGTCTGGGTGGCGAGCACCGGCGTGTAGCCCTGGCGGGTCAGCGCCTGCCCGATGACCTGGGCCAGCGCCGGGAAGATCGGGTTCTCCAGCTCCGGGGTGATCAGACCGACCAGGCCCTCGCTGCGCTGCCGCAGCCGCACCGGACGCTCGTAGCCGAGGACGTCGAGGGCGGCGAGCACGGACTGGCGGGTGGTGGCGGCGACGCCTGGCTTGCCGTTGAGGACGCGGCTGACGGTCGCCTCGCTCACCCCCGCCTGAGCAGCGATATCGGCAAGGCGTGTGGTCACAGGAGTGGACTGTAGCCGCCGGTTCTCCCCTTGCACACCGATCGGACGCCTGGTGCGCGCGGCGCGCGCCGTCGAACGGCCCGCTGCGGGCTGCTGGGTCATCGCGGTCCTCAAGTCGTGGTCGGCGTCCGGTCCGCAAGGGATGATTCCCCCGGCGGCAACGGATGGCAAGTGCTTGCAGAGTCTTGCACAACAGTCCGAACCCCTGCCGTACGGGCGGAAACCCGGGTAGCCGAGCGGTCGAGAACAGGTCACGGCGACATAACTCTCCGCGTCGCTTGCAAAACTTTTCTGCAAGGTCTTTCGAAACGGTTCCATCGCTGTTACGTTCACGTCGCCCGGCGGCGGCAACGGCGCGGTCGGCAAGTTCGCAGGACGGCAGACGGGGCCGCACCTGCGGGGCCCTGTCGTCACATTCCCGTCTGCCTCGCGACGCCTGGCACGCACGCTCGCAGCGTTGCCGAAACGCCCACGTGGCTCCGCCACGAGGGCGCTCCGGCGCCTTGCGATCGCACGCACCGGACGCCGCGAGGCCCGCCCTTCGGGCGGACGACGCGAACGTGACGACAGGGCCCACCACACGGGCTTAACCCTCAAGGAGAACCTCATGCGGCGTGGCATAGCGGCCACCGCGCTGGTGGCGTCCCTCGCCCTCGCGGCGACGGCCTGCGGCGGAGACAGCGACAGCGGCGACTCGGCCGGCGGACCGGTCACCATCACCTGGTGGGACACCTCCAACGCGACCAACGAGGCGCCGACCTACCAGGCCCTGGTCAAGGAGTTCGAGGCCGCCAACAAGGACATCAAGGTCGAGTTCGTCAACGTCCCCTTCGACCAGGCGCAGAACAAGTTCGACACCGCCGCCGGTTCCAAGGGCGCCCCCGACGTGCTGCGCTCCGAGGTCGGCTGGACCCCCGCCTTCGCCAAGAAGGGCTTCTTCCTGCCGCTGGACGGCACCGAGGCCCTCGCCGAGCAGGACCAGTTCAAGCCCAACCTGATCGAGCAGGCCAAGTACGAGGGCAAGACCTACGGCGTCCCCTTCACCACGGACACCCTCGCCTTCGTCTACAACAAGGAGATCTTCGAGAAGGCCGGCGTCGAGGCCCCCAAGACCTGGGACGACCTGAAGAAGGCCGCCGCCACCATCAAGGACAAGACCGGCGTCGACGGCTACTGGGGCTCCACCGCGGGCTACTACGCCCAGCCGTTCCTGTACGGCGAGGGCACCGACATGGTCGACGCCGGCGCCAAGAAGATCACCGTGAAGTCGGCCGAGGCCGAGAAGGCCTACGGCACCTGGCTGGACCTCTTCGACGGCAAGGGCCTGCACAAGGCCGACGTGACCGCCGACGCCTACGCCCACATCCAGGACGCGTTCGTCAACGGCAAGGTCGCCTCGATCGTCCAGGGCCCGTGGGAGATCACCAACTTCTACAAGGGCTCCGCCTTCAAGGACAAGAACAACCTCGGCATCGCCACCGTCCCGGCCGGCTCCACCGGCAAGGCGGGCGCCCCGACCGGCGGCCACAACCTCTCCGTCTACGCCGGCTCCAGCAAGGACAAGCAGGAGGCCGCGCTGAAGTTCGTGAAGTTCATGACCTCGGCCAAGGCGCAGGAGACCATCGCGCTGAAGAACTCCACGCTGCCCACGCGCGACGACGCCTACACCGACAAGGTCAAGGCCGACCCGGGCATCGCCGGCTACCAGACGGTCCTCTCCGCCGCGCAGCCGCGCCCGGCCCTGCCCGAGTACAGCTCGCTGTGGGGTCCGCTGGACGACGAGCTCCCGCAGATCGCGAGCGGCAAGGAGTCCCTGGACAAGGGCCTGGGCGACGCGGAGACCGCGATCGCCAAGCTGGTGCCGGACTTCAGCAAGTAACGCCCGTGTGGCCGCCGGACCCGCTTCCCGCCGGGGGGAGGGTCCGGCGGCCGCCGGCCCGTGTGCCGTACCCCTTGATCATCCAGAAGGTGCCGAACCATGACAGTCGCCATCGACCGCGCGACCGGCAAGCGCCGCGGTGACCGCGCGCCCCGCCCCGGGCCGGTCAGCCGCCTGAAGCGCAGTTTCCAGAAGCACTGGTACGCCTACGCCATGATCGCGCCGGTGGCCCTCGTGCTCGGCGTCATCGTGCTGTACCCCCTGGCGTACGGCTTCTACCTCACCCTCACCGACGCGGACAGCCTGAACTCGGCCCGCACCATCGGCGTCAACGAGATCGAGGCCACCTACAAGTTCATCGGCATCGACAACTACGCCGACATCCTGTGGGGCGAGACGGCCTACGACCGCTTCTGGTCCAAGTTCATCTGGACGATCGTGTGGACGGCCGCCTGCGTCGGCCTGCACTACGGCATCGGCCTGGGCCTGGCCCTGCTGCTCAACCAGAAGCTGCGCGGCCGCACCCTCTACCGGCTGGTCCTCATCCTGCCGTGGGCCGTGCCGACCTTCGTCACCGTCTTCGGCTGGCGCTTCATGCTCGCCGACGCCGGCATCATCAACACCGCCCTGGACTCCCTCGGCCTGCCCACGCCCGCGTGGCTGGAGGACACCTTCTGGCAGCGGTTCGCCGCGATCATGGTCAACACCTGGTGCGGTGTGCCGTTCATGATGGTCTCCCTGCTCGGCGGCCTGCAGTCCATCGACGCCAGCCTGTACGAGGCGGCCGAGATGGACGGCGCGAGCGCCTGGCAGCGGTTCCGCCACGTCACCCTGCCCGGCCTGCGCTCGGTCAGCTCCACCGTGGTCCTGCTCGGCGTCATCTGGACCTTCAACCAGTTCGCCGTCATCTTCCTGCTGTTCGGCAACACCGCCCCGGAGGCACAGATCCTCGTGACCTGGGCCTACCAGCTCGGCTTCGGACAGCAGCCGCGCGAATTCGCCGAGTCCGCGGCCTACGGCATGCTGCTGCTGGCCATCCTGGTCGTCTTCACCTCCTTCTACCGCCGCTGGCTGAACCGCAATGAGCAGCAGCTCGCGATCTGAGGCAGGAGTCCCCATGAGCACATCCACCGTCACCCCCACTGCTCCGGCGGACCGGCCTGTCGACAAGGAGCCCGCGCCCCGCAGGACGCGCCGACGCGGCGAGAGCGGCCCCCTGGCACGCCTCACCACGCACGGCGTGCTGACCGTGGCCAGCCTGATCGCGCTGTTCCCGGTCGCCTGGCTGGTCTTCCTCTCCCTCGGCCCCGACAAGGACGACTATCTGCGCCCCGGCGGCATCTGGGGCAAGATGACGCTCGACAACTACACGTTCGTCCTGCAGAACACGAACTTCTTCGACTGGCTGAAGAGCTCGCTGATCGTCTCGCTCGGCACCACGGTCATCGGCGTCCTGGTCGCCGCCACCACCGGCTACGCGGTCTCCCGCATGCGCTTCCCCGGTTACCGGAAGTTCATGTGGGTGCTGCTGCTCACCCAGATGTTCCCGGTGGCCGTCCTGATGGTCCCGATGTACCAGATCCTCTCGGACCTGCAGCTCGTCGACAGCTACCTTGGACTCATCCTCGTCTACTGCACGACGGCGGTGCCGTACTGCGCCTGGCTGATGAAGGGCTATTTCGACACCATCCCGTTCGAGATCGACGAGGCTGGACGCGTCGACGGGCTGACCCCCTTCGGCACGTTCGCACGGCTGATCCTGCCGCTCTCCAAGCCGGGGCTGGCGGTCGCCGCGTTCTACAGCTTCATCACCGCGTTCGGCGAGGTCGCCTTCGCCACGACGTTCATGCTCGACGACGAGAAGTACACCCTCGCCGTCGGTCTGCAGAGCTTCGTCAGCGAGCACGACGCACAGCGCAACCTCATGGCCGCCACCGCGGTCCTGATCGCGATACCGGTCTCCGTGTTCTTCTACCTCGTGCAGAAGAACCTGGTGGCCGGCCTCACCGCCGGCGGCACGAAGGGCTGATCCCCTCCGTGGAACGACTCCCGCGCGCCTGACTCGCGCGGGTAGGCGGCCGCGGGTGTCCATCCGACCCCGCTGACCCCCGCGGCCGCCTCGTCTCCCCGCCGCACCCCACTCGCCTTCCCGACCGAACTCGCATCAAGGACGACATGAGCCAGCAGCACTCCGCCGCCCCGGCCCCGACCCCCACGACCGACTCGGCCGTCGCCACCGTCGCACGGCGCCGCGACTGGTGGCGGGACGCGGTGATCTACCAGGTGTACCCGCGCAGCTTCGCCGACAGCAACGGCGACGGCATGGGCGACCTGGAAGGCATCCGCTCCCGCCTGCCGTACCTGCGCGACCTCGGCGTGGACGCCGTGTGGCTCAGCCCCTTCTACGCCTCCCCGCAGGCCGACGCCGGCTACGACGTCGCCGACTACCGCGCCGTCGACCCCATGTTCGGCACCCTCCTCGACGCGGACGCGCTGATCCGCGACGCCCACGGCCTCGGCCTCAGGATCATCGTCGACCTGGTCCCGAACCACTCCTCCGACCAGCACGAATGGTTCAAGCGCGCCCTCGCCGAGGGCCCCGGCTCGCCCTCCCGCGACCGCTACCACTTCCGCCCCGGCAAGGGCGAGAACGGCGAGCTGCCGCCCAACGACTGGGAGTCGATCTTCGGCGGCCCGGCCTGGACCCGCGTCACCGAGCCCGACGGCACCCCCGGCGAGTGGTACCTGCACCTGTTCGCGCCCGAGCAGCCCGACTTCAACTGGGAGCACCCGGCCGTCGGCGACGAGTTCCGCTCCATCCTCCGCTTCTGGCTGGACATGGGCGTGGACGGCTTCCGCATCGACGTCGCCCACGGCATGGTGAAGGCGGAAGGCCTTCCCGACCTTGGATCCCATGAGCAGTTGAAGCTGCTGGGCAACGATGTCATGCCGTTCTTCGACCAGGACGGCGTCCACGACATCTACCGCCAGTGGCGGCTCATCCTCGACGAGTACAGCGGTGAGCGCATCTTCGTCGCGGAGGCCTGGACCCCGACCGTCGAGCGCACCGCGAACTACGTCCGCCCCGACGAACTGCACCAGGCGTTCAACTTCCAGTACCTGGGCACCCACTGGGACGCGTCGGAACTGCGCGAGGTCATCGACCGCACCCTGGACGCCATGCGCCCGGTCGGCGCCCCCGCCACCTGGGTGCTGTCCAACCACGACGTCACCCGGCACGCCACCCGCTTCGCCAACCCGGCCGGCCTCGGCACCCAGATCCGTCTGGCCGGCGACCGCGAACTGGGTCTGCGCCGGGCGCGCGCGGCGACCCTGCTGATGCTGGCGCTGCCCGGCTCGGCGTACGTCTACCAGGGCGAGGAGCTCGGTCTGCCGGACGTCGTCGACCTGCCGGACGAGGTGCGCCAGGACCCGGCGTACTTCCGGGGCGCGGGCCAGGACGGCTTCCGCGACGGCTGCCGCGTCCCGATCCCGTGGACCCGTGAGGGCTCCTCGTACGGCTTCGGCGACGGCGGCAGCTGGCTGCCGCAGCCGGCGAGCTGGGGCGGACTGAGCGTCGAGGCGCAGACCGGCGACCCCGGCTCGACCCTGGAGCTGTACCGGTCCGCGCTCGCCGTGCGCCGGGACCAGGCCGACCTGGGCGCGGGCGACGCGGTGGAGTGGCTGCGCGCCCCCGAGGGCGTCCTCGCCTTCCGGCGCGGCGACTTCGTGTGCGTCGCCAACACCACGGGGGAGTCGGTGACCACCCCGTCGTACGGCCGTGTCCTGCTCGCCAGCGGTGAGGTGGAGGAGACGGCCGGCGAGGCGAAGGTGCCGGCGGACACCACCGTGTGGTGGACCGCGGGCTGACGTTCGGCTCGCAACTTTTTTCATTCAAGTTGGTACGGCCCGCTGCCCTTTCCGGTGGCGGGCCTCTAACATCTGCGTTGCCGCAAGGTTGCTGAAGTTTTCTGCAAGAAGCTTCAAGTGATGTGAGCGGTATCCCCACACCCTTCGATGAAGAAGGTAACCCCACATGGCACGCAGAATCATCGCCGGGATGGCCGCCCTCGCGGCCGCCTCGGTTGTCATGGCCCCGACTGGGGCGCAGGCGTCCCCGCCCGGCAGCAAGGACGTCACCGCAGTCCTCTTCGAGTGGAACTTCGCCTCGGTCGCCCGTGAGTGCACCACCACCCTCGGCCCCGCCGGATACGGATACGTCCAGGTCTCCCCGCCCGCCGAGCACATACAGGGCGCGCAGTGGTGGACGTCGTACCAGCCGGTGAGCTACAAGATCGCCGGGCGGCTCGGTGACCGCGCCGCGTTCAAGAACATGGTCGACACGTGTCACGCGGCCGGCGTGAAGGTCGTCGCCGACACGGTCATCAACCACATGTCCGCGGGCAACGGCACCGGCACCGGCGGCTCGTCGTACACCAAGTACAACTACCCCGGTCTGTACTCCTCGTACGACTTCGACAACTGCACCGCGCAGATCAGCAACTACGGCGACCGCGGGAACGTCCAGAACTGCGAACTGGTCGGCCTCGCCGACCTCGACACCGGTGAGGAGTACGTCCGCAAGACCGTCGCCGGGTACATGAACGACCTGCTGTCGCTGGGTGTGGACGGCTTCCGCATCGACGCGGCCAAGCACATGCCGGCCGCCGACCTCGCCAACATCAAGTCCCGCCTGACCAACCCCTCCGTGTACTGGAAGCAGGAGGTCATCTACGGCGCCGGTGAGGCCGTCCAGCCCACCGAGTACACCGGCAACGGGGACGTCCAGGAGTTCCGGTACGCCTACGACCTCAAGCGGGTCTTCAACAACGAGAACCTCGCCTACCTGAAGAACTACGGCGAGGGCTGGGGCTACATGGGCAGCGGTGTCTCGGGCGTCTTCGTCGACAACCACGACACCGAGCGCAACGGCTCCACCCTGAACTACAAGGACGGCGCCACCTACACCCTGGCCAACGTCTTCATGCTGGCCTGGCCCTACGGCGCCCCGGACATCAACTCCGGGTACGAGTTCTCCGACCACGACGCCGGACCGCCGAACGGCGGGCGGGTCGACGCCTGCTGGCAGAGCGGCTGGAAGTGCCAGCACGCCTGGCCGGAGATCAAGTCCATGGTCGCCTTCCGCAACGCCACCCGGGGCCAGGCGGTGACCGACTGGTGGGACAACGGCGGCGACGCGATCGCCTTCGGCCGGGGCGGCAAGGGCTTCGTGGCCGTCAACCACGAGTCCGGCTCCCTGACCCGCACCTACCAGACCTCCCTCCCCGCAGGGACGTACTGCAACGTCCAGAACAACACCACGGTGACGGTGAACGGTTCCGGGCAGCTGACCGCCACCCTGGGCGCCCACACGGCCCTCGCGGTGTACGCCGGCAAGTCGTCCTGCTGAAGACGCGCGGGCCGCGCCGCCGTTCACGGGGCGGCGGCGCGGCCCGCGTCCGTATGCAAGTCCTTACCGTTACTTTCACAACCCTTGCTGTAAAGCTTTCAACGGCGGTACGGTCACGCCGACGCTCCGGTGACGTGGCCGAAACAGGCCGTGCCGCGGCGTGTGGGGTCGGACCCGAAATGAGCCGTAAGCGCAAGGAGTTCTCGCCTTGATACCCAGATGGCCCGCGCCCCCGGGGCGCCGCACCGCACGCGGCGGACGCGTCGCCGCCGTCACCGTGGCCGCGCTCGCCGCCGCCCTGGTGCAGCCGGTCGCCGCCAGTGCCGCGACCCCGCCCGCGCCGCCCTCGGACGCGAAGCTCGCCGAGTCGCCCGCGCGGCACGAGCTGACCCGCGAGCAGTTCTACTTCGTCCTGCCGGACCGCTTCGCCAACGGCGACGCGAAGAACGACCGCGGCGGGCTCACCGGCTCCCGCCTCACCACCGGGTACGACCCCACCGACAAGGGCTTCTACCAGGGTGGCGACCTCAAGGGCCTGACGAAGAGGCTCGACTACATCAAGGGGCTCGGCACCACCGCCATCTGGATGGCGCCCATCTTCAAGAACCAGCCCGTGCAGGGGACCGGCAAGGACGCCTCCGCCGGTTACCACGGTTACTGGATCACCGACTTCACCCAGGTCGACCCGCACTTCGGCACCAACGAGGACCTCGAGACCCTCATCGACAAGGCCCACGACAAGGGCATGAAGGTCTTCTTCGACGTCATCACCAACCACACCGCCGACGTCGTCGACTACGAGGAGAAGTCCTACGGCTACCTCTCCAAGGGCGCCTTCCCGTACCTGACGAAGGACGGCGAGCCCTTCGACGACGCCGACTACGCCGACGGCTCGCGGAAGTTCCCGCGCGTCGACTCCGGCTCCTTCCCGCGCACCCCGGTCGTGCCCGAGGCGAAGGAGGACCTCAAGGTCCCGTCCTGGCTCAACGACCCGGACATGTACCACAACCGCGGCGACTCCACCTTCGCAGGCGAGTCCGCCGAGTACGGCGACTTCTCCGGCCTCGACGACCTGTGGACCGAGCGTCCCGAGGTCGTCGACGGCATGGAGAAGATCTACCAGCGGTGGGTGAGGGACTTCGACATCGACGGCTTCCGGATCGACACCGTGAAGCACGTCAACATGGAGTTCTGGACCCAGTGGGCCACCGCCCTGGACGCCTACGCGGCCAAGAAGGGCCGCGACGACTTCTTCATGTTCGGCGAGGTGTACTCCGCCGACACCGACGTCACCGCCCCGTACGTCACCCGGGGCCGCCTGGACGCCACGCTCGACTTCCCCTTCCAGGAGGCGGCACGGCAGTACGCCTCCCAGGGCGGCAGCGCGAAGAAGCTCGCCTCGGTCTTCGGCGACGACTACAAGTACGCCACCGACAAGGCCAACGCCTACGAGCAGGTCACCTTCCTCGGCAACCACGACATGGGCCGCTTCGGGACGTTCCTGACGCAGGACAACCCGGAGGCGTCCGACGCGGAGCTGCTGAAGAAGGACATGCTCGCCAACGAGCTGATGTTCCTCAGCCGCGGCAACCCGGTCGTCTACTACGGCGACGAGCAGGGCTTCACCGGCGCCGGCGGCGACAAGGACGCCCGCCAGACCCTGTTCGCCTCCCGCACGGCCGACTACCTCGACGACGACCTGATCGGCAGCGACCGCACCCACGCCGAGGACGCCTACGACACGCGCGCACCGCTCTACCGGCAGATCAGCGCTCTCGCGAAGCTCCGCAAGGCCCACCCGGCGCTCACGGACGGCATCCAGCAGGAGCGGTACGCGGCCGACGGCGCGGGCGTCTACGCCTTCTCCCGCACCGGCACGGGCAAGGACACCACCGAGTACGTCGTCGCCTTCAACAACGCCGGCGAGGCGAAGCAGGCCACCTTCGCGACCGGCTCCGCCCGGATGACGTACAAGGGCCTCCACGGCGCCGACGCCTCCGTCACCAGCGACGCCGACAAGAAGATCACCGTCACCGTCCCGGCCGGCTCGGCGATCGTCCTCAAGGCCTCCGGCCCGCTCGCCGAGCCGGCCGCGAAGCCCACGGTCACCCTCAAGGCCCCCGAGGCGGGCGCCACCGGCACCGTCGAGGTCACCGCCGACATCGACGGCGGTCAGCTCAACCGGGTCGTCTTCGCCGCCCAGACCGGCGACGGGAAGTGGCGGACCCTCGGCTCCGCCGACCACGCCCCCTACCAGGTCACCCACACCATCGGCGAGGACGTCCCCGTCGGTACCGCCCTGCGCTACAAGGCCGTCGTGATCGACTCGGCCGGCCGCACCGCGAGCGCCCTGGCCGCCTCCACCACCGGCACCCCGCCCGTCGAGGAGCCGCCCACCGCCGCCTCCCGCGACTACGCGATCGTCCACTACAAGCGCACGGACGGCGACTACGACGACTGGGGCCTGTACGCCTGGGGCGACCTGGCGGACGGCGAGGCCACCGAGTGGCCGGACAGCCACCCCTTCACCGGCCGCGACGCCTACGGCGCCTTCGCCTACGTCAAGCTCAAGCCGGGCGCGTCCGACCTCGGCTTCCTCGTCATCGACAAGGACGGGAACAAGGACGTCGCCACCGACCGCACGATCGACCTCACCAGGACCGGCGAGATCTGGATCGAGCAGGGCAAGGAGACCGTCACCACCGAACGGCCCGAGTACCCGGCCCAGGACAGGACCAAGGCGGTGCTGCACTACCACCGCGCCGACGGGAACTACGACGGCTGGGGCCTGCACACCTGGACCGGCGCCGCGAACCCCACCGACTGGTCGAACCCCCTGGAGCCGGTGAAGACTGATGCCTATGGCGCTGTCTTCGAGGTGCCGCTCGCCGAGGGTGCCACCAGCCTCAGCTACATCCTCCACAAGGGCGACGAGAAGGACCTCCCGTCCGACCAGTCGCTCGACCTCAAGGCCGACGGCCACGAGGTGTGGCTGTTGAACGGCCGGCAGAAGTACCTGCTGCCGCAGCCGGCCGGCTCCGCGGCCGCCCTCGACCTGGCCACCTCCAAGGCGGTCTGGATCGACCGGGACACCGTCGTCTGGGACGGCTCCGAGGCCGCCGCCTCCACCCAGCTCCTCGCCTCCCGCACCGGTTCCATCAAGGTGCAGGACTCCGCGCTGACCGGCGAGGACGCGCGCTGGATCCGGCTGACGAGCGCGACGCTCACCGATGCCCAGAAGGCGGCCTTCCCGCACCTGAAGGACGGCACCGCCTGGTCCGTCGACCCGCGCGACCGGGACCGGGTGCGCGAGGCCCTGCGCGGCCAGGTCGTCGCCTCCCAGCGCGCCGCCGACGGCGCCGTGCTCGCGGCGACCGGCGTGCAGATCGCGGGCGTCCTCGACGACCTCTACGCGGACGGCGCCACGAAGGCGGACCTCGGCCCGACCTTCCACCACGGCCGCCCCACCCTCTCCGTGTGGGCGCCGACCGCGCAGGACGTCTCCCTGGAGATCGGCGACCGCACCGTCCGGATGCGCCGCGACGACGCCACCGGCGTCTGGTCCGTCACCGGCCCGCGCTCCTGGAAGGGCGAGGAGTACCGGTACGAGGTGAAGGTGTGGGCGCCCGGCGCCCGCGAGGTCGTCACCAACAAGGTCACCGACCCCTACGCGGTCGCCCTGACCACCGACTCCGAGCGCAGCCTCGTCGTCGACCTCGGCGACCGGTCCCTGAAGCCGCGCGAGTGGTCGACGTACGACAAGCCGAAGGCCGTGCCGCTGAAGGACGCCCAGATCCAGGAGCTGCACATCCGCGACTTCTCCGTGGCGGACCGCACGGCGGAGAACCCCGGCACCTACCTCGCCTTCACCGACAAGGACAGCGACGGCAGCAGGCACCTGCGTGAGCTGGCGCAGGCCGGCACCTCGTACGTGCACCTGCTGCCCGCGTTCGACATCGCCACCATCCCCGAGAAGAAGTCCGACCAGGCGACCGTCGACTGCGACCTCGCCTCCTACCCGGCCGACTCCGGCAAGCAGCAGGAGTGCGTGGCGAAGGCGGCCGCCAAGGACGCCTACAACTGGGGCTACGACCCGTACCACTACACGGTCCCCGAGGGCTCCTACGCCACCGACCCGGACGGCACCGCCCGCACCGTCGAGTTCCGGAAGATGGTCAAGGCGCTCAACGAGGACGGCCTCCGAGTCGTGATGGACGTCGTCTACAACCACACCGCCGCGAGCGGCCAGGCGAAGACGAGCGTCCTCGACCGGATCGTCCCCGGCTACTACCAGCGGCTCCTCGCCGACGGCTCGGTCGCGAACAGCACCTGCTGCGCCAACACGGCCACCGAGAACGCCATGATGGGCAAGCTCGTCGTCGACTCGGTCGTCACCTGGGCCAAGGAGTACAAGGTCGACGGCTTCCGCTTCGACCTCATGGGCCACCACCCGAAGGCCAACATCCTCGCCGTCCGCGAGGCCCTCGACGCGCTGACCCCCGAGAAGGACGGCGTCGACGGCAAGAAGATCATCCTGTACGGCGAGGGCTGGAACTTCGGCGAGATCGCCGACGACGCCCGCTTCGAACAGGCCACCCAGAAGAACATGGCCGGCACCGGCATCGCCACCTTCTCCGACCGGGCCCGCGACGCCGTGCGCGGCGGCGGCCCCTTCGACGAGGACCCCGGCGTGCAGGGCTTCGCCTCCGGCCTCTACACCGACCCCAACTCCTCGGCGGACAACGGCACCGAGGCCGAGCAGAAGGCCCGCCTGCTGCACTACCAGGACCTGATCAAGGTGGGCCTGAGCGGCAACCTCGCCGACTACACCTTCACCGACACCAGCGGCAAGGAGGTCAAGGGCTCCCAGGTCGACTACAACGGCGCCCCCGCCGGATACGCGGCCGCGCCCGGCGACGCCCTCGCCTACGCGGACGCGCACGACAACGAGACGCTGTTCGACGCGCTCGCCTTCAAGCTGCCGAAGGACACCCCGGCCGCGGACCGGGCCCGCATGCAGGTCCTCGCCATGGCGACGGCCACCCTCTCGCAGGGCCCGGCCCTCTCCCAGGCGGGCACCGACCTGCTGCGCTCCAAGTCCCTGGACCGCAACTCCTACGACAGCGGCGACTGGTTCAACGCCATCCACTGGAACTGCGCGGACGGCAACGGCTTCGGCCGCGGTCTGCCGCCGGCCGCCGACAACGAGGCCAAGTGGTCCTACGCCAAGCCGCTGCTCGGCGCGGTCGAGGTCGGCTGCCCGCAGATCGAGGGCACCTCGGCCGCGTACCGGGACCTGCTGAGCATCCGTACGACGGAGAAGGCCTTCTCCCTCGACACGGCCGCGCAGGTGCAGTCGGCGCTCTCCTTCCCGCTCTCCGGGAAGGACGAGACGCCCGGCGTGATCACGATGACCCTCGGTGACCTGGTCGTGGTCTTCAACGCCACGCCCGAGGAGCAGGAGCAGCGGGTCGCCGCGCTCGCCGGGACCGGCTACCGGCTGCACCCGGTGCAGGCGGCGGGCGGCGACGCGGTCGTGAAGACCTCGGCGTACGCGAAGGGGTCCGGCACGTTCACCGTCCCGGCGCGCACGGTCGCCGTGTTCACCACCGCCGGCTGACCCCGCAAGGAGCTGCGGCTAGTGTGAGCCCTCCTGACCTTGAACAGGAGGGCTCATGCCGCAGATTCTCGTTACCCGGACCGGAAGCGACGATGTCGACTGGGAGGGCTTGGCGGTCGCACTGAACGGGGTGGTCGTCGAGAAGGCGAACGCGCGACCGGAGGCGTGCAAGACGCAGGTCGTGCGGGGTGAGGACGCGGCGGTCGGCGCCGACACCGTCGACGGTGTCACTGTCGTGCATGTCATGATCGGTCTGCTCGCCGGACGCAGCGACGAGACGAAGGCGCAGCTCACCGAGGCGGTGGTGGACCTCATGCGCAAATTCATCGGGCCGGAGGACGGCCACCGCACGTATGTCTCCGCCGAGGTCCGCGACCTCGACCCGTCCTACCGCAAGGACGAGTTCTAGGCCGTTCTAGGCCTCGGACGCCAGCGAGATCAGCCGGGTGGCGAGGTCGGTGAACGGCCCGTCGCCCGGCTCGTTCTTGATCAGGTCACGGAGCAGCGCGGCCAGTTCCTCGTCACGGGCGGCGGCGACGGCGGCCAGCGCGGCGAAGTCCTGCACCAGCTGGGTCTCCAGCTCCTCGCGCGGCACGCGCCGCCCGTCCAGCCAGATCAGCGCCGTCGACTCGACGAGCGAGATCCAGGACCTCACGACCAGTTCCAGCCGCACCGGCGCCGGGCCCACCACACCCATGTGCGACAACATCTGGTCATACGCGGCCTGCCGTACGGAGTCGATCAGCGCGTTGGTGGTGGAGGAGCCGACCGCCGGGCCACCGCGCATCAGGGCGGCGAAACCGGGCCCGTGCGCGTCGACGAAGTCGAAGAAGCGGACCATCACCCGCCGCAGCCGCGACCCCAGGGGGCCCTCGTGCGGCTCCGCGAACCGGGACGCCAGATCGTCCGCGGCCCGCCTCAACGCGGCCTCGTACAGGCTGAGTTTGCCGGGGAAGTAGTGGTAGACCAGCGGGCGGGAGATGCCCGCCCGCGACGCTATCTCGTCGATGGAGACCTCGTCGGGGGAACGCCGGCTGAACAGTTCGAGGGCCACGCCGATCAACTGCTGCCGCCGCTCCTCCACTCCCATCCTGCGCCGCGCCCCGGTAGTCATGCGAACACCTTACCGATCGATTCCGGCCTCGAACGGCCCGGACCGGACGGCGGTGTTCATCCGGCTAGCGCAGTCCGCCGATCGACCGCCCGTCCTCCAGTCTGCCCCTGAGCTCCGCCCGGGCGCCCTTCTCCGCGTGGACGGCCAGCAGACGGCCCCGGGCCGACCCCTCGACCCCGCCGGTCGCCCTGACCGACACCGTGCCGCTGCTGCCGGCGGCCAGCAGGTACCAGGTGCCCGCCCCGGACCTCCACAGCACCCCGGCGAGCACCCGGGGCTCCCGCTCCCCGCAGGCCGGCACGGACTCGGCCGTCGCCGCCACCGCCCCGGACCGCCCGCCCGGCGTGTGGAACTGCGCCAGCACCCGGGCCCCGCCGCCCCGCCAGGTCTCCGCGCGGGTGCACACCCACTCCGCCGCACCTTCCGCTCCGGGCAGCGGCTGCTCGGCGAACGCCCAGGCGTTCACGCTCCGCACGCCCGCCGAGCGCACCGCGCCCAGCGAGCAGGCGTACGGCGCCCAGGTGCGCAGCGCCCCGGCACCGGAGACCTCACGCGTCCTGCCCGGACGTCCGGCGGTGAGGTGGGCCGGGACCAGCTCGCCGAGGTCGGTCACCAGCCGGGTGCCGGTGCCGTCGGTCAGCTGCAGCACGTTCCAGGAGGTGCACGGCCCCGGCCGCAGGGCGGAACTGGCCAGCGGCGAGGTCACCCCGTCGCTGAGGGGGAGGGACATCACGCCCGAGCCCGGCTCCCGCAGGTCCCGCTCGCCGGCCTCACGCACCCAGGGGGCCAGCAGATAGCGGACGTTGCCGTCGGCCCGGTTCAGCACCACCGCGCCCGACCCGGCCCGCCCGGCGCCGTCGACGCGGGCGAAGTCGAGGACGGCGCCCCGCGTGCCGTCCTTCGGCTCCGCGTACCTGGCGAGGCGCAGACCGTCGTACAGGACCACCACGCGCGCGGTGTCGACCGTCCCCGCGTACAGCAGCTGGGGCGGTCCGGCGGGGCCGCCGGACGGGGTGCCCGGGGTCGCCGACACCCGGACGTCCTCCCCGGGCCGGGCCCAGACGGCGAGGGCACGGCGCAGCAGGGCCCGGTCGCCGGTACGGTCGCCGCGCGCCGGCCACACGGAGAAGTCGGTGCGCGCCGAGGTCCGCCACGCGGCGGGGGAGACCCGGGCCAGCTTCCCCGGGTCCAGTGCGGCCTGCGCGGCCGGGTTGCGCGTGTACGGGGGTGCGGCGGCGCCGTCCGGGCCCCAGCCGTCGCCCGGCAGCGCGAGCAGCGTCCCGCACACCGCCAGTGCCGCCCCGGCGACCAGCGTGGCCCTCAGACGCCGCCGGCGGCGCAGCAGGTCGGTCGGCCGGACCTGCAGCGCGCAGGGGTCGAACCCGGGGGAGTCGAGCAGCCGGTACGGGTCGGGGATCCGGTCGGCCTCCTCCAGCGCGGCGTCCACGTCGGCGACGCCCGCGGCGGTGAGCACCTCGCGCACCTCCCCGTCCGGAAGCCGCTCCAGGCCGCGCAGGGCGTGGGCGGCGCGGGCCGGCCCCGACAGCGCGGACAGCCGCTGGTCCAGCGCGAGTTCGTCGGCGCCGCCCGAGCGCGGGAACAGCTTCAGCCCCCACACCTGCGGAAGCGGCGGCGGCAGCCGCACCCCGCGCCCCAGCGCCGTACGCAGCACCTGGAGGCGGATCAGCGCGTACCCCGGGTCGCCGTCCCGGCCGGCCCGCTGGGCGGGGATCAACGGCGCGGGGGTGCGGTGGCGGGGCAGTGCCCGTTGGACCAGGGCGTGCGCGGTGAGCACCCGCCTGCTCCGGCCCCTGCCGGACGGCAGCACCAGGTAGGCGAGCCGGACGAGCCGCGGGTAGTGCTCGACGAGCGCCGCCTCGGCCTGCTCGACGCCCACGACCGGACCGGCCGCGGAGGGGGCGGGGGAGTCTGGGGAGGGCGGGACGACATCCTGTGGCTGCACGCTCAGCAGAACGAGGGAACCGGCGGATGGTCACCTGCCCCGCGCGGTCGTTGAGCGTTGCGGGCGTCGCAGCCGTATCGAAGGCGGAGGGCCCCGGTACGGGGCTCCGTGCGGCGTGTCGCCGCCACGATGTCGCCGTCAGAACCGGAGGAACACATGAGGGTGACCCGACCGATGCTCGCGTTGACCGGCGCGGTGGCGGCCCTGGCGCTGGCGGGCTGCGGAACCGGCGGCGACGGGAAGGCCGACGTGCCGCCCACCGCGACCGGCAGCCTGGAGCACCTGGCCGCCGAGGCGGAGTGCGATCCGAACATGCAGACCGACGCCGACACCATCCGCCAGGCGCTGTGCGAGAAGGGCGACGAGAAGTACGTCCTCGCCACCTTCGCCACCGACCGCGGCCAGCGCGAGTGGCTCGACACCGCCAAGGACTACGGCGGTTACTACCTCGTCGGCCGCAAGTGGGTGGCCGTCGGCGAGGAGCGGACCGTCACGGCCCTGCGGAGCGCGCTCGGCGGGACCATGGAGGAAGGCTCCGAGCACATGAACCCCGGCGGCAGTCACAACCAGGGCGGCCACCACGGCTGACCCGGCGGTCGCGGACGGACGAGGAGGCCGGCGGTGGGATGCCCCACCGCCGGCCTCCTTCCGCTACCGGACTACTGGCAGTCCTGGCCGCTGTTGATGCAGTCGACCATCTCGTTCATCAGGTCCTCGTCGAAGAAGTTGATGAAGTCGTTGTGGTCGGTGATCGGCTTGTGCAGCTGCTCCGGGAAGGAGTCCACCGCGAACGGGTTCACGACCTGCCCGTTCTCGATCCGCGGGGCCGGGATGTCGTCGTAGACCAGGCGGACCTGGAGCTGGGGGATGGCCTGGAAGCCGTTCGAGCAGGTGCCGTCCGCCTCCACGAAGTCGACGTGCGTGCGGTGGTTGGCGCTGTCGGTGTTCTGGCCGTCCCAGCAGCTCTGGAAGGCGGACGTCCGGACCACGCTGCTGCCCTCGGGGCAGATCGGGTACTTGTCCGTCACCTGCCGGTCCTCGAAGCCGGTGCAGCTCCAGGCGGTGTTGGCGTTGTTCAGGCCGTTGGTGAAGGCCTTCGCGTCACCGGTGATGATGCGCAGGGCCCTCGGCATGGCGACGACGTCGCTCGTCCGGTTGCCGACGAACTTCAGCTCCACGTCGGTGGGCGCGACGATCTTGCCGACGTTGCCGTCCTGACCACCGCCCGGCTGGCCCTGGTCGATGTCCTGCGTACCGTCCTGGATCCGCAGGACCGGCCAGAAGTACGTCGACCGGTCACCTTGGTTCCGGCAGGTCGTCTCGCCGTTCGCCAGGTCCTCGTCGCTCGCGAAGGCGGTGTTGGCCTGGTTGCCGACGTAGTCGTGCTGGTGCTGGGCGCCGTTGCTGACGCCGGGGGCGACGATCACGTTGTCCGAGTTGCGGAGCGCGTTCTCGTTGGTGCCGCATTCGGTGGTGAAGCTGCCCGTCGAACCGCCGTCGCCGTTCGCGGCCAGACCGTTGGGCAGGTTGCGGGAGTTCGGCTGGACGTCCTCGATGGCGATGAAGTCGTCCGCCACGGGGCCGTTGCCGGCCTGACCGCCGTTGCCCTGCTCCTGGCCGTTGTCCTGGCCACCGCCGCCCTGGTCCTGGCCGTTGTCCTGGTCCTGGCCGGCACCGTCGTCGCCGTCCGGCTGTTCGACGGGAACGCCCTGGCACCGGGCGAACCGGCCGAGGTCGCGCGGCGCCGTGCCGCCCGCGCGGTTGATGTTGATGCCGATCCGGTCCAGGGTGGCCGTCCGCTTGGACTTCAGCGGTCCGAGGATGGCGTTGTCGACGTAGCCGGCGTCTCCCGCCTGGGCCTGGCGCGTCTCCGCGAGACGCGTGTAGGCGTCCGTGATCTGCCGGTCCAGCAGCGCCAGTTCCTTCGCCACGCCCCGGCGCGCCTGCCTCGGCACCTTCGTCAGCTTCTGGCCGACGTCGGGGCAGTTGATCGTGGCGACCTGCGCCCCCCTCGACTTCGTCCGGTTGTGGCCTCCGTCCTCGTGTGCCGAGGCGTAGAAGTTCGCCCAGACGAGCCCGCCCCCACCGAGCGCCAGGGCCGCCGCCCCGGCTGTCACTTTGGTGGCCAGCGGCATACGGCGTTTTCTTGTGTTGCGTCCCATGGAAATCCTCTTGACCTTCCTTACGGGGGCACCTTTGCGGGGCGTCGAGCGGCCCGGCAGGAGTGAAGCGGCTCCCTTGAGTACGGGAGCCGCCCCACGGGTGTTCACCCGTCCCGGAAATCGATGAGAAGTCCGTACGGCCGCACGGGTTTCAACAGGCCCTGAAACACCGGAAGTTGTCGACCGCGTACCTGGAGTGAAGGGGTGGCGGGTCCGGTTTCACCGGCCGTGGTCGAGATACGCGAGAACCGCCAGCACGCGCCGGTTGTCGTCGTCCGATACCTCGAGGCCCAGTTTGGCGAAGATGTTCGCGGTGTGCTTCGCGATCGCCCGTTCCGTCACCACCAGCCGGGCCGCGATCGCCGCGTTGGTCCGCCCCTGCGCCATCAGCTCCAGCACCTCCAGCTCCCGGGGCGTCAGCCGCGCCAGCGGCCGGTCGCCGCCCGACTGCCGTGCCAGCAGCTGCTGGATCACCTGCGGGTCCATCGCCGTACCCCCCTGCGCCACCCGTCGTACGGCGTCCACGAACTGCTCCGCGTCGAACACCCGGTCCTTCAGCAGATAGCCCACCCCACCGCTGCCGTCCGCGAGCAGCTCCCGCGCGTACAGCTGCTCCACGTGCTGCGAGAGCACCAGCACCGGCAGCCCCGGCCGCCTGCGGCGCGCCTCCAGCGCGCACTGCAGCCCTTCGTCGGTGTGCGTCGGCGGCAGGCGCACGTCGACCACGGCGACGTCGGGCTCCAGCTCGGCCAGCGCCCGGGCCAGTTCGGGCCCGGACTCCACGGCCGCCGCGATCTCGAAGTCGTGGGCTTCGAGGAGCCGGACGAGTCCGTCGCGCAGCAGGAACAGGTCTTCGGCTAGGACAACGCGCAAGGCATCTCCACGGTGACCATGGTGGGGCCGCCCGCGGGGCTGCTGACGGCCAGGACGCCGTCGAATGTACCCAGTCGCCGCTCCACCCCGGTCAGTCCCGAACCGGCCCCGATCACCGCGCCGCCCTTGCCGTTGTCCGTGACCGTCACCCGCAGATGACCGTCGGCGTGATGCAGGTCGACCCAGATCCGGTCCGCGCCGGAGTGCTTCACCGCGTTGGTGAGCACCTCGCTCACCGCGAAGTACGCGGCCGACTCCACCGGCGCCTCGGCCCGCCCGGGCAGCTCCACGGTCACCTCGGCGGCCACCGGCAGCCGCAGCGCCAGCGCCCGCACCGCGTCACCGAGCCCGCGCTCGGCGAGCACCGGCGGATGGATGCCGCGCACCAGCTCCCGCAGCTCGGTCAGCGCCTCGGCGGAGGACTGCCGGGCGTGCGCCAGCAGCTCACGCGCCTTCACCGGGTCCTTCTCGATCAGCGCCTCGATCGTCCCGAGGTCCATGCCCATGGCGACCAGCCGCGCCTGCGCCCCGTCGTGCAGGTCCCGCTCGATGCGCCGCAGTTCGGCGGCGGAGGTGTCCACGGCGTCCCGCCGGGTCTCGGTCAGCACCCGCACCCGCTCGGTCAGCTCGCCCCGGTCCGAGCCGAGGACGGCCCGGGTGAGCAGGAAGTGCGCGTGCAGCAGGCGCGGGGTGAAGAAGTGCGCGAGGAACAGCAGGGCGAGGGCGAGCACACCGGCGCCCAGCGCGGACGCCTGGTCGGAGACCGGCACGAAGCCGTACCAGTACCCGTCGGGCATCACCCGCCACAGGCCGGCCGCCAGCGCGATCCCCTCCAGCGGGTAGGCCAGCAGCGCGAACGGCAGCAGCGCGGTGACGAAACCGGCGGTCATGTCGACGGGCAGCCACCGCAGATCCCGCCAGGTCGCCGGGTCGCGCAGCATCCCGAACGTCCGCCCCCACGGGTTGGCGTCCTTCGGTATCGGCCGGTACGACGGCGGGATCCGCACCCCGCCCCACTCGGCCGCCAGCACCCGCCGCCAGTTCGCGAACGCCCGCACCCCCGTCAGCACGTACGGGGTGGTGACGATGCCGACGCCGATCGGGATCAGCGCGATGGACACGGCGGACAGCACGAAGCACAGCACCGCCCCCGGCAGCGACACCAGGGCGAGCGCCAGCCCTCGTATCGCGGCGAGCGCGATGCCCCGCCCCTTGGTCCGCCCCTGGCCGTTCTTCGTGTCGTCGGTCATGGCACCAGTCTGGCCGGGCGGGGCGGGCGGGGCACTGGGCCGGGCACCCGCTCCGGGGGTGGTGCTGGCTACACCCCTTCGGTGGTCCCCAGCACCTTCGCCTCCACTTCCGGATCGAGCCCCTTGACGGCCCGGTCGAGGCGCTGGGGCGCGGTGCCGCCGATGTCCTCCAGCCAGGCCCAGGTGTCGGCCACGGTCTCGGCGACCGGGCGGCAGCGCAGCCCCGCCGCGACCGCCCGGGAGACGTCCGCAGAGTGCAGCGCGTCGTGCAGGTCGCTGCCCGGCGGCACCCACACCGGCAGCTGCGTCCACGGCTCGATCCCCGCTTCGAGGATCACCTCCGGCGCGGTCCACCGCAGTTCGGCCGCGCCCCCGGTCACCCCGGCGCACGCCTCCAGCAGCTCTCCCATCGTGGCGTGCCCCTGCGGCGACATCAGGTTGCACGGCCCGCTCAGCCCCCGCTCCGCCGCCCCGAGGATCCACTCCGCGAGGTCGCGGACGTCGACGTACTGGAGCGGCAAGTCACGCGGGCCCGGCGCGAGGACCGGCCCGCCGCGCGCCATCCGGTCCAGCCACCAGGGCAGCCGGCCCACGTTCTCGTACGGCCCGAGGATCAGCCCCGCCCGCACCAGCAGCGACCGGTCCGCGCCGAAGGCGTCCACGGCGGCCAGCTCACCGCCCCGCTTGTCCCGCGCGTAGTCCGTGAGGCCGGCGTCGGCGGAAGCGCCCTCCACCACGGGCGCCCGCTCGGTGTACCCGGCGGGCGGGGCCCAGTCGTACACCGAGCAGCTCGACACGTACACGTACCGCCCGGCGCGGCCCCGCAGCAGCCGTGCCGCGTCCCGCACCGCGCGCGGCGCGGACGACCAGGTGTCGACCACGGCGTCCCACTCCCCGGGGTCCTCGTCGAGCGCGGCCAGACCGTCGGGCGCGGTGCGGTCGCCCAGCAGCGTCCGCACGCCCTTCGGGGCCTCGTGGCGCCCCCGGTGGAAGACGGTCACCTCCCAGCCCCGTCCGAGGGCCGCCTCGACGACGGCCCGGCCCGCGAACTCCGTACCACCCAGCACCAGAAGTCTCATACCGGTGACTCTGCCCGGTCGGGCGGCCCGGGGGAACGGGAATCTGCTGTCGGCAGACCGGCCGCGGGCGGCTCAGCGTCCCGCCGGCGGAACGTACTTGTAGCCGACCCGGCGCACCGTGCGGATCGTGTCCCGGTGCCCGGCGCCCAGTTTGCGGCGCAGCCGGGCGATGTGGACGTCGACGGTACGGCCGTCGCCGACATGGTCGTAGCCCCACACCGTGCCGACCAGGTGGTCCCGGGTGTGCACCCGGCCCGGGTGCGCCACGAGATGGGCGAGCAGCTCGAACTCCAGGTAGGTGAGGTCGAGTTGCCGTCCGCCGACGTGGGCGGTGCGCTGTGCGGTGTCGACGTGGATGAGCGGATCGCCGTCGGGGTGCCCGGCCGGCCCCGGTACCGTTCCCGGCTCCGGTGCCGCGGCCGGGAACGGCGGCTGCCGGTCGGCGGGGACCAGCACCAGGTAGCCGACCATCGGCGGGCGGCCGGGCAGGACGGGCAGGGCGTTCTGCGGCGCGGGCAGCCAGGTGGCACCCGGCGGCAGCAGGTCCGCGACGGTCACCACCTCGTCCCGGTCGACGGCGCGCAGCCGGGGAGGGGCGGAAGGGGAGGCGGAGGGCAGGGAACGGGTGGTCGCCATGAGTCGTCAGCTCTTTCGCGCGAAGGGGTTCGTCGGGGACGTACGCGGTTCGCGCCTGCCGAAGGCCGGGAGAGGATCCGGGCGTCAGAGGGCCGGCGCGTTCGTCGCGCGGCGACACACCCGGTCGAAGTCGTGGTGCTGACGGGAGGGCCAGAACGGCTCGAGGTCACGGCGACCCGTCGCGTCGTACTTCCGGAAGCCGGCCATGCCCCCATTGAAGCAGACACCCGCGGTCCGCAGGAGCCCCCTTCCACCGCTCGGACAACGCGCGAGGGCGCCCACCCCCACGGTGGACGCCCTCGCGCGCGGACTGCGGTACGGATCAGACCTGGCCGGCCTTCTCCAGCGCGGTGCAGCACGTGTCGACCAGCAGACGGGTCACCACGTACGGGTCGACGTTGGCGTTCGGACGGCGGTCCTCGATGTAGCCCTTGCCGTCCTTCTCGACCTGCCACGGGATGCGGACCGAGGCGCCGCGGTTCGAGACGCCGTAGGAGTACTCGTTCCACGGGGCGGTCTCGTGCAGACCGGTGAGGCGGTCGTCGATGCCGGCGCCGTAGTTCTTGACGTGGTCCAGCGGCTTGGAGCCCTCACCGAGCGACTCGCACGCGGTGATGATCGCGTCGTAGCCCTCGCGCATCGCCTTGGTGGAGAAGTTGGTGTGCGCGCCCGCGCCGTTCCAGTCGCCCTTGACCGGCTTGGGGTCGAGGGTGGCGGAGACCTCGAAGTCCTCGGCCGTGCGGTAGAGCAGCCAGCGGGCCACCCACAGCTGGTCGGAGACCTCCAGCGGGGCCAGCGGGCCGACCTGGAACTCCCACTGGCCGGGCATGACCTCGGCGTTGATGCCGGAGATGCCGAGGCCCGCCTTCAGGCAGTTCTCCAGGTGCGCCTCGACGACGTCGCGGCCGAAGATCTCGTCCGAGCCGACACCGCAGTAGTAGCCGCCCTGCGCGGCCGGGAAGCCGGCCTCGGGGAAGCCGAGCGGGCGGGCGCCCTTGAAGAAGGTGTACTCCTGCTCGATGCCGAAGATCGGCTCCTGAGCGGCGAACCTCCCGGCGACCTCGGCCAGCGCGGCACGGGTGTTGGTCGCGTGCGGCGTCATGTCCGTGTTCAGGACCTCGCACAGCACCAGGACGTCGTCACCGCCGCGGATCGGGTCCGGGCAGACGAAGACCGGCTTGAGGACGCAGTCGGAGGCGTGGCCCTCGGCCTGGTTGGTGGAGGAACCGTCGAAGCCCCAGATCGGCAGTTCCGCGCCCTTGGCGTCGTCGGCCAGGATCTTCGTCTTGGAACGCAGCTTGGCGGTCGGCTCGGTGCCGTCGATCCAGATGTACTCGGCCTTGAAGCTCACGGTCCACATCCTTCGGGGGTGGGTCTGGGCGCTTGTGCGGGTGCTGCGGCGCTGCGGCACTGGGGCGCCGCCGTCGATGCCCCGCAGCCTGTCAACAGGCGATTTCCCGGCCATTGCCCGAATGTGAACCCCGTGTTACCTGACACCTCCGTGTCCCGCCCCGCCGTGTGAGCGCGCGTGCCCGGTCGCGGGGGACGCGGGCGGGCCCGCCGCCCCGGTGGGGGAGCGGCGGGCCCTGGGAATCCGCGACGAACCCGGGTGTCACCCCACCTTCTCGATCACCGCCCGGCGGATCAGGAACTTGCCGGCCTCGCGGACCTGCTCGAAGGCCGCGTTGTTGAGCAGCACGCAGCTGCCGGACACCGAGGTGACCTCCACCGTCGTGGACTTGTCGTTGTCCAGGTTGGTCACCTTCAGCTTCGTACCGGCCGGGAACCGGTTGCTGGACGCGGCCGGGGCGCCGCCCTCGCCGGAGAGGGTGACGGTCGACCCGTCGCACACCTGCTCGCCGGAGGCCTGGCCGGCCTGGCCGCCCTGGTCACCCGCGGCCGGCTGCGAGGGAGCGGGCTGCTCCGGCCGCGCGGCCTGGGAGTCCTGAGCCGACTCCCCCACCGTGCACCCGGACGCCTCCTGCTGGCGCTGGATCTGGGCGATGACCGCCTCGCGGTTGGCGATCCGCGCCGCGGACTGCGCGTCGGGGGCGGCCCGCTGGCCCTCGATGAACTTCCGGTTGTTGCCGAGCGCGGTGGCGAGACCCTGGCAGACGGTCGAGTCCGCCGCCGACCTGGTGGTGGCCGGCGGTGCCGCGTTCGACGTGTTCGCCATGACGAAGGCCCCGCCCCCCGCCACCGTCGCGGCGCTCAGCAACAGCGCGAGCTTCTTCTTCGGGCCGAGAGTTCTCCTGCGCGACATGCGCGCCTCCTGAAGAGGTAGGGGAGCGTACGCCGCTATGTACGAGATACCGAACGGAGTTGCTCAGCGGTCGGGTCGACTCGCCGAAGTGGCCTGCGTCACACGGCCGTCAGCGGGAGAGGGCGTCCCGTACGGCGTCCTCCGTGCGGCCCACGACCGCCGTACCGTCGTCCGCCGTGATGATCGGCCGCTGGATCAGCTTGGGATGCGAGGCGAGCGCCGCGATCCAGCGGTCCCGCGTGCCGGCGTCCCGCGCCCACTCCGCGAGCCCCAGCTCCGTCGCGACGGCCTCCCGGGTCCGGGTGATGTCCCACGGCTCCAGCCCGAGCCGCTCCAGCACCGCCCGGATCTCGTCCTCGCTCGGCACGTCCTCCAGGTACCGGCGGACGGTGTACTCGGCCCCCTCGGCGTCGAGCAGGCTGAGGGCGCTACGGCACTTGGAACAGGCGGGATTGATCCAGATCTCCATGCCGCCCACGGTACGCCGCCATGCCGTTGTTCGAATTCTCCGTCCTCGTGCGCGTGTCTCCCGGGGCCGGTGTGGCGCTCTGCCAAAACCCGTGCTCACCAGGGGATTTATTGACTCCTTCAGGTCTGCTGATTGTCAGTGGGGGGCAGTAGACTGGAAGCAGTGTTCGAGGGTGGTGCCGGGGTCGTCGGGGATCCCGGCGGGCCGCCCCGACCGCGACAGGAGGATGCCCGTGCCCGCTGCCGCACTGAAGCCGAAGCCCCTGCCCACCCAGTCCACCGCGAAGCGTCCCGTGCTGCTCGAACTGCCCTGCGCCCCGGTGGAGAAGCGCCCGCTCCCGGCGGGCCGCCCGCGCGAGTGGTACGTCACGCACAACCGCCGGCTCAAGGCGATGCGGCTCGCCATCGCCCTGCTCGACTCCGGCGTCTACCTGCCGGGCCAGGCCCGCAACGACAAGATCCGCACCACGGCGGCACTGATCGGCGTCCACCCGCCGTCGGACACCACGTGCCACATGGTGCGCGCGTTCATGCGCTACAACCGCTGAGTCACGGACCGGTGCCGGGCGCCTCCCCGCGTGGGGTGCCCGGCACCGCCGTGCCGTGCGCTGAGGCAGTATGGGCGGGGTGAGGACACCGTCCTCACCCCGAAGTCGTCGCGGTCCGCAGGCACTTGTGCCGCCGGGCCACGCGGTCGCGCCCCTGCCGGAGGAGAAAGGTACGACGGTTGACTGAGGAGAGGACGGTCCCGGTCCCGTCGTCGTGGATGACGCTGTCCGGCCGGTACGGCCGCGCCGTCGCCCGGGCCTGCGACATCGCCATGGCGCTGGGGGTCCTGATCGCGGCGAATCAATACAGCGAGGACTACGACCTGGTCCTGGGCTCGCTGATGGCCCTGTGCCTGCTGGCCCGCAGACGGTTCCCCGGCACGGTGATGGCGGCCGTCCTGGCGCTGACCGTCGTCCAGTTCGTCCTGGACGACGCGCCCGACAACCCGCTGGCGTCGTCGCCCGCCGCGTACGACGTGGCCGTGCTGTTCGCCATGATCTCGGTCGTCCATCATTCCCGGACCACCTGGATGCCGTATCTCGCGGGCGCCGCGGTGTTGTTGGCCACGTTGGCCGGAACGGTGGGGATGCCGCCCCTGGGTGTCGAGCCGTTCGCCGATCTCGAGGTGTTGCTGACCTTCTGGGGACTGACGCTGACGGTCTGGCTGACGGCCTTCGTCCTGCACACGCGGCGGCTCTACGCCGAGAGCCAGGCGGACCGCGCCTTGCACGTCCAGCGGGAACAGGAGCAGCGCGTCCGGCTGGCCGCGGCCCGGGAGCGGGCCGACATCGCCCGTGAACTGCACGACGTGGTGGCGCACAGCCTGGCCGTGATGATCCTCCAGGCCGACGGGGCCGAGTCCGTGCTGCGGAAGTCGCCGGACATGGCCCGGTCCGCGCTGAAGACGATCGCCGCCACGGGCCGGGACGCGATCGACGACATGCACCGCATCGTCCGGGTGCTGCGCGAAGGAAACCCGGACTCCGCGGACGGCGGCCCGCCACGGCGCCTGGTCACCCTCGACGAGATCGAGGTCGTCGCCGAACGCGCACGGGCCGCCGGGCTGACGGTGGAGGTGTCGATCGAGGTCGGCGAGGGACGGCTGGCGCCGGCGGAGGAGATGACGGCCTTCCGCATCGTCCAGGAGTGCCTCACGAACGTGCTCCGCCACGCCGGAGCCGGGGCCGGGGTCGACATCCGGCTCCACGAGGAGCAGGGCACACTGCTGATCAGCGTGGCCGACGACGGGGCGGGCACCCTCGCCGGCCGCGGCGTCGGGAGCTCGGGAGGGAACGGACTCGTGGGGATGCGGGAGCGGGTGGAGCTCGCCGGCGGCACCTTCGAGGCCGGCCCCCGGCTCGGCAGCGGATGGCACGTACGTGCCTCGATTCCGACAAGGAAGAAGTGATGACGCAGGCAGACAGGCCGATCCGGGTGGCCGTGGTGGACGACCAGCCGCTGATCCGGGCCGGGTTCTCCATGGTGCTGGCCGGTCAGGACGACATCGAGGTCGTCGGGGAGGCGGAGAACGGGGCGGACGCCCTCGACCTGCTGCACAAGGTCGAGGCGGACGTCGTCATCATGGACATCCGCATGCCCGTCATGGACGGCATCCAGGCCACGGAGCAGCTGATGCTGCGGGACGATCCGCCCGGGGTGCTGGTGCTGACCACCTTCGACAACGACGAGGACGCGTTCGCGGCCCTGCGCGCCGGAGCCGGCGGCTTCCTGCTGAAGAACGCCCCCGCCGCGGAGGTCGTGAACGCCATCCGGGTCCTGGCCGCGGGGGAGTCGGTGGTGGCGCCGCGCATCACCCGGCTGCTCCTGGACCGGGTCTCGGACCGGCTGGCACCGGCGAACGGACAGGCCGAACGGCTGGACGCCCTGACCGCGCGCGAGCGGGACGTGCTCGCCCTGGTCGCCCGAGGGCTGTCCAACGCCGAGATCGCGGCGGAGCTGTACGTCGCGGGGGCCACGGTGAAGACGCACCTGGGCAACCTCATGGCGAAGCTGCACCTGCGGGACCGTGCCCAGGCCGTCGCGTTCGCCTATGAGTCCGGACTGGTCCGTCCCTCCCCCTGAGGGTGCAGAAGCGCCCCCGGAGTCTGCCCCCGGGGGCGCAGGGATCACCCCGTCCGGTGTGCCAGATCCGCCGCGTCCGATCTCGGATCCGTGGCCGATGTCCGGCGGGCCGCCGAACTCCAGACTTCTCACTGTCGCCGAACGCGGCCGAGAAGACCTCTGGAGGACCCGATGGACACCACGCCCACCACGCGGAACCGCAAGCGCAACCGTCTCGTCATCGGCGCGGCCGCGGCCGTGATCGCCGCGGCCCTGGCCGCCGGGGCGGGCTACTGGTGGCTGGACCGCGACGAGCTCAGCCAGGCGTCCGCCGAGGACTGCCGGCTGGCGCAGCGCATCATCACCGAGGCCGAGGAGATCTCCACCGGCCCCGTGCCGGACGCGGAGAAGTGGTGGCAGGAGACCGGCGACGAGCGCCGCGCGCAGATGAAGGACGGCTACCTCGGAGCCAAGATCTCCCGGTACGAGGGATGGGCGCTCGAGACCGCCAAGAAGTCCCCCGAAGCGCCGTCCGCGAAGGACGTGAAGAACCTCCAGGAAGAGGCGCAGGGACACTGCTCGGACTCCGGCGTCACCCTCTCCATGCCGCCGCTCGGCGCCTGACCCGGATCGCGAGAACCGTCCCCATGGCTGTCCACACCGCCGCCCGCGACCGCGCACCGGACGACGTCATCACCGCCACCGCCCTGGTGAAGACCTACCGTCAGGGCACCACCGAGGTACGGGCCCTCGACGAGGTGTCCGTCGGCATCCGGCGCGCCCGGTTCACCGCCGTCGTCGGCCCCTCCGGGTCGGGCAAGTCGACCCTGATGCACTGCGTCGCCGGACTCGACACCGTCACCTCCGGCAGCATCGTCCTGGACGGGACGGAGATCACCGGACTGTCCGACCGGCGGCTGACCCGGGTGCGCCGGGAGCGGATCGGGTTCGTCTTCCAGTCGTTCAACCTGCTGCCGCAGCTGACGGCCTACGAGAACATCGTGCTGCCCGTCACCATGACCGGCGGGCGCCCGGACCGCGAGCTGGTGGACCACCTCTGCGAGGTCCTCGGCATCGCCCACCGGGTCTCGCACCGCCCGTCCGAACTGTCCGGGGGCCAGCAGCAGCGGGTCGCCGTGGTCCGGGCGCTGGTGGCCCGGCCGGCCGTGGTCTTCGCCGACGAACCCACTGGCAACCTCGACTCCCGGGCCGGCGCCGAAGTCCTCACCATGCTGCGCCGGTCCGTCGACGACCTCGGGCAGACGGTCGTGATGGTCACCCACGACCCCGCGGCCGCGCGGTACGCGGACCGGGTGCTGACCCTCGCGGACGGACGCGTCGTGAAGGACGAGCACGCCACCCCCTCCGGGCGGGCCACCGCACTCGCCACCGACGTCATGGGGAGGCGGCGATGAGGTATCCGTGGCGCGCGACCGTCCTGGGCTCCCAGGTGGCGGAACTCCTGAGACGGCCCGGACGGTTCGCGGCGACCGGACTGTCGCTGCTGATCGCGGCGTTCGTCGTCTTCGGGACCGTCATGACCCAGCAGATCCTCACCGCGACCGCCGTCGAGAAGTTCCGCGGAACACCCGAAGCGGTGTCGATCGTGGTCACGCCCGGCGACGAGGGGGCGGACATCGGCGAGTCCCGCCTCCGTGAGATCCGGAGGACGTCCGGAGTCGTCGAGGCCGTCGGCCGGATCGAGGACGGCGTCCCGCTGGGCGGCAGCGCCGTCGACCGCTACCTCAGTCTGTCCGCGGACCCGGGCACCGGCGCCCTGGCCGAAGTCCGGCTGCTCGACGGCACGTACCCGTCCGGCCCGGGCAGGCTCGCCGTCAACACGCGGGCCGCGGAGGAATACGATCTCGCTCCGGGAACGTCGCTCACCCTGCTGCAGCCCGACGGCGAGGACACCCGACGGGTGACGGTCGAGGTCAGCGGCATCGTCCGCAGCACCGCCACGAACGACGTGGAGCCCACCGGGTACGCTCCCGGGCCCCAGCTCCGGAAGATCCTCGGCGCGTCGGGCTACGCCCGCGTCGACATCCGCACCGACACCGCGTCCTCCGCGTCCGTCTCCGCGGAGCTGACCGAGCGGATCCGGCAGGCGGTGCCCGGAGCGGAGGTGCGGCCCGGGGACGAGGTGCGCGACGAGGAGGCCCGCGAGGCGGTGGCGGCGGCGCGGGACAACCTGGACCTGGTCACCGTCTTCCTCGCGGTCGCCGTCGGCGCGGCGGTCCTCGTCGCGACCTCCACCTTCCGCATCGTCTTCACACGGCGCGTACGCCAGCTGGCGCTGCTGCGCACCATCGGGGCGACCCCGCGACGGCTCGCCGCCGCGCTCGTCGTCGAGGGGACGGTGGTCGGTCTGCTGGCCGGTGCGATCGGTGTGCTGGCGGCCTGGGGCTGCGGGCAGCTCGTCCCCCCGGTCGCCGGGCGGTTCGGGCACGACCTGTCCGCCGCCTCCCGGGTTCCGCTGACGGAGGCCGCCCTCACCGTTCTCGGCACCGGTCTCCTGGCCGTTCTGGCGGTCCTGGCCCCGTCCCTGAGCGCCTCACGGGTCTCCCCGCTGCAAGCCCTGCGCACCGCTGCGTCCGAGGAGAGCGCGGTGAGCGGCATCGGCCGGACCCTGTTGGGCCTGCTGTGCGCGGCGGCCGCCGCGTTCCTCGCCTGGCAGCAGTACGACGGGCTGCCCCAGCCGGGCGACACGGAGTACGACCGGTTCACGGCGCTGACCGTCGTGGTCCTCTCGGGCGGGCTGGCCTTCCTGGCCCTGATCGCCCTCGGCCCCCATGCGGTCCGGCCGGTGCTGTCGGCCGTCGCCGTGCCCCTGCGCCGCACCGGTGCGGCCGGCCGCCTCGCGGTGGCGGGCGTCGGGGGTGCGCCGCGCCGAGCGGCCTCGGTCTCGGTCGTCGTGGCCCTCGGCGCCTGCCTGGTCGGCTCGACGCTGACCTGCCTCGCCTCCCTGGACGCCTACGAGCGGTACCGGCAGGCGGTGGAGGCGCCCGCCGACTTCCGCCTGTACCCGAGGGACAGCGAGACGCTGGACCGGTCGCTGGCCGCCGATCTGGCCTCCCGTCCCGGACTGGCCGACGTGACCGCCTTCCGCACGGCGGAGGTCACCGAAGGCGCCTACAGCGCGACGATCTCCGACCTCGACCTCGGCACCGTCCGCTCCGGCGTGGGCCTGACCGCCCGCACCGGCTCCCTCGACGACCTCGGCCCCGCCCACGTCGTCGTGGACGCCGACACCGCCCATCGACTCGGTGTCGAGGCAGGCGACCGCGTGACGCTGACGTTCGAGGGCCGCCCCGTCGAGCTCACCGTGGCGGCGACGCTGACCGGAGCCGGCCCCTGGGGAGGGCAGTTCTTCGTCCCCGCCGCCGATCTCACCCGGATGGGAGCGGACGCCGCGCCCACCGTGGTCACCGCCGACGCCGCGGAAGACGGCGCCCAGGGGCGGACAAGCGCACAGCGGGCCATCACCGACACCTTGACCGGCCCGGAGCGCGGCGACGGCCGCGTCATCGCCGAGGACGCGGCCGGACAGGCCGGCGAGTCGGAGGACCTGCGGACGACGGCCACGACAGTGATCATGCTTCTGGGGCTGACCGTCCTGGTGGCGGTCGCCGGAGTCGCGACCACGGCGAGTCTCACCGTCGTCGAGCGCAGGCGTGAGTTCGGGCTGCTGCGGGCCCTGGGCCTCGGTGGAACGGCCGTGCACCGCATGGTCACGGTGGAATGCGCGCTCTACGGCGTACTGGGCGGGATCCTCGGTCTGGCCCTCGGGCTGCCGTACTCCTGGCTGGTGGTCCGTGTCACCCGGGCGAACGCCCCGTTCAGCGTGCCGGCCGGGGAGCTCGCGGCGGTCTTCGCCGTCCTCGTCCTGGTGACCGCCGCCGCGGGCATGGTGCCCGCCCTCCGGGCCTCCCGCACCTCGCCGACGGTCGCCGTCGCCCAGACCGACTAGCCGGAGAAGCGGGCCGGGGCCCGGCGGGCACGCCGCGTCGCCGGGATCAGTACGGGCGGAAGTCGGCGTAGCCGAGCAGCACGATCACCGCGACGACGCAGCCGAGCACCACGGCCGTCGACACCCACGACGAGCGGCCCGACGATCCCCGGTACTCCGGTTCGCCGCGGAACGGGACCGGTCCGGGCGGGTTGTCCTTCCAGCGCGCGGCGAGCATCCGGGCCCGCGCCGACGGCTCCTTGTGCGCGGCGCCGTCCGCCCACTTGATGTCGAACTCCCGCTCCTCGTCGTCCCTTTCGGACATCCCCGTGACCTTCTCTCGAACAACGGTGTCGGACCAAGGATCCCCCCTCCGGGCACGGAGAGGGAAGCTTTCCGGACACACGACGGCGCCCCGCCCCCGGAAGAACCGGGGGCGGGGCGCCGTGGCCCGATCACACGTCGAAGTACAGCTCGAACTCGTGCGGGTGCGGGCGCAGCTGCAGCGGGGCGATCTCGTTGGCGCGCTTGAAGTCGATCCACGTCTCGATCAGGTCCGGCGTGAAGACGTCGCCCTGGAGGAGGAACTCGTGGTCGGCCTCGAGGCGGTCGAGGACCGCGCCGAGGGAGGTCGGGACCTGGGCCACGTTCGCGTGCTCCTCGGGAGCCAGCTCGTAGAGGTCCTTGTCGATCGGCTCGGCCGGCTCGATCTTGTTCTTGATGCCGTCCAGGCCCGCGAGGAGCAGCGCCGAGAAGGCCAGGTACGGGTTGCCGGAGGCGTCCGGGGCGCGGAACTCGACGCGCTTGGCCTTCGGGTTGGAGCCGGTGATCGGGATGCGCATCGCGGCGGAGCGGTTGCGCTGCGAGTACACCAGGTTCACCGGGGCCTCGAAGCCCGGCACCAGACGGTGGTACGAGTTCACCGTCGGGTTGGTGAAGGCCAGCAGCGACGGCGCGTGCTTGAGGATGCCGCCGATGTAGTAGCGGGCGGTGTCCGACAGCCCGGCGTAGCCCTGCTCGTCGTAGAAGAGAGGCTCGCCGCCCGCCCACAGCGACTGGTGGACGTGCATGCCCGAGCCGTTGTCGCCGAAGATCGGCTTCGGCATGAAGGTCGCGGTCTTGCCGTTGCGCCAGGCGACGTTCTTCACGATGTACTTGAAGAGCTGCAGGTCGTCGGCGGCGGCGAGCAGGGTGTTGAACCTGTAGTTGATCTCGGCCTGGCCTGCGGTGCCCACCTCGTGGTGCTGGCGCTCGACCTTCAGGCCGGCCTTGGCCAGCTCCAGGGACATCTCGGCGCGCAGGTCGGCGAAGTGGTCGACCGGCGGGACCGGGAAGTAGCCGCCCTTGTAGCGGACCTTGTAACCGCGGTTGTCCTCCAGCGCACCGGTGTTCCAGGCGCCCGCCTCGGAGTCGATGTGGTAGAAGGACTCGTTCTCGGACGTCTTGAAACGCACGCTGTCGAAGACGTAGAACTCGGCCTCGGGACCGAAGTACGCGGTGTCCGCGATGCCGGTGGAGGCCAGGTACGCCTCGGCCTTCTTGGCCACGTTGCGCGGGTCGCGGGAGTACTGCTCGCCCGTGATCGGGTCGTGGATGAAGAAGTTGATGTTCAGCGTCTTGTCACGGCGGAACGGGTCGACCCGGGCGGTCGACAGGTCCGCGCGCAGCGACATGTCGGACTCGTGGATGGCCTGGAAGCCACGGATCGACGATCCGTCGAACGCCAGCTCCTCGTCCGGGTCGAACGCCTCGGCAGGGATCGTGACGTGCTGCATCACACCCGGGAGGTCGCAGAACCGGACGTCGATGAACTTGACGTCCTCGTCCGCGAGGTACTTCTTGGCGTCGTCGGCGTTCTGGAACATCCAGCTCCTCCTACTCCCGACCGTCCCGCCGGGGTGGTAGACCGTTCGTGTGGCCAGTGCGGGTGGCACACGCTCCCCTCGACCCTAGGGACGGGTCATTTCTCGGGCGTGACCCATTTGTTTCGCACAAGTTAACCGGCCCCTCTCCCACGGTAGCCCCGGCGCACCCCGCCGTCCTGTGGTCATATCCGGGCGCAGTACCGTGGACGGGTGGACAACAGGCAAGCAATCGGATCATGGCTCTCGGGTCCCCGCGCGGCCCTGGAGGACGCCGGTGCCGAGTTCGGTCACCGGGGTGAGCAGCTGGGGCTGCCGGAGGACGGACCGGGCTCGATCGCGCGCCCCGGCCGCAGGCTCGGCGCCCTCGCCGTGGACTGGGGGCTGTGCGTCCTGATCGCATACGGCCTGATCACCGACGGCTACTACGGACAGGCGACCAGCAACTGGGCGCTGCTGGTGTTCTTCGTGCTGAGCGTCCTCACCGTCGGCACGGTCGGCTTCACGCCCGGCAAGCGGCTGTTCGGGCTGCGGGTGGTCGCCCTCGACAGCGGCCGGGTCCAGCCGCTGCGCGGGCTGGTGCGCTCCGCGCTGCTGTGCCTCGCCGTCCCCGCGCTGATCTGGGACCGCGACGGCCGCGGCCTGCACGACCGGCTGGCCCGCACGGTCGAGGTGCGGATCTGACCCCCGCTTACGGCGGATGTGACGGGAGTGCGCCGACGGGGGCGCCGGAAGTGATTCCGGCGCCCCCGTCGGCGTAGTGGAGGGGTGGGTCAGCGGCCCCTCGGGTTGCCGCCCTTCGGCAGTCTCATGCCCTTGGGCATCGGGCCCTTCGGCAGCGGCATGTTGCTCATCAGGTCGCCCAGGGCGCGCAGCCGGTCGTTGGTCGCGGTGACCTGCGGGCCGGTGAGCACGCGGGGCAGCTTGAGCATGGTCGTGCGGACCTTCTTCAGCTCGACCTGGCCCTCGCCGGTGCCCACGATCAGGTCGTGCACCGGGACGTCCGCGACGATGCGGTTCATCTTCTTCTTCTCGGCGGCCAGCAGGCTCTTCACCCGGTTCGGGTTGCCCTCGGCGACCAGCACGATGCCGGCCTTGCCGACCGCGCGGTGCACCACGTCCTGGTTGCGGTTCATCGCCACCGCAGGGGTCGTCGTCCAGCCCCGGCCGATGTTGTCGAGCACGGCCGCGGCGGCGCCCGGCTGTCCCTCCATCTGCCCGAAGGCGGCCCGCTCGGCCCGGCGCCCGAAGACGATCGCCGTCGCGAGGAAGGCGAGCAGGAGGCCCAGGATGCCGAGATAGATGGGGTGCCCGATCAAGAAGCCGATCGCGAGGAAGACACCGAAGGTGACGATTCCGACAGCCGCGAGTACAAGACCGATCTTCTTGTCGGCCCTGCGGGTCATCTTGTAGGTCAGGGCGATCTGCTTCAGTCGCCCGGGGTTCGCAGCGTCCGCTGCGGTTTCCTTCCTCGCCATGCCATGAAGTCTACGTGTCCCCGCGGGGGGCGGTCGGTCAGGGGCGGGTCGTCAGGGACGGAGTGCTCAGGGGCAGGGTGCTCGGGGACGGGGCGCCCGGAGCCTGGTCGAGGACGCGCTGTGCCTCGATCCGGTCCTTGGCGCGGCGGCGGTCCTCCAGCACCGAGGTCCAGGCGTTGCGGCGGGCGGTGCGCTGGCCGCCGCTCATCAGCAGCGACTCGACGGCGCGCAGCGCGGTGGTGAAGGACGGGATGGCGGTGGCGCGGACGGGCGCGGCCTGCATGGTGGAGGTCTCCCTCAGTGCCGGCGGACAGGGGTGTACGTGCGGTGATTCCAGGCTCACTGACTGGTGTTACCAGGGCGTGACCGGCCGGTCAAACAGGCATGAAGCCTCGGTGGGAGGGTCCGGAACGCCGACGCGGCCCCGACCTGTGCCCTCAACTGCGAGGACGGTCGGGACCGCGTCGTCTCGGCCATTACCGGCCGGTAGGGCCTTGTGCGTGAATTCACACGCCGTCGGACGGCCCGGGAGGGCGCTGTCAGACGGCCTGGGAGGCCACGTACGCGCCGCGCTTCTCGACCGCCATCCGGTACAGGCGGCCGGCGCGGTACGAGGAGCGGACCAGCGGGCCGGACATCACGCCGGAGAAGCCGATCTGCTCGGCCTCCTCCTTCAGCTCCACGAACTCGTGCGGCTTCACCCAGCGCTCCACGGGGTGGTGGCGCACGGAGGGCCGCAGGTACTGCGTGATGGTGACCAGCTCGCAGCCGGCGTCGTGCAGCTGCTTCAGCGCCTCGCTGACCTCCTCGCGGGTCTCGCCCATGCCGAGGATCAGGTTGGACTTGGTGACCAGGCCGTAGTCGCGGGCCTCGGTGATGACCTTCAGGGAGCGGTCGTAGCGGAAGCCGGGGCGGATCCGCTTGAAGATCCGGGGCACCGTCTCGACGTTGTGCGCGAAGACCTCGGGGCGGGAGGAGAAGACCTCCGCCAGCTGCTCCGGCACGGCGTTGAAGTCGGGGGCGAGCAGCTCGACCTTGGTGCGGCCGGCCTCGCGCTCCGCCGTCTGCGCGTGGATCTGGCGCACGGTCTCGGCGTACAGCCAGGCGCCGCCGTCCTCCAGGTCGTCGCGGGCGACGCCGGTGATGGTGGCGTAGTTCAGGTCCATGGTGACGACCGACTCGCCCACGCGGCGCGGCTCGTCACGGTCGAGGGCCTCGGGCTTGCCGGTGTCGATCTGGCAGAAGTCGCACCGCCGGGTGCACTGGTCGCCGCCGATGAGGAAGGTCGCCTCGCGGTCCTCCCAGCACTCGTAGATGTTCGGACAGCCGGCTTCCTGGCAGACCGTGTGCAGCCCTTCGCTCTTCACGAGGTTCTGCATCTTGGAGTACTCGGGGCCCATTTTCGCCCGGGTCTTGATCCACTCGGGCTTGCGCTCGATGGGGGTCTGGCTGTTGCGGACCTCCAGGCGCAGCATCTTGCGTCCGTCGGGTGCGACTGCGGACACGACCGGCTCCCTAGCGATTGATTCTTCGGCGTGCTCAAGCGTACGCCCGTTGATTTGAATGCCCGGCGAGGGTGTCGGCCTGCTGAGGAAAGCCGCCCCCGGTCCTCGCTGCGGCCTGTTCGGCCATGACGTGCAACGCCGGACGGGCTGTTTTTATGCCGGTGCCTTCTCGATGACCCGGGGCTTCGGTTCCGCGTTCTCCAGGATGTCCCGGAGGTGGCGTTCCACGACGGGGAGCACCTCGGCGATCGTGATGTCGCGGCCCAGCTCGTTCGCCAGGGAGGCGACGCCCGCGTCGCGGATGCCGCACGGGATGATCTTGTCGAACCACTTGTTGTCGGGGTTCACGTTCAGCGCGAAGCCGTGCATCGTGACGCCCTTGGCCACGCGGATGCCGATCGCGGCGATCTTGCGGTCCTCGCGGCGCTGGCCGGCGTTGGAGGGCGCGTACTCCGGGCCGTTGAGGCGGGGGTCGAACTCGTCGTCGGTGAGCCGGGGGTCGAAGTCCAGGGAGAGTCCGCCGAGCGCCGGGCGCCGCTCCACCGGGTCGCCCAGCACCCACACCCCGCTGCGGCCCTCCACCCGGGTGGTCTCCAGGCCGAACTCCGCGCAGGTGCGGATCAGGGCCTCCTCCAGGCGGCGGACGTGCGCGACCACGTCCACCGGGCGGGGCAGCTTCTGGATCGGGTAGCCCACCAGCTGGCCGGGGCCGTGCCAGGTGATCTTGCCGCCGCGGTCCACGTCGATGACCGGGGTGCCGTCGAGGGGGCGCTCGCTGTCCGCGGTGCGGCGGCCGGCCGTGTAGACCGGGGGGTGCTCGAGGAGGATCACGGTGTCGGGCACCTCGTCGGCGAACCGCGCCGCGTGCACCCGGCGCTGCTCGTCCCAGGCCGCCTGGTAGTCCACGGCCTCGGTCCCGAAGCCCATCCGCACGAACCGCAACTCGCTCACGGCAAGCGCCTCCCTAGAAGGTCGTCAGGCACGAAACGCGCCCACGCCACTGTACGACCGTTCGAGTGGGTGCCGGTCGGCGGCGTCCGGCCGGCGGCGTCCGTCCGGGGTGGCCGTCAGCTTCCGGGCAATCCTCACACGATCGGATGAATGCCGGGTGAAGCCCGCGATCGGGTGCTTACTCTCCGCTACATTCGCGCCGTCCATGTGGCCATAAGGGCTGCTCACAGGCAATCCGGGCACCTCGCTCAGCCGGAAGGCAGGAGACCGCACCGCAGATGACGGAACGACCCGCGCAGCGCACCCCCAACCGACAGCTCGCCGCGCTCATCGCAGAAGCGGGGTTCTCCAACGCGGGACTCGCCCGGCGCGTGGACCAGCTCGGTCTCGAACACGGGCTCGACCTGAGATACGACAAGACGTCCGTCACCCGCTGGCTGCGCGGACAGCAGCCCCGCGGTACGACGCCGGCGCTGATCGCCGAGGTCTTCACCCGGCGTCTGGGCCGCCGCCTGACCGCGCAGGACCTGGGGCTGGACGCCTGCGCGCCGGTCTACGCGGGGCTGGAGTTCGCCGCCACCCCCGAGGAGGCCGTCGACATCGTCAGCGGGCTGTGGCGCAAGGACTCCGGCAGCCACGCCGAGCTGCGGAAGATCGCCTTCACCTCGGCGGGGCTGGTCGTGCCGAGCCGGGACTGGCTGATCGGGCGGGAGGACGAGAAGGTGGCCCGGGCGGAGCCGCCGGTGCCGGTACGGGTGCCGGCGCAGGGCCGGCCGCCGGTCCGTCCGGCCGAACTGCTCGCGCGCCGGCGTGCCACGGCCGAACGCGGTCCGGGCCACCGGGTCACCGGCGGCGACATCGCGGCGCTGCGTTCGGTCGGCGAGCTGTTCCGCACGCTCGACGACGCGTACGGCGGCGGGCACGCCCGCCAGGCCCTCGTGCGGTACCTGGAGCACGAGTGCGAGCCGATGCTGCGCGGCACGTACGGCGAGCAGACCGGGCGGCGGCTGTTCGCGGCCGCCGCGGACCTGACCCGGCTGGCCGGGTGGACGTCGTACGACATCGCGGCGCACGGGCTCGCACAGCGGTACTTCGTGCAGGCGCTGCGGCTGGCGCAGGCGGCGGGGGACCGGCCCTACGGTGCCTACGTCCTGGTCACCATGAGCCGGCAGGCCGTCTACCTCGGGCACGGGCGGGAGGCCGTGCAGCTCGCGCGGGTCGCCCAGCAGGGGGCGGGCGGGTCGGGGCCGCCGGTCGTGCAGGCGCTGCTGCACGCGGCCGAGGCGCGGGGGCACGGGGTGCTGGGGGAGGTGCGGGCCTGCACGGCGGCGCTGGTGCGCGCGGAGCGGGCGCTGGAGGGCGCGCGGCCCGGTGACGAGGTTCCGTACTGGGCGCGCTTCTTCGACGAGGCGCAGCTCGCCGACGAGTTCGGGCACTGCCACCGGGACCTGCAGCAGTTCCGGGCCGCCGCGCAGCATGCGGAGCGCTCGCTGCGGTTGCGGGCACCGGGGTACGCCCGGAGCCGGCTCTTCTGCCGGATGGTGCTGGCGACCGCCCGGCTCGGTCTGGGGGAGCTGGACCAGGCGTGCCAGCTGGCCGCCGAGGCGGCCGGTCAGGCGGCGGAGATGCGGTCGGTGCGGGCCGTCGAGTACGTCCGGGACTTCGAACGGAAGCTGGAGCCGTACCGGGACGCGGCTCCCGTGCGCACGTACCGCGACAGGATCGCGGCGTACGGCTGAACCCGCGTCCGACGCCCGCGGCGGGTGGGGGCGCGGGGCGCGGACGCGCCGACCACCGCGGACGGCCACCCCCGCCCCGTCGCTTTGCGAGTGCCCCGTGTTGGTGCGGGCCGGGGGTGGGTCGCGCAGCCCGGCGCTTGCGGGGTACCGTCGCGCCCACCCGTGCCGCCCCAGCGGCACGACTGCCCGCGGTCGCGGGAGACGGAAGGGGCCGGGCGCGCCCTCACCCCCGGCTCACGCCGCCCGAGCGCTCGGTACCGGATCCGCCGTGTGCATGGACCGGTCCACCCCCAGATCCGCCAGGATCGCAGCCGAAGCCCGGTGCGCCGAGTGCAACGCCCCCTGCACCGTCCCGGTGTCCCGGTGGTCACCGCACACGTACAGCCCCGCCAGCAACCGCACCGGCCGCCGCAGATCGTGCGGCGGCCGCATCACCGGCACCGCCTCCGCGGTGTGGTGCACGCCCAGCGTCTCCCAGCGCGCCGTCGACACGCCGTACAGCCGGGCCAGGTGCATGCGCACGGCGGTGTCCACCCCCGGCACCGGCGGCCCCAGGACCGTCGAGCTGACCAGCGTGCGCCCGGCCGGGGCCCGGGACGGGTCGACCCGGCTGACGACCGCCGTGTGCGCCACCGGCCCGCCCCGCTCGGCGTCGAGCAGCAGCGAGGTACCGGTCCCCGGGGCCTCGTCGGTGCTGTGGTGCACCACCGTCACGGGGTGGAAGTCCGGCACCCGCAGCCCGGGCAGCAGCTCGGCGGCGGCCCGCGCCCCGGTCGCGACCAGCACCGCGCCGCACCGGAACTCCCCGTGCTCCGCGGTGGTCACCGAGGTCGTCGACACGGAGGTGACCCGCACCCCCGTGTGCACCGTGCCCGGCGGCAGCGTCCGCGCCAGCGTCCGCGGCAGCGCCTCGGCACCGCCCTCCGGCACGCACAGCCGCCCGCTCGCGAACGCCCGCAGCGCCAGATCCGCGCACCGGCTGGACGTGGTGAGATCCGGATCGCACAGCAGGGCGGCGAGCAGGGGGCGCAGAAAGCCGTCGATGGTCCGGGCGGGCAGGCCCCGGGCCGGCAGCGCCTCGGCCGCCGTCGTCTCGGGCCGGGCCAGCAGCCGTTCCACCGGCGTGCCCGCGAGCTTGCTGAACGCGGCCCCCAGGCGGGCCTGGTCGACCGCCGTGCCCAGCGGGGCACCGGTGCGGCTGCGGGGCACGGACACCTGCCGTCCGGGCACGGCCACCGGCCTCCTGGGCCCGCTTCCCGGCCGTGGGGCGCTCGCCAGGGCGCGTACGGCATGGAGCGCGCTCCTCGCGCTCCGCGCCCCCCTCGCGCCCGGCCGCACCCCCGCACGGTGGTGCCGTCCGTCGCTGTGCAGCAGGACGCCGGGCGCGAAGGGCCGCAGCACCAGCCCGTCGAGGCCCGAGGCCGGCCGTAGTTCGGGATACGCCGTGGACAGCAGCCGTCCGATCCGGTCGAGCCGGAAGCCGTCGACCTTCTCGGTCGCCATCCGGCCGCCCACCTCGTGGGCGGCCTCCAGGACCAGGGTGGTGACTCCTGCGCTGGTCAGCCGTCGCGCCGCGGAGAGTCCGGCGACCCCGGCTCCCACGACGACGACGTCCGCCTGGTACGTGGGCTCAAGCACGTGCCCCTCCTCGAGGTTGCGCGGGCGCTGGAGACGTCATGCCCTCAGCAGGCCCCAGGGATACCCGAGTTCTGCTCGAGGTTAGGACCGTGGCCGAGCACCTGGTCAGTCGCGCATGGACAGAGCACGGGCGCACGACGGTCGCATACGCACGCCGGTTGGGCACGATGTGGTCGCAGAGGGCTCAGGGCCGGATCGGTTCCGGGCGGACCGTGGTCACGTCCGTGCGCTCACAGCGCCGCCCGGACCGCCCCCTCGATCCGGGGGAACGCGAACCGGAAACCGGACTCCAGCAGCCGTGCCGGCAGCACCCGGGCGCTGCCGAGGACGTCCCCGGCCATCTCCCCGAGCACCGTCCGCAGCACCGGTGCCGGCACCGCGAACACCGCCGGCCGGTGCAGCACGCGCGCCATCGCCCCGGTGATCTCACGGTTGGTCGCCGGATGCGGGGCGGTCAGGTTGAACGGCCCGGACAGCCCGTCGGTGTCCAGCAGATGGCGCAGCGCGGCCACCTCGTCGTGCAGCGCGACGAACGACCAGTACTGGCGTCCGTCGCCCAGCCGGCCGCCCAGCCCGGCCCGGAACAGCGGGAAGAGCCTGCCCCACGCCCCGCCCCCGCGCGCCACCACCAGGCCGGTGCGCGCGAACACCGTCCGCACGCCCGCCTCCCGCGCCGGTGCCGCGGCCGCCTCCCACTCGACGCACAGCTCCGGCAGGAATCCCTCGCCCGGCGGCGCGCTCTCGTCCACCGCCCGGTCGCCGGTCTCGCCGTAGTAGCCGATCGCGCTGCCGTTGAGGAACACCCGGGGCCGTACGTCCTCGGGCAGCCCGGCGACGGCCTCGGCGAGCGCGGTGGTGCCCCCGACCCGGCTGGTCCTGATCCGTGCCTTGTAGGCCGCCGTCCAGCGCCGGTCGCCGACCCCGGCGCCCGCCAGGTTGACCACCGCGTCGCACCCGGCGAGGCCGGCCGCGTCCACCGACCCGCGCTCCGGGTCCCACCGGACCTCGTTCGCCGCCCGGGGCGCGCCCCGCACCAGCCGGACCACCTCGTGCCCGTCCGCCGTCAGGGACCGCGCCAGCGCGCCACCGATGAGCCCGGACGCACCGGCCACCGCGATTCGGGAACGTTCCATGGCGTCCATCCTGCCCCTCACGGCACGGAAATCACGGCCGGGACGTCAGGACCCGGCCGTACAGTGGCCCTCATGTCCGAGCCGTCCATACGCATCGCCCGTTCCGGTGACGAGGGGGAGCTGGCCCGCCTCGACCGGGAGACCTGGTCCACCGTGCACGCCGTCGTCCCGCGGCCGGCGGACGACTCGTTCTTCAGCGAGCGGTCCGGACCCCGGGAGCACCTCGTCGCCGAGTGCGGGGGACGGATCGTGGGGTACGTCCGCCTCGGCTTCGCCACCGAACTCGCCAGCAACGCGCACGTGCGGCAGATCCGCGGCCTCGCCGTCGCCGAGGAGGCGCGCGGCCGGGGCGTGGGCCGGGCCCTGGTGCGGGCCGCCGTCGCCGAGGCGCGGGAACGCGGCGCCCGCCGGATCACCCTGCGCGTGCTCGGCCACAACACCGTCGCCCGCACGCTGTACGCGTCCGAGGGCTTCGTCGTGGAGGGCGTGCAGCCGGAGGAGTTCTTCGTCGGGGGCGAGTACGTCGACGACGTCATGATGGGCCGGTCGCTGGTCTGACGAGGCGGGCGGGGACCATGAGGCATACGGGGACCCCGGGGACGGGGACCACGGGGACTACGACGTCACCGGCTCCCCGGTGTCCACCGGTGCCGTCGCGTCCGCCGCGCGCTCGGCGTCGCCGGCCACCTCGTCCGCCGTCAGCACGTAGCCGGTCTCCGCGTCCGAGGTGGAGCGCGCGAACACCACGCCGTACACCCGGCCGTCCGTGGTCAGCAGCGGGCCGCCGGAGTTGCCGGGGCGGACGGTCGAACGGATCGAGTAGATCTCGCGGGTGACCGCCGCGTCGTTGTAGATGTTCTGCCCCCGGGCCTGGAGCCGGCCGGCGACCGTCGCCGCCTGCAGGTTGAGGTCGCCGTCCTGCGGGTAGCCCGCGACGACCGCCGAGTTGCCGCGGTCGGCGTCGTCGTCGAACTCCAGGACGGGGGCCCGCAGCTCCGGCACGTACAGCACGGCCACGTCCTTCTGCGGGTCGAAGAGCACCACCCGGGCCTCGTACGTCCGTCCCACCCCGCCCACGCGCACGGTCGGCTCGTCGATGCCGGCCACCACGTGGGCGTTGGTCATCACGTGCTCCGTCGCGTACACGAAGCCGCTGCCCTCGCGGCCCTGGGTGCCCGCGACACCCTCGACCTTCACCGTGCTGCGCTGCGCGGCCCGGGTGGCGGCCGCGGTGACGCTGTCGCCGGTGGGCGCGGCGACCTCGGCGGTCGACTCGTTCTCGAACGGGTTGAAGACCTGCGGGAAACCCGCCTCGGTCAGGGCCGACGTGGCCCGGGAGAACCATCCCGGGGTGGTGTCCGGCATCGTGTCCTGCACCGCGCCCAGCAGCCGCGAGTCCCGGATCGCCGACGTCACCAGCGAGGAGGAGGACGCGCCCAGGACGCTCGCCACCACCCACGCCACGATCAGCACGGCCACCGAGTTGGCCACCGCCCCGCCGACCCCGTCCGCCACCCGCAGCGGGCCCCGGTCCAGCTCCCGCCGCAGCCTGAGCGCCAGCCGCCCCGCCAGCTCGTGGCCCGTCACGGCCGGCAGCAGCACCGTGAACACGGCCGTCAGCGTCGCCCGGGTCGTCCCCGGCGTCACCAGGTCCATCACCCACGGCAGGAGCCACACGCCGACGACCGCACCGCCCACGAAACCGGCCAGCGAGACGCAGCCCGCCAGCAGCCCGCGCCGGTAACCGGACGCCGCGTAGGCCAGGACGACCAGCAACAGCAGGATGTCGAGCAGGTCCACGCACGCCGCCTTTCTCTCGGGACCACCGGCCCATCAGTACGTGGGGGAGGGGCCCGGTGATCAGCCACGCGCGCGACGGCCGCGGGAATGCGGCCACGCGCGCGTGTACCGGGGAAAACGTCCCGGACCAGGGCGATGGTTCCACCGGGTGGCGCAGCACGGATCGCGGACGTGGGCGGACCGGCCCACAGTGGGCTCATGCGTGTCCCCAGGAGACCGCGCGGAGCGCGGCAGCGCCGCCCCCACCGGATACCCGGCGGGCCCGGCTCCCCGCGCCCGCCACGGGCCGTCACGGCGTCGCTCGGCTGTCTGCCGGGCATGGCCGCCGCCGTCGCCCTGGTGCTGTGCGCCCACGGCGTCGAGCACGCCGCCGAGGACGCCGCCGCCCTCTCCGCCGCGCGGGCCGCGGCCCTCCACCAGGCGCCCCGGCCGGCCGTCGTGCCCCGCTCCGCCTGGCTGGGCGACACCACGCGGGAACAGCCCCCGCCGCGCTACGACGACGAGGTCGTCGCCGTCTTCGTCCACCACACCGACTCGCCCAACGGCTACGACTGCGCGGACGCCCCCGGCATCATCCGGAGCCTGTACGACGGCCAGACCGGCGCCCGTCACTGGGACGACCTCGGCTACAACTTCGTCGTCGACCGCTGCGGCACCGTCTACGAGGGCCGCGCAGGCGGCACCGACCGCCCCGTCACCGGCGCCCACACCCAGGGCTTCAACCACCGCACCACCGGGATCGCCGCCCTCGGCACCTTCACCGAGGGCACGGAGGTGCCGCCGGAGATGCTGCGCGCGATCGCCGCCGTGGCCGCCTGGAAGCTCGGCACGTCCGGCACCGACCCGCGCGCCGACGTCCGGCTGGTCTCCAGCAACGGCGGCAGCCGCTACGCGGCCGGCACCACCGCCACCCTGCCCGCGGTCGCCGGCCACAGCGACGGCTACATGACCGACTGCCCGGGCGCCGCCCTCAAGGCCCGCCTCCCGGAGATCAGGACCCTGGCGGCCCGCCTCCAGGGACGCGGCACCCGGGACTACCTGCCCGACGACACACAGACCGCAGTACGGAACGACAACGACACACGGAACGAAGAGCAGGTCCCATGAACGACACGCCCGACCGAAGTACCACCTGGGCGGACGCCCTGCGCCGTCCCTGGACGGCCCTGTGCGCCGCCGCCGCCGTGGTCCTGGGCCCGGCGGCCCACACCGCCTCCGCCCTCATGCAGGCCAACGCCGCCCCGCTGCGCCACGCGCCGACTCCCCACCGGCGCCTGTGAACCGGCGGGCGGCTCAGCTCCCGAACCGCTCCCACAGCCGCGGGTAGCGTTCGGCGAGCAGGGCCTCGTTCTCGAAGTCGAGCGGCGTGCCCTCCGGCTCCACGGGGGCCGGGGGCAGGTCGAGGTCGGGCGCCACCGTGCCGGTGAGCTGCTCGTACGCCTCGTCCGCCGCGTAGCCGAGGTCCTCGCCGTCGCCGTCGATCTCCTCGTCGAAGGCGTCGAGGAGATCGGCGAGCGCGTCCGGGTCGTGCAGCGCCCCCTCGAACACCTCCCGGCCCTGGCCGATCAGCCAGCACCGGAAGTAGTCGAAGGCGTCGTCGCTCGCCCCGCCCAGCAGCACCCAGGCGGCACCCCACAGGTCCCAGTGGTACGCGCGGTGGTAGCGGGACTCGAAGTGACGGGCGAAGTCCAGGACCGCCTCCGGGTCCAGCCGCACGAGCCGCTCCACCAGCAGGTCGGCCTGCTCCTCCGGATCGCCCCCGGCGTCCTCGCGGGCGGTGTCCACCAGCTCCCAGAACTCCGTTTCGTCCATCACGAGGTCAAGCATCGGCCCTGCGGCTCACCGACGCACCCGCAGTGCGCGCACCGGCCGGGAAGGGGCGCGGGGCGGTGTCGACATGCGGCTCCGCCGCGTGGGCGCAAACGGGGTCTGGGGGCGGTGCCCCCCCGGACGGGGCGGCGGGGCGAAAAACACCCGGGCACGCAGGCCCGGCGGACTCACCGCCCGTACAGCTCCGCCAGCCGCACGGCCTCCGCCGCGAACCGCTCCCGCAAAGACGCCGGCGCCAGCACCTCCACCTCCGCCCCCAGCGCCGTCAGCTGCTCGTGGGCGACCTCCTCGGACTCCACCGGCAGGGTCACCGTCATCCGCCCGTCGTCGCCGTCCGGCTCGCCCGCCCGTGCCAGCGCCTCCCGCGCGGACAGCGGATCCACGGCGTGCGGCAGCCGGCGCACCCCTTCCGCGGACAGCCGCACCACGACCTCCGCGCGCAGGATGGAGCGCGCGAACTTCTCCGCCTGCTCCTCCCAGAACGCGGGCAGATCGAAGTCCGGCTCCCGCCCGAAACGCTCCCCATCCGCCGCCACCGCCGTGAACCGGTCGATCCGGTACACCCGGAAGGAGCCGTCCCCGGCCACCCGTGCGCACAGGTACCAGACGCCCGCCTTGAGCACGAGTCCGTACGGCTCCAGCTCCCGCTCCACGTCGTGCTCGCCGCGCCGGTAGCGGGCGGTGATCCGCCGGTCGTCCCACACCGCGTCCGCGATCTTCGGCAGCAGCTCGGGCGTGACCGGCTCGCGGAACCAGTTCGGGGCGTCCAGGTGGAACCGCTGCGCCGCCGTGTGCGACGCGTCCCGCAGGGACGGCAGCAGGGCGGCCGACACCTTCAGCCGGGCCGCCGAGGCCGCGTCCTCCAGGCCCATCTCGCGCAGCGCCCCCGGCACCCCGGACAGGAACAGCGCCTCCGCCTCGCCGCGCGCCAGCCCGGTCAGCCGCGTCCGGTACCCGCCGACCAGCCGGTAGCCGCCGATCCGCCCCCGGTCCGCGTACACCGGTACCCCGGCCTCCGACAGCGCCTGCGCGTCCCGGGTGACCGTACGCTCCGACACCTCCAGCTCCCGCGCCAGCTCGGCGGCGGTCATGGAGGGCCGGGACTGGAGCAGCAGCACCATCTTGATCAGCCGGGCAGCACGCATGGGCCCCATCATGCAGGAGGCCCCCGCCGGGTGGGCGGGGGCCTCCTGTCGTGATCCGAGCCCTTACAGGCCGTACTTCTCGCGCGCTTCCTTCACGGACGCCGCCTGGACCTCGCCGCGCCGGGCGAGCTGGGCCAGGGCCGCGACGACGATGGACTCGGCGTCGACGCCGAAGTGGCGGCGGGCCGCGTCACGGGTGTCCGACAGGCCGAAGCCGTCGGCGCCCAGCGACGTGTAGTCCTGCTCGACCCACTGCGCGATCTGGTCCGGAACCTGGCGCATGTAGTCGGAGACCGCCAGCACCGGGCCCTCGGCGCCCTGGAGCGCCTGCCGGACGAACGGCACCCGGTCCTCGCCGCGCAGCAGCGCCTCGTCCGCCTCCATGGCGTCCCGGCGCAGCTCGGTCCACGAGGTGGCGGACCACACGTCGGCGGCCACGCCCCACTCCTCGGCGAGCATCCGCTGCGCCTTCAGCGCCCAGTGGATCGCCGTGCCGGAGCCGAGCAGCTGGATGCGCGGCGCGTTCGCGGCCGGGGTCAGGCCCGCGGACTCCGCCGTGTTGAAGCGGTACAGGCCCTTGACGATGCCCTCGTCGATGCCGGCGGCCGACGGCTTGGCGGGCTGCGGCAGCGGCTCGTTGTAGACCGTCAGGTAGTAGAAGACGTTCTGGTCCTCGTCCGGCTTGGCCTCGCCGAACATCCGGCGCAGACCCTCCTTGACGATGACGCCGATCTCGTACGCGAACGCCGGGTCGTACGTCAGTGCCGCCGGGTTGGTCGCCGCGATGACCGGGGAGTGGCCGTCGGCGTGCTGGAGGCCCTCGCCCGTCAGCGTCGTACGGCCGGCGGTGGCGCCGACCAGGAAGCCGCGGCCGAGCTGGTCGCCCAGCTGCCACATCTGGTCGCCGGTGCGCTGCCAGCCGAACATCGAGTAGTAGATGTAGAACGGGATCATCGTCTCGCCGTGCGTCGCGTACGACGTCGAGGCGGCGACGAACTCGGCCATGGCACCGGCCTCGGTGATGCCCTCGTTGAAGATCTGGCCGTTCTTGGCTTCCTTGTAGTACATCAGCTGGTCGCGGTCGACCGGCTCGTACGTCTGGCCCATCGGCGAGTAGATGCCGAGGGACGGGAAGAGGCTCTCCATGCCGAAGGTGCGCGCCTCGTCGGGGACGATCGGCACCCAGCGCTTTCCGGTCTCCTTGTCGCGGACCAGGTCCTTGACCAGGCGGACGAACGCCATGGTGGTGGCCACGTTCTGCGAGCCGGAGCCCTTGTCGAAGGCGGCGAACGCCTTGTCGGCGGGCTGGGGCAGCGGCGCGACCGGGTGGACGCGGCGGGCCGGGGCGGGACCGCCGAGGGCGGCGCGGCGCTCCTGGAGGTAACGGACCTCGGGGGAGTCGGCGCCCGGGTGGACGTAGGGGACCTGGCCGTCGACGAACTGCGCGTCCGAGATCGGCAGTTCGAGCCGGTCGCGCATCGCCTTGAACTCGTCCACCGTCAGCTTCTTCATCTGGTGGTTGGCGTTCTTGGAGGCGAAGCCCTCACCGAGGGTGTGGCCCTTGACGGTCTGCGCCAGGATCACGGTCGGCGCGCCCTTGTGGGCGAGCGCGGCCTTGTAGGCGGCGTAGACCTTGCGGGACTCGTGGCCGCCGCGCGAGAGGTGGAAGCACTCGAGGATCTTGTCGTCGCTCAGCAGCTTCGCCATCTCGACGAGCGCCGGGTCCTTGCCGAAGAAGTCCTCGCGGATGTAGGCGGCGTCGCGCGTCTGGTACGTCTGCACCTGCGCGTCGGGTACCTCGCGGAGGCGTCGTACCAGGGCCCCGGTGGTGTCGAGCCGGAACAGCTCGTCCCAGGCGGTGCCCCACAGGGTCTTGATGACGTTCCAGCCGGCGCCGCGGAACTGGGCCTCCAGCTCCTGCACGATCTTGAAGTTGGCGCGGACCGGACCGTCGAGGCGCTGCAGGTTGCAGTTGATGACGAAGGTCAGGTTGTCCAGCTGCTCGCGGGAGGCGAGGGTGAGCGCGGTCGTCGACTCGGGCTCGTCCATCTCGCCGTCGCCGAGGAACGCCCAGACGTGGGAGTCGGAGACGTCCTTGATGCCGCGGCTGGTCAGGTAGCGGTTGAACCGCGCCTGGTAGATCGCGGAGATCGGGCCGAGGCCCATGGAGACGGTGGGGAACTCCCACAGCCAGGGCAGACGGCGCGGGTGCGGGTACGACGGCAGGCCGTTGCCGCCCGCCTCGCGGCGGAAGTTGTCGAGCTGCTGCTCGCCGATCCGGCCGTCGAGGAAGGCGCGGGCGTAGATGCCGGGGGAGGCGTGGCCCTGGATGTAGAGCTGGTCGCCGGAGCCGTCACCCTCCTTACCGCGGAAGAAGTGGTTGAAGCCGGTCTCGTAGAGCCAGGCCGCGGAGGCGAAGGTGGCGATGTGGCCGCCGACGCCGTACTTGCTGCCGCGGGTCACCATGGCCGCCGCGTTCCAGCGGTTCCAGGCGGTGATCCGCTGCTCCAGCGCCTCGTCGCCGTCCACGGCGGGCTCGGCGGCGGTGGGGATGGTGTTGACGTAGTCCGTCTCGAGGAGCTTCGGCAGCGCGAGGCCGGCTCCCTCGGCACGCTCCAGCGTGCGGCGCATCAGGTACGCGGCACGGTGCGGCCCGGCCGCCTTGGTGACGGCGTCCAGGGAGGCCTGCCACTCGGCGGTCTCCTCGGGGTCGCGGTCCGGGAGCTGGTCGAGCTCGCTCGGCTGGATGGCGTTGGGGTCGGTCGTCATGTCGCCGCCTTCCTCAGTCGAAGGGGGGTGCCCTTGTGTCTTTGGCAGGACAGGGCGGAGGGCTCGGGTGCAAGCCCGCTGGCGACTGTAACTTGCTGATCGATGATCGATCAAAGGGGTGAGGGGCAAAATCTCTCGATCTCGAGAAAGTCGGCACGGGGTGCCTCCGGCGGTGGCACCGGGTGACTGTTCGATTCGAGGTTTGCGCAGGTGAGGAGGTGTGTGCGCGGATGAGCCGGGTGAGCCGGCCGTATGACGGCTGCGGGTGCGTCGTGGCTGGTCGCATAGTTCCCCGCGCCCCTTCCAGGGGCGGCGGGGGCGGGAAAAGGCCTGTCAGGCCCGCGGCGCACACCCCAGCACATGGGCCTTGACCAGCTCCGCGATCAGCGGATCGCGCCGCCGGAACGCCGCCACCAACTCCTCGTGCTCCTCCGCGTAGGACTGCTGCACCGTCCCCAGCCACCGTATCGACAACGCCGTGAACACCTCGATCCCCAGCCCCTCCCACGTGTGCAGCAGCACCGAGTTGCCGGCGGCCCGCACCAACTCCCGGTGGAACGCCACGGTGTGCCGCACCTGCCCCGTCCCGTCCGCCAGCCGGTCCGCCTCGTACAGCGCGGCGACGTGCGGCTCCAGCGCCGAGCAGTCCTCCGCCAGCCGCCCCGCAGCCAGCTCCGCCGCGATCGCCTCGAGCCCCGCCCGCACCGGGTAACTCTCCTCCAGGTCGGCGGCCGTGAGGTTCCGCACCCGTACGCCCTTGTTGGGCGCCGACTCGATCAGCCGCAGCGACTCCAGCTCGCGCAGCGCCTCCCGTACGGGCGTCTGGCTGACCTCCAGCTCGGTGGCGATCCGCCGCTCCACGATCCGCTCGCCCGGCTGCCAGCGTCCGCTGATGATCCCTTCCAGGATGTGCTCGCGGATCTGTTCGCGCAGCGAGTGGACGACGGGCGCGGTCATGAGGGGCTCCTTAGCGGGGCCCACGGGCCCCCGGGGGGCTTTGACGCTTAGACAATACGGCCGCGGGCTCGTGCGGGAGGGGCGCACGGGGGCGCTTTCGCCCAGGTGAGACGAGACTTACACGCGGTCCTCCCTGCGCCGAACAGGTGGCCCCGTGTGATCGTCCGACCGAAGTCGTGTGTCGTGTGCCGCGGGGGAATTGTCCGTATTAAAAAATGATCGTGTCATTTTTCCCTCGGATCAGAAGGGACAGAAGCGACGATGATGCGAGCCAAAGGGCCCGGCCCTTCAGGCGCGACGGTCTTCGCCCGACGACGACACGGTCTTCGACTGACCGGCGCGATGGTCTTCGCCGCCGCGCTGGTCGGCTTCTCACCGTCCGGTGTCGCGGCGGCCCCCGGCCTCGGCTGGAACGGCCCCGACCCCGGCAAGTGCGACTACAGCCACGACCGCCCCTGCAAGGGCGAGCCGGGTCCTCCCGGACCTCCCGGTCCTCCCGGGCCGTGCGTGAGCATCGACAGCTACAACCGCGGCGAGCAGCAGTACACCGGCGTCATCAACCCCGACCAGGAGATCTCGGTCGGCACGCGGAGCCTCCAGCCGAATCCGGGCGCCTACACGTGGTCGGACCTGTCGGACAACCCGGGCGCCCCGACGAACGCCTGCAGCATCACGGTGACCGAGCAGGGGAACACGCTGAACGTCCAGGTGATCACCACCACCGGCACGGTGGTCGAGACGTTCTGCAGCGTTCCCGGCAACCAGCTCGTGTGCACGTCCCCGTGGACCGCGGTCACCCCGCAGCCGCTGACGTGACCCCTGCCGATCGAGGCACGGAGCCCCGCGCCCCCATACGCAGGTGCCCCCACCCGAAGACTCCGGGTGGGGGCACCTGCGTATGCCTTGACGGACGACGCCTACAGACCGAGCTCGACCTCGAACTCGCCCGCCTCCAGGATCGCCTTGACCGCCGTCAGGTAACGGGCCGCGTCGGCACCGTCCACCAGGCGGTGGTCGTAGGAGAGGGTCAGGTAGGTCATGTCGCGGACGCCGATGACCGTACCCTCCTCGGTCTCGATGACGGCCGGACGCTTGACCGTGGCACCGATGCCGAGGATCGCGACCTGGCCCGGGGGCACGATGATCGTGTCGAACAGCGCGCCGCGCGAACCGGTGTTGGAGATGGTGAAGGTCGCGCCGGCCAGCTCGTCCGGGCTGATCTTGCTCGCCCGCACCTTGCCCGCCAGGTCGGCGGTCGCCTTGGCGATGCCGGCCAGGTTGAGGTCACCGGCGTTCTTGATGACCGGGGTCATCAGGCCCTTCTCGGAGTCCACCGCGATACCGATGTTCTCGGTGTCGAAGTAGGTGATGGTCCCCTCGGCCTCGTTGATCTTGGCGTTGATCGGCGCGTGGGCCTTCAGCGCCTGGGCCGCGGCCTTGACGAAGAACGGCATCGGGGAGAGCTTGACGCCCTCACGCGCCGCGAACGCGTCCTTGGCGCGGGCGCGCAGCTTCATCAGGCGGGTGACGTCGACCTCGACCACCGAGGACAGCTGGGCCTGCTCGTGCAGGGCCTTGACCATGTTGTCGCCGATGACCTTGCGGATCCGCGGCATCTTCACGGTCTGACCGCGCAGCGGGGAGGCCTCGAGGGACGGGGCCTTCTTCGCGGCGGGCGCCGCAGCCGCGGCCGGGGCCGGGGCGGCGGTGGCGGCCTTCGCGGCCTCGGCGGCGGCGATGACGTCCTGCTTGCGGATGCGGCCGCCGACGCCGGTGCCCTTGACGGTGGACAGGTCGACGCCGTTCTCGGCGGCGAGCTTGCGCACCAGCGGGGTCACGTAGGCGCCCTCGTCCGTCGGCTGGGCGGCGGCCGGGGCGGCCGGAGCGGCAGCCGGGGCCGGGGCGGGCGCCGGAGCGGCCGGGGCCGCGGGCGCCTGCGGGGCCGGAGCCGGGGCGGGAGCGGCCGGGGCGGGAGCGGGCGCCGGGGCGGCCGGAGCCGGGGCGGCCTGCTGCGGGGCCGGGGCGGGCGCGGGCTGCGCCGGGGCCGGGGCGGGCTGCGCCGGGGCCTCGGGGGCGGCCGGGGCGGGGGCGGCGGCCGGAGCGGCACCCGCCTCGCCGATGACGGCGAGCTTGGCGCCGACCTCGGCCGTCTCGTCCTCGCCGACCACGATCTCCAGCAGCGTGCCGGAGGCGGGGGCGGGGATCTCGGTGTCGACCTTGTCCGTCGACACCTCCAGCAGCGGCTCGTCGGCCTCGACGGTGTCACCGACCGACTTCAGCCAGCGGGTGACGGTGCCCTCGGTGACGGACTCGCCGAGCGCGGGCAGGACCACGTCCGTGCCCTGGGCGGAGCCGCCGCCGGCCGCGGCCTCGGCGGTGGGTGCCGGGGCAGGGGCGGGCTGCTCGGTGGAGGGCTGGGCCTGCGGCTCCGGGGCGGGAGCCGGCGGGGCGGCCTGCTCGGCGGCCGGGGCCTGCTCGGCGGCGGGGGCCTGCTCGGCGGCGGGGGCCTGCTCGGCGGCGGGGGCCTGCTCGGCGGCCGGGGCACCGCTGCCGTCGTCGATCAGCGCCAGCTCGGCGCCGACCTCGACCGTCTCGTCCTCGGCGACCTTGATGGAGGACAGCACGCCGGAGGCGGGAGCGGGGATCTCGGTGTCGACCTTGTCGGTGGAGACCTCGAGCAGCGGCTCGTCGGCCTCGACGCGCTCGCCCTCGGCCTTCAGCCAGCGGGTGACAGTGCCCTCGGTGACGCTCTCGCCGAGCGCCGGAAGGGTTACGGAAACCGCCATGGTTTCGGTTGCTCCTTTAAAAGTGCGGAAGTCTGTGTCGTCGCGCCCGATGACCGAGAGCGTCAGTCGTGGGAGTGGAGGGGCTTCCCGGCCAGCGCCAGGTGGGCCTCGCCCATCGCCTCGTTCTGCGTCGGGTGGGCGTGGATGAGCTGGGCCACCTCGGCCGGCAGCGCCTCCCAGTTGTAGATCAGCTGGGCCTCGCCGACCTGCTCGCCCATACGGTCGCCGACCATGTGGACGCCGACCACCGCACCGTCCTTGACCTGGACGAGCTTGATCTCGCCCGCGGTCTTCAGGATCTTGCTCCTGCCGTTGCCCGCCAGGTTGTACTTCAGGGCGACGACCTTGTCCGCACCGTAGATCTCCTTGGCCTTGGCCTCGGTGACGCCGACGGAGGCGACCTCCGGGTGGCAGTACGTCACCCGCGGGACACCGTCGTAGTCGATCGGAACGGTCTTCAGACCGGCCAGACGCTCCGCCACCAGGATGCCCTCGGCGAAGCCGACGTGCGCGAGCTGGAGCGTCGGGACGAGGTCACCGACGGCGGAGATCGTCGGGACGTTGGTGCGCATGTACTCGTCGACCAGGACGTAGCCGCGGTCCATGGCGACGCCCTGCTCCTCGTAGCCCAGGCCCTGCGAGACCGGGCCGCGGCCGATGGCGACGAGCAGGACCTCGGCCTCGAACTCCTTGCCGTCGGCGAGGGTGACCTTGACGCCGTCCTGGGTGTACTCGGCCTTCTGGAAGAAGGTGCCCAGGTTGAACTTGATGCCGCGCTTGCGGAAGGCGCGCTCCAGCAGCTTGGAGCTGTTCTCGTCCTCGACCGGGACGAGGTGCTTGAGGCCCTCGACGATCGTGACGTCGGCGCCGAAGGACTTCCACGCGGAGGCGAACTCGACGCCGATGACGCCGCCGCCCAGGATGATCGCTGACTTCGGCACGCGGTCCAGGACGAGGGCGTGGTCGGAGGAGATGATCCGGTTGCCGTCGATGTCCAGGCCCGGCAGCGACTTCGGCACGGAGCCGGTCGCCAGCAGGACGTGGCGGCCCTGGACGCGCCGGCCGTTGACGTCGACGGAGGTGGGGGAGGACAGCCGGCCCTCACCCTCGATGTAGGTGATCTTGCGGGAGGCGACCAGACCCTGCAGGCCCTTGTACAGGCCGGCGATCACGTCGTCCTTGTACTTGTGCACGCCCGCCATGTCGACGCCCTCGAAGGTCGTCTTGATGCCGAACTGCTCGCTCTCGCGGGCCTGGTCGGCGATCTCGCCCGCGTGGAGCAGGGCCTTGGTGGGGATGCAGCCGTTGTGCAGGCAGGTGCCGCCGAGCTTGTTCTTCTCGATCAGGGCGACGTCCAGGCCCAGCTGTGCCCCGCGCAGGGCCGCGGCGTAGCCACCGCTGCCACCGCCGAGGATCACTAGGTCGAAAACGGTGCTGGCGTCGTTCGCCACGTCACGTCCTCCATGCATGTGCGCCACGCCGGTCTCCAGTGACCGGTCGGCGGCTGGTGTCCGGCCGCTCTATGTTCTCGGCCCTTAGGTGGGGCCCTGTCCTGCCGAGCCCATCTTCGCACCTGCAGGAGCCGAACGAGACGCCGGGCCGTGGTGTGAGACACCCCACTTCCCCGCATCACGGCCGCCGGGACAGCCCTCCGGGACGCGGGGCACCGTCTGATCTGCGGCTCCGCCGCGCGGACGCGCCCGGTCCGGTACGCCCACCCGCGGGTGGGCGTGACCGCGGCCGACCCGAAGGGGGCGCGGGGAACTGCGCGACCAGCCACGACGTACTCGCAGCCGCACGATCCCCCGCGCCTCCCGACGGCCAGGCGTCCCTAGCCGAGGTCCCCCGAAGCCGCCAGCTCGGCGACCCGCACCAGCGTGCGCACCGCCGACCCCGTCCCGCCCTTCGGCGTGTACCCGAACGGCCCGCCCTCGTTGAACGCCGGCCCGGCGATGTCCAGGTGCGCCCAGGTGATCCCCTCACCCACGAACTCGCGGAGGAACAGCCCGGCGACCAGCCCGCCGCCCATCCGCTCGCCCATGTTGGCGATGTCGGCGGTCGCCGAGTCCATCCCCTTGCGCAGGTGCTCCGGCAGCGGCATCGGCCACGCCGGCTCGCCGACCTCCTCCGCCGCCTCGTGCACCGCGGAGCGGAACGCGTCGTCGTTCGCCATGACCCCGAACGTGCGGCTGCCCAGCGCCAGCATCATCGCGCCGGTCAGCGTGGCGACGTCCACGATCGCGTCCGGCTTCTCCTGGGAGGCCGCCCACAGCGCGTCGGCCAGCACCAACCGGCCCTCGGCGTCGGTGTTGAGCACCTCCACGGTCTTGCCGCTGTACATGCGCAGCACGTCACCCGGGCGCGTCGCTGAGCCGGACGGCATGTTCTCGGCCAGCGCCAGCCAGCCGGTGATGTTGACCTCCAGGCCGAGGCGCGCGGCGGCGACGACCGCGGCGAACACGGCGGCGGCACCGCTCATGTCGCACTTCATCGTCTCGTTGTGACCGGCCGGCTTCAGCGAGATGCCGCCCGAGTCGTAGGTGATGCCCTTGCCGACCAGCGCGAGGTGCTTCTTCGCCTTGGCCGAGGTGTACGACAGCTTCACCAGCCGCGGGCCCGACGCCGAACCGGCGCCCACGCCGAGGATGCCGCCGTAACCGCCCTTGGTCAGGGCCTTCTCGTCGAGCACCTGCACCTTGATGCCGTGCTCCTTGGCCGCGGCCTGGGCGACGGCCGCGAACGCCTCGGGGTTGAGGTCGTTCGGCGGGGTGTTGACGAGGTCGCGGGCGCGGTTGAGTTCCTCGGCGACGGCGACGGCGCGCTCGACCGCGGCCTTGTACGCCTTGTCGCGGGGCTTGCCGCCGAGCAGCGCGGCCTCGGCGAGCGGCGCCTTGCCGTTCTTCTCGTCCTTGCCGCGCTCCTTGTAGGCGTCGAAGGAGTACGCGCCGAGCAGTACGCCCTCGGCGACCGCGCCGGCGTCGGCGGCGTCCGTCAGGGGCAGGGCGAACGCGGCCTTCTTGACGCCGGCGAGGGTACGGGCGGCCACACCGGCCGCCTTGCGCAGCGCCTCGGTGTCGTAACCGGCGTCCTTCTCGGGCTGGGCGCCGAGGCCCACCGCGACCACGAGCGGCGCCTTGAAGCCGGCCGGCGCGGGGAGCTTCGTCACCTCGCCCTCGGCACCGGACGCGCCGAGGGTCTCCAGGACGCCGGCGAGCCCGCCGTCGTACGCCTGGTCCACGGCCTCGGCGCCCGGTGCGACGACGGGGCCGCCGGTCTTGGACGCGGAGCCCTTGGCGACACCGATCACGATCGCGTCGGCCCGCAGGCCGGGGACCGCGGCGGTGCTGAGAGTGAGAGCAGTCACGGTGGTGAAATCTCGCTTCCGATGTGAAGTTGCTGTGGCCGAAGGGTGTGGGTCGACCGGGCCCGGCAGCCGACCCTAGTTGCGATGTGCGGGCGCGGTCCCGTCGGGGTCGTCCCCGGTGCGGCGAACACTCGGGACGAGCCTACGCGCGTGTGTGCGTTCGCTCATTCCCGTGGGTGTTCACCCCGTGGTGACGCCGTGGCCGTGTTCCGGGCCCCGCCGCCGCGCCCGGAGGCGGCGACGATCATCCTTGACGTTCCTGTGTGCCGCCCGCGGTGCCACCCGTTCCGGAGGCCGCCCGGTGAGACGACCCTTCCTCCTCGTCCCGCTGCTGGCGGCCTGTACGGCCGCGCCCGGCGCCGGCGACGCGGCCGACGCGAAGACGCCGGCCGGCGACCGCCGGCGGCCCCGGCCCGGCACCGACCGGCAGTGGCAGCTCAGTGGACGGCTCGACACCTCCGTCGACGTCCCGGTCTACGACATCGACGGCTTCGACCACTCGAAGGAGACGGTCGCGGAGCCGCACCGCGACGGCCGGAAGGTCGTCTGCTACCTCTCCACCGGCGCCTGGGAGGACTTCCGCCCGGACGTGGACGACTTCCCCGAGTCGGTGATCGGCCGCGGCAACGGCTGGGAGGGCGAGCGTCGGCTCGACATCCGCCGTACCGACGTGCCCGCCGTCCGGTCGGCGGGGGAGCGGCGGCCGGGGCCCGGCACCGGCGCCGCCCCGCGGTCTCACGGGGCGGGAAACCCGGCGTCACCCGATTGCCGAGTGGAAAGTGCGCCACAGCGTCCTGTTTCGGGCATAACGGGGAATCGTCCCGTCATGCTGCCTTCGGAACTCTCCCCGGGCCCATAGGAGGACTTGGACAGTGGCGGACAAGAGCACAGTGGGCTCACTCCACGAGGAGTCCTACGAGGACGAGCTGCCGGTCAGGCGCCAGAGGCGTGGCGACGTCGTCATCAAGTGGCTGACGACCACGGACCACAAGACGATCGGCACGCTGTACCTGGTGACGTCGTTCGCGTTCTTCCTGCTGGGCGGGGCCCTGGCGCTGGTGATGCGTGCCGAGCTGGCCCGGCCGGGTCTGCAGGTCATCTCGAACGAGCAGTACAACCAGTCGTTCACGATGCACGGCGCGATCATGCTGCTGATGTTCGCGACGCCGCTGTTCGCCGGTTTCGCCAACTGGATCATGCCGCTGCAGATCGGCGCGCCCGACGTGGCGTTCCCGCGGCTGAACATGCTCGCCTACTGGTTCTACCTGTTCGGCTCGCTGATCGCGGTTTCCGGCTTCGGCACCCCCAACGGGGCGGCCGACTTCGGCTGGTTCGCCTACACCCCGCTGTCGACCGCGCCCTACTCACCGAACGTCGGCCACGACCTGTGGATCATGGGCCTGGCGCTCTCCGGCTTCGGCACCATCCTGGGCGCGGTCAACTTCATCACCACGATCATCTGCATGCGCGCGCCCGGCATGACGATGTTCCGCATGCCGATCTTCACCTGGAACGTGCTGCTGACCAGTGTGCTGGTCCTGCTCGCCTTCCCCGTCCTCGCGGCGGCGCTGTTCGCCCTGGAGGCGGACCGCAAGTTCGGCGCACACATCTTCGACGCGGCCAACGGCGGGCCGATCCTGTGGCAGCACCTGTTCTGGTTCTTCGGCCACCCCGAGGTGTACATCATCGCGCTGCCGTTCTTCGGCATCATCTCCGAGATCATTCCGGTCTTCTGCCGCAAACCGATCTTCGGTTACATGGGCCTGGTCGGCGCGACCATCGCGATCACCGGTCTGTCGGTGACGGTGTGGGCACACCACATGTTTCCCACCGGTGCGGTGCTGCTGCCGTTCTTCTCGTTCATGTCCTTCCTGATCGCGGTCCCGACCGGGGTGAAGTTCTTCAACTGGATCGGCACCATGTGGAGGGGGTCGATGTCCTTCGAGACGCCCATGCTCTGGGCGCTGGGCTTCCTCGTCACCTTCCTCTTCGGTGGTCTGACCGGCGTCCTGCTGGCCTCGCCGCCGCTGGACTTCCACGTCACGGACTCGTACTTCGTCGTCGCGCACTTCCACTACGTGGTCTTCGGCACCGTGGTGTTCGCGATGTTCGCCGGCTTCAACTTCTGGTGGCCGAAGTTCACCGGCAAGCTGCTCGACGAACGGCTCGGCAAGATCACCTTCTGGACGCTGTTCGTCGGCTTCCACGGCACCTTCCTGGTCCAGCACTGGCTGGGCGCCGAGGGCATGCCGCGCCGCTACGTCGACTACCTGGCGGCCGACGGCTTCACCGCGCTGAACACGGTCTCCACGATCGCCTCGTTCCTGCTCGGCGCGTCGATGCTGCCGTTCTTCTACAACGTCTGGAAGACGGCCAAGTACGGCGAGCCGGTCGGCGTCGACGACCCGTGGGGCTACGGCCGCTCGCTGGAGTGGGCGACCTCCTGCCCGCCGCCGCGGCACAACTTCCTCACCCTGCCGAAGGTCCGCAGCGAGTCCCCGGCGTTCGACCTGCACCACCCGGACATCTCCGCGCTCGACGAACTCGAGAACCAGCCCGCGGCCTCCGCGACCGTGGCCCCCGGCGACAAGCAGCGATGAGACCGGGGCGCGGAACGTGGAGGAGCGTGTGAACCCCCGTCAGGACAGCGCCCACGGTCTGGCCCGGCTCGAGGGCCACCTCCTGTGGGCCGCCGAGGTCGAGGAGGCCCGGCGGCAGGCCGTCCGGTTCGCCGACGAACTGCCGTGGCTGACGACCGCGCAGCGCGAGGAGGTGGAACGGGTGTACCGGGCCGACCGGATCGCCGCCTCCCGGGCCACGCTGGTGCGGATCTGCGACCGGGCGGCCGAGCTGCGCACCGAGTACGAGGCCCGCTACCGGCTGCTGAGGGCGCGCTGCGTCGCCCTGGCGGTCGTGGCGGTGGCGGGCGGCGCGGGCACGGCGACCGCCACGATCCTCACCCGGCGGTGACGACCCGGCTCCGGGGCGGTCTCAGCCCAGTGCGGACACGACGAGCGCGGTCGTCGCCGCCGTCTCCGCGAGGCCGCCGAACACATCGCCCGTGACCCCGCCGAAACGGCGGACGCAGCGCCGCAGCAGCACTTCGGCCACGGCGACGGCCAGGACCACCGCGAGCACGGCACGCAGGACGTCGTACGCCCCCAGGAACGCGCCCCCGGCCGCCGCGAGCCCGGTGACCGCGAGCGCGGCACCCACCGCGCCCGGCACCGGCACCACCCCCGCGACCGCCGCGCCCAGCCCCTCCGGGCGGGCGGGCGGCACGCCGGTGCGGGCGGCCAGGGTGAGCGCCAGCCGCGCCACGACCGCCGAGACGACGGCGGCGAACGCGCCCCGCGTCCCGTCGTGGCCGTACGCCTGTGCCAGCGCGGCCACCTGGGCCAGCAGGACCAGGACGAGCGTGAGCACACCGAACGGGCCGATGTCCGACTGCTTCATGATCCGCAGCGCGTCCTCGGCGGGCTTGGCGCTGCCGAGCCCGTCGGCGGTGTCGGCGAGCCCGTCGAGGTGCAGGCCCCGGGTCAGGGCGGCCGGTACGGCGACGGTGGCGACGGCGGCGAGCAGCGCGCCCGCGCCGAGGAACAGCAGGAGGAGCCCCGCTGCGGCGGCGAGGAGGCCGACCGCCAGTCCGGTCGCCGGGGCGCACAGCATGCCCGCGCGCGCGGCCGGCCGGTCCCAGCGGGTGACCCGGACCGGGAACACGGTGAGGGTGCCGAAGGCGAAGCGGAGGCCGTCGGCGGGGGAGGCGGGGGCTTCGGAGGGCTCGGGGGGCTCGGGGGAGGGTGCGGGCACCGGCGCAGATTACCCGGCGGTCACCGGGGCGTCCGCGGCCACCATGATTAAAGTGCGCATATGGGACATTGGCTGGATCGGAACATCATCGAGCCGGGCAAGCTTCCGCTGCTCCTCGCGCTCGCCGCCTTCGTCCTCACCTTCGTGATCACCCGGGCCGTCACCCGTCTGATCCGGGCCGGCAGGGGGCCCTTCGGCAACGTCACGGCGGGCGAACTGCACATCCACCACGTCGTGCCCGGTGTCGTCCTCACGGTCGTCGGCGGCTTCGGCTCGGTGGCGAGCGGCGGGGAGGGGATGGGTTCCGCCTTCGCCGCGGTGCTCTTCGGCATCGGCGCGGGGCTGGTCCTGGACGAGTTCGCGCTCGTCCTGCACCTCGACGACGTGTACTGGACCGAGGCCGGCCGCAAGAGCGTCGAGGCGGTCGTGCTCACCGCCGCGCTGGTCGGCCTGCTGCTGGCGGGGTTCGCGCCGTTCGGCGTCAACGACCTGTCCCAGGAGGAGCTCCAGAACCGCGTGGGCGCCGCCGCGAGCGTGGGGGTGAACTTCCTGTTCGCGCTGATCGCCCTGAGCAAGGGCAAGGCGCGCCTCGCCGTCTTCGGCGTGATCGTTCCGGCCGTCGCCCTGATCGGCTCGCTGCGGCTGGCGCGCCCGGAGTCGCCGTGGGCCCGGCGTTTCTACCGCCACCGCCCTCGCGCGCGGGCCCGGGCGATCCTGCGCGCCTACCGCCACGACCGCCGCTGGTCCGGCCCGCGCCGGGCCGTCGAGAACTGGCTCGGCGGCACACCGGACCCCACGCCGCGTCCCCCGGAACGGGACTGACCCGAAGTCTTTTCCGCCCCGTCACTCCGGCGAAGCCGGAGCCTCCGGCTTCGCCGGTTCTTCCGGCAGCTCCGCCGCCAGAGCCGCCGCCGCCTGGACGAGGGGCAGCGCCAGCAGACCGCCCACCCCCTCCCCGACCCTGACCCCGTGCGACAGCACGGGGTCCAGCGCCATCCGGTCCAGCGCCTTCGCCTGCCCAGGCTCCCCGCTGTCGTGCGCCGCCACCCACCAGTCCGGTGCCCGGAACGCCACCCGCTGCGCCACCAGCGCACACGCCGCCGTCACCACCCCGTCCAGCACGACCGGCATCTTCCGCACCGCCGCCTGCAACAGGAACCCCGTCATCGCGGCGAGGTCCGCCCCGCCGACCGTCGCCAGCAACCGCAACTGGTCACCCAGCACCGGTCGCGCCCGCCGCAACGCGTCACGGATCGCCGCACACTTGCGCATCCACGCCAGGTCGTCGATCGCCAGCCCCCCGCGCCCGGTCACCACCGACGCGTCCGTCCCGCACAGCGCGGCCACCAGCACGCCCGCCGCCGTGGTCCCGCCCACGCTCACATCGCCGAGCACCACCAGGTCCGTACCGGAGTCGGCCTCCTCGTCGGCCACGGCCATCCCCGCGCGGAACGCCGCCTCCGCCTCCTGAAGGGTCAGCGCGTCCTCGGTGTCGATGCGCCCGCTGCCCCGCCGCACCCGGTGCCGTACGACGTCCTCGGGCAGCGATTCCGGATCGCAGTCCAGGGACATGTCGACCACCCGCACCGGCACCCCCTGCCGCCGGGCGAGCACGGACACCGGGCGGCCGCCCGCCAGGACGTCCCGCACCAACTCCACGGCACTGCCCGCCCCCCGCGCGGAGACACCCAGCTCGGCGATGCCGTGATCACCGGCGAACAGCACGACCCGCGGCCGTTCGACCGGTCGCACCGGCACCGCGGACTGCGCCGCCGCCAGCCACTCACCCAGGTCGTCCAGGCGGCCCAGCGATCCGGGCGGCACGACCTGGCGCTCCCGGCGCGCCTCCGCGTCACGGCGCACCCCGCCGTCCGGACGCTCGATCAGATCGGTGAAGTCGTCGAGATTAAGCGAGCTCATTCGCCGAACAGTACCGGCCCCGGTCGAACACGACGGCGCACCGGTCAGCCGGGCGTGCGGAGCCTCACCCCCACCACGCCGCCCCGGCGCCGTTCCGCCCCCTGACGCCCTCCCGTCCGTAACGTTTTGCCGTGGATCGCCGGACATCCATCCGTCCGCCCCACCTGTCCCGTACGTCGCCCCACCCGAGGCCGTACGCCCTCACGCCGGGAGCCGCCCATGTCCCCAACCGACCCAGCCCGCGCGGTCCCCGCCCCCCACGGCTCCGCCCGGGTCCACGAGCCGCGCCGCGCGGACTGCCCCTGGTGCGGTTCCGCGCGGTTGCGCAACCGGCTGAGAACGGGCGATCTGCGCCGGCACCGGCCGGGCCTGTTCACCGTCGACGAGTGCCGGGACTGCGGCCACACCTTCCAGAACCCCCGTCTCACCGCCGAGGGCCTCGCCTCCTACCGGCGGACCGTGCGCGACGCCCCCCGCGACCCCGCCACCGAACGCGTCCTCGCGCTGCCCGCCGCCCGGCACCGCCGCCGGGGCGCGGCCCGCGCGATGCTCCCCTTCGGCGAACCGGAGAGCTGGCTGGACGTCGGCACCGGCCTCGCCCGCTTCCCGCTGACCGCGCGGGAGTTCTTCCCGTACACCGCCTTCGACGGCACCGACCCCACCGCGCGCGTCGAGCGGGCCCGCGGCCTCGGCCGCGTCGAGGAGGCCCACGTCGGGTCGCCGACCGACCCGCAGGTCATGGCCCGGCTGGCCGGCCGCTACGACGTCGTCAGCCTGCTGCACCACCTGGAACACACCACCGACCCCCGCGCGGAACTCCACGCGGCCCTCGACGCCCTGCGCCCCGGCGGCCATCTGCTCATCGAGACCCTGGACCCGCGCTGCGCCTTCGCCACCCTGTTCGGCCGCTGGTGGCTGCCCTACGACCAGCCCCGCCGGCTGCACCTGCTGCCCCTGCGCAACCTCCGCGCGGAGCTCGAGGGGCGCGGCTGCGCCATCGTCACCGCCGGACACCGCGCCGGGCACGTACCGCACGACCTGGCAGGACTGGCCGCCCTCGCCCTCTCCCACGCGCTGCCCGCCCCGGACACCCCCTGGCGTGCCGTCCCGCCGACCCCGTTCCAGCGGCACCTGCGCACGGTGCTGCTCCGCGCGGGCACCCCGCTGGTGGTCGCGGCGGCGGTGGCGGACCTGGCCCTGGCGCCCGTGGTGCGCCACACCCCGTTCGCCAACGCCTACCGGATCATCGCGCGCAAGCCGCGACCGTAGGGCCGCCCCGGGGCCTCATCCCCGCAGCACGACCGCCTGTCCCGCCACCACCAGCAGCACCTGCTCGCACTCCCGCGCGAACGCCGCGTTCAGCCGCCCGAGTTCGTCCCGGTACCGGCGGCCGGACGCGGTCGCGGGCACGATGCCCGAGCCGACCTCGTTGGACACGGCGACCACCGTCCGCCGTGTCCCGCGCACCGCGTCCGTCAGCTCCCGCGTCCGGTCCCGCAGCGCCCGTTCCCCGCCGTCCGCCCACTCCGCGTCGTCCCACGCCCCCACGGCGTCCATCGCGTCCGTCAGCCACAGCGACAGACAGTCGACCAGCAGCGGCGGCCCGTCGTCCTCCAGCAGCGGCACCAGATCGCACGTCTCGACGGTCCGCCACGCCCCCGGCCGCCGCTCCTGGTGCGCCGTCACCCGCGCCGCCCACTCGGTGTCCCCGCCCCGCGTCCCGCCGGTCGCCACGTACAGCACCTCCGGGAACGACTCCAGCCGCCGCTCGGCCTCCACCGACTTGCCCGAACGCGCCCCGCCCAGCACCAGCGTCCGCCGCGGGACGTCGGGCACGTCCTCGTAGGCGCCCACCTCCAGCGCGGTCCCGTCCGGCACGGCGCGCGCCCCGGCCGCCGCGAGCCGCCGCCGCGACTCGGCGCCCGGCGGCACGTCGTGGTCCAGGTGGACGGCGACGACATCCGTGGCCGGGCCCACCGCCCCCGCCTCCCGCAGCCTCGCCAGCGCGTCCGGCCGCCCCACGACGTCCAGCAGCACCATGGCGTACGGCTCGGCCGGCTCCTCGAGACCGGCCGGCGCCCCGCCCGGCGGCAGGTACAGCAGCCGCTGCCCGTCCGGACCGGTCACCGCGTACCCGGTGCCGGGCGCGTCCAGCGCCACCGCCCGCACCCGATGCCCCGTCAGCAGCGCCAACTCCCGCCCGTCCGGCACCCGTCCCGGCTGCGGCAGCCCGGCCGGCACCTCGAGAGCGGGGCCGTCGTGCGGGTGCGACAGCAGCACCTGGCGCACACCGCCCAGCGAACGGCCCGCGCGGGCGGCCGCGAGCGCGGTGCCCGGCGTGAGGTCGAGCAGCAGTGCCCCGTCCACGAGCAGCGAGGTGGCCGCCCGCGCGTCCGCGCCGAGCGCGGACGCGCACGCGGCGCAGGGACAGTCGGGGCGGGGCAGTCCCGCCGGGGCACCGGTGCCGAGCAGAGTCAGTTCCACGCCCCGATTTTCACCCGTCCCCACGGTGACTGCCCGTCCGACTAGGCTTTGGGCCCGGTGTGATCACACTCTTGGGAGGCGTACATGGCGGCATGGACGTGGCGGTTCGAGAAGACCGACGGGACGCAGGTCGAGCCCGCGGTGACGCCGGAGGAGTTCTCCACACAGGGGGACGCCGAGTCCTGGATCGGGGAGAACTGGAAAGCCCTCGCGGAGGGCGGCGCCGACCAGGTGCGGCTGCTGGAGGACACGACGGAGATCTACGGCCCGATGAGCCTGCACGCGGAGGCGGAGGCGGAGGCGGGCGCGGAAGAGGCGTGAGCCCTCGGGACGGTGGTTGCTCGCGCGGTTCCCCGCGTCCCTTCGGGGGCGCGGGGCTGTGCCGGCACGAGGCTCCGCCGCGTGGGCGCGAAGGGGGCCCGGGGGCGAGGAGGGTGTTCTGCCGTCCGGGGCCGGGGTCTCAGCCCCGGACCCCGCACAGGTGCAACAGGGCGGCGACCCCCCGGTAGGGGTCCGTGCGGCCGGCCCGGTCCTCGACCGTCAGCAGCGTGTCCAGGTCGGCCGGCAGACACGCGTCGTCCGCCGCGGTGTCGGTGAAGACCCGCACCCCGTACCAGGTGTGCAACGGCGCCCCGATCCCTGCGAGCGTCGACGTCAGCCTCTTCAGCCCGTACGCCGTCGTGCAGAAGCCCGCCAGCGCCCCGGCCCAGTCGCCGGACAGGCCGGGCCGCATCGCCGGCGCGTCGCCGTTGCGCACCAGCAGGGACAGCATGCCCCCGGGCGCGAGCATCCGGGCCACCCCCGCAAGCAGCGCGTCCGGCTCCTCGACGTCCATGAGCACCCCATGGCACAACACGACGTCGAAGCTGCCCGGCAGGAAATGCACACCGGTGTCCCCGGCGTGGCCCTCGACGATCCGCATCCGCTCCCGGATGCCCTCCGGCTCCCCGGCGAACGCCTCCCGCGCGGCGGCGATCATCGCCGCGTCCTGCTCGACGCCGGTCACCTGGTGGCCGGCCCGGGCCAGCCGCAGCGCCTGCGTCCCCCGGCCCATGCCGACGTCGAGCACCCGCAGTCGCCGTCCGACCGGGAAGCGCCCGACTATCTGTTCCTCCAGCTGGCGGGCCACCAGCTCCTCCCGGACGACGTCGCGCAGCCCGCCGGGCCCGCTCGGCGGGCCCGGGACCGCTCCGTCCGTCAGCGGCGTGGTGCTCAGGGCCGCTCCCCGCGCTTGACCTGGGGCTTGGGCAGCCGCAGCCGGCGCATCTGGAGCGAGCGCATCAGCGCGTAGGCCACCGCGCCGCGCCGGTTGTCGGCGGGGAAGCGCTCCGCCAGCCGCTTCTTCAGCCGGAACCCGGTCACGACCGAGTCGAGGACGATCATCACGATCACCGCGAGCCACAGCAGCAGCGCGGCGTTCTGCAGCTGCGGCACCTGGATCATGCTCAGCACCAGGATGATCACGGCCATCGGCAGGAAGTACTCCGCGATGTTGAACCGCGCGTCCACGAAGTCGCGCGCGAACCGGCGCACCGGCCCCTTGTCTCGGGCGGGCAGATAGCGCTCGTCACCGCTGGCCAGCGCCTGGCGCTGACGCTCCAGCGCGGCACGGCGCTCCTCACGCTGCCGCTTGGCGGCCTCCTTGCGCGTCATCGTCGTGTTGGCGACGCTGCGACGCTGCGACTGGGCCACGCTCCGCTTGGGCGTGGGGCGGCCCTTGGGGGCCTCCGGGTGACGGGTCTGCTTGGAGTCGGTCACCGTCGCGTCGTCGGCGGCGGATGCCTTCTCTTCCTTGGCACGGCTACGGAACACAAAACCCAAGGGTACGGGGTGCCCGGGGTTGGACCCCAGCCCCGTGGGGAACGATCCGGCAACACCGGACGTCTCCAAAAGGACAGAGGGGACGTTGTGGGGGTCTCCGGGTGGTCCGGCCGGCCGGCCCCGGGGAGCACCTACTCCCTACGCCGGATCGGGAGGGTACTCAGTCGTCCTTGGGGATGAGCGCATCCGTCCCCGAACAGTGCGGTAATGGATGCGGGGCCCGTACTGTGGGTTCTGTCGCAGGTGCTGGAGCTGGAGTCGGTCAGAAGGGGGCGCGCGAAGCCCATGAGCGGTGTCATGAAGCGTATGGGGATGATCTTCCGCGCGAAGGCGAACAAGGCCCTCGACAGGGCCGAGGACCCGCGCGAGACCCTCGATTACTCGTACCAGAAGCAGCTGGAGCTGCTCCAGAAGGTCCGCCGCGGCGTCGCCGACGTGGCCACCTCGCGCAAGCGTCTGGAGCTCCAGCTCAACCAGCTGCAGTCCCAGTCGGGCAAGCTGGAGGACCAGGGCCGCAAGGCGCTCGCGCTCGGCCGCGAGGACCTGGCCCGCGAGGCCCTCTCCCGCCGCGCCGCGCTCCAGCAGCAGGTGACGGACCTGGAGACCCAGCACGCCACGCTCCAGGGCGAGGAGGAGAAGCTCACCCTCGCGGCGCAGCGCCTCCAGGCCAAGGTGGACGCCTTCCGCACCAAGAAGGAGACCATCAAGGCCACGTACACCGCCGCCCAGGCGCAGACCCGGATCGGCGAGGCCTTCTCGGGCATCTCCGAGGAGATGGGCGACGTCGGGCTGGCGATCCAGCGGGCCGAGGACAAGACCGCCCAGCTCCAGGCGCGGGCCGGCGCGATCGACGAGCTGCTCGCCTCCGGCGCCCTGGACGACCCCTCCGGCATGCACAAGGACGACATCCAGGCCGAGCTGGACCGGCTCTCCGGTGGTACGGATGTAGAGCTGGAACTGCAGCGCATGAAGGCCGAGCTGGCCGGGGGCACCTCCGGCGGGCAGCAGGCCATCGAGGGCGGCAACGGCCGGCAGCAGTCCCAGCAGCAGCCGCAGGACACCCCCCGCTTCGACAAGCAGTAGGCACCGACGGCGGCAGGGGCCCACGCCGAGGAGGGCGACATGATCGTACGGATCATGGGGGAGGGGCAGGTGACGCTGGCCGAGGACCGGCTCGCCGACCTGAACACACTGGACGAGGAACTGCTCGCCGAGATGGAGAACGGCGACGGGCCTGGCTTCCGCGCCACCCTCAAGGCGCTGCTCGCCAAGGTCCACGAACTCGGCGAGCCCCTGCCGGACGACTCCCTGGAGCCCTCCGACCTGATCCTCCCGTCCCCGGACGCGACGCTCGAGGAGGTCCAGGACCTCCTGAGCGACGACGGCCTGATCCCCGGAACGACATAGCCGCGGGCAGCCGCGCCGCAGCGCCGCCGTCACTGCGGGCAGTCGTGCCTCCCCCTGTGCCTCAAGGGCCTGGGAGGTACCCCCAGGGCGATGGGGGTCCCCCGACTGAGCGCAGCCGAGGGTGGGCGACGGGGGCACCTCCCGCTCATGGGGTCCCCCCGCTCGAGCGAAGTCGAGAGTGGGGGAGGCACCCCGTGAACGCCGGGCTGCGCGACCCCACCCGGCCGAAGCACCCCCGGCTACGGTGAACCCCGTGAGCACCCTGACCCGCGCCCGGTGCCGAGCCCAGGCACACCCCTTCGCGCTGGACGCGGCCCTCGCCGCAGGCGTCCTCATATGCATGGTCGCCGGCTCCTTCGCCGACCCCCACGGTCCCGAGGGCGTCACCTGGGGCCTGCGCACCCCCGACCCGCTCAGCCTCGTCCTCATGACCCTCGGCGCCGCGGCGCTGGTCTTCCGCCGCCGCGCCCCCCGTACGGTCCTCGCCCTCGCCGGCGGCCTCTCCGTCGCGGAGTCCGTCACCGGCGACCCCCGCACCCCCGTCGCCATGTGCGCCGTGATCGCGCTCTACACCGTCGCCTCCACCACCGACCGCTCCACCACCTGGCGCATCGGTCTGCTCACCACGACCGTCCTCACCGGTGCCGCGATGGCGGCCGGCCCCCTGCCCTGGTACGCCCAGGAGAACCTGGCGATCTTCGCCTGGACCGGCATCGGCGCCACCGCCGGGGACGCCGTCCGCAGCCGCCGCGCCTTCGTCCAGGCCATCCGGGAACGCGCCGAACGGGCCGAGCGCACCCGCGAGGAGGAGGCCCGCCGCCGCGTCGCCGAGGAGCGCCTGCGCATCGCCCGTGATCTGCACGACGTGGTCGCCCACCACATCGCCCTGGTCAACGTCCAGGCCGGGGTCGCCGCCCACGTCATGGACAAGCGGCCCGACCAGGCCAAGGAGGCCCTCGCCCACGTCCGTGAGGCCAGCCGCTCCGCGCTCGGCGAACTGCGGGCCACCGTCGGCCTGCTGCGCCAGTCCGGCGACCCGGAGGCCCCCACCGAGCCCGCGCCAGGACTGGACCGCCTCGACGACCTCGTCGGCACCTTCCGCAGCGCCGGACTGCGCGTCGAGGTCGCCCGCGGCGACGAGGACACCGACCTCCCCGCCGCCGTCGACCTGGCCGCGTACCGGATCATCCAGGAGGCCCTGACCAACGTGCAGAAGCACGCCGGCACCGACGCGCGGGCCGAGGTCAGCGTCGTACGCGTCGGACCCCACATCGAGATCACCGTCCTCGACGACGGCACCGGCGAGAACCGGGACCACACCCCCGGCGGCGGGCACGGACTGCTCGGCATGCGCGAACGCGTCACCGCGCTGCGCGGCACCCTCACCACCGGCCCCCGCTACGGCGGCGGGTTCCGCGTCCATGCGATCCTGCCCGTCGAGACCCGCACGTCCGCCGCCCGGGACAACAGCCCCTGACCCTCCCCCCGTTGGAGCCCGTATGACGATCCGTGTCCTGCTCGCCGACGACCAGGCACTGCTGCGCAGCGCCTTCCGGGTGCTCGTCGACTCCGAGCCGGACATGGAGGTGGTGGGCGAGGCGTCCGACGGCGCGGAGGCGGTCCGGCTGGCCCGGGAACAGCGCGCCGACGTCGTCCTCATGGACATCCGGATGCCCGGCACCGACGGACTCGCCGCCACCCGCCTGATCAGCGCGGACCCGGAGCTCGCGGGGGTCCGGGTGGTGATCCTGACGACCTTCGAGGTCGACGACTACGTGGTGCAGTCGCTGCGGGCCGGTGCCTCCGGCTTCCTCGGCAAGGGCTCCGAACCCGACGAGATGCTGAACGCCATCCGGATCGCGGCCGGGGGAGAGGCCCTGCTGTCCCCGGTGGCCACCAAGGGCCTGATCGCCCGCTTCCTCGCCCAGGAGGGCCCGTCCGGGGCCGACCACGACCCGGCCCGCGCCGAGCGGCTCGAGACGCTCACCGTGCGCGAGCGCGAGGTGCTGGTCCAGGTCGCCGGCGGCCACTCCAACGACGAGATCGCCGAACGCCTGGAGGTCAGCCCCCTCACGGTGAAGACCCACGTCAACCGGGCCATGGCCAAGCTGGGCGCCCGCGACCGGGCCCAGCTGGTGGTCATCGCCTACGAGTCGGGGCTGGTCCGTCCGAGGGTGGAGTGAGCTCCACGGGGCGTACTGCGGCGGGAGTATGCGCCGGGTAAGGAATTGGACCTCGGGTCTACGGATCGCCCCCCGCCGATGGCTCAGGGTGTAGAGCGGGCGCTCACTTGTGCGCGCGCCCGCTTGCCGGACTTCTGCCGCTCCACGGAAAAGAGACCCTGACCATGTCCTGGCTGTCCAGATTCAGCCTCGCGCAACGGGCGCTGATCGGACTGATGTCGATCATCGCGCTCGTCTTCGGGGCGATCGCGATACCCCAGCTCAAACAGCAGCTGCTGCCCACCATCGAACTGCCCATGGTGTCCGTGATCGCCCCGTACCAGGGCGCCTCCCCGGACGTGGTGGAGAAGCAGGTCGTCGAACCCATCGAGGACAGCCTGGAGGCCGTCGACGCCATCTCCGGCCTCACCTCGACGGCGAGCGAGGGCAACGCCCTGATCATGGCGTCCTTCGACTACGGCAACGACACCCAGCAGCTCGTCGCCGACGTCCAGCAGGCCGTCAACCGGGCCGGCGCCCGCCTCCCGGACGACGTCGACCCGCAGGTCGTCGCCGGTTCCACGGACGACATCCCGACCGTGGTGCTCGCCGTCACCTCCGGCAAGGACCAGCAGGCGCTCGCCGACCAGCTCGACCGCACGGTGGTGCCGGCGCTGGAGGACATCGACGGCGTCGGCCAGGTCACCGTGGACGGCGTGCGCGACGTCCAGGTCACCGTCACCCCCGACGACGCGAAGCTGGCGAAGGCCGGTCTCACCGCCCAGTCGCTGTCCGCGGCCCTCCAGGCGGGCGGGGCGACCGTCCCGGCCGGCTCCTTCGACGAGGACGGCGCCAACCGCACCGTCCAGGTCGGCGGCGGCTTCACCTCGCTGCGGCAGATCGAGGACCTGAGGGTCACCGGCGAGTCCGGCAAGGGGAAGCCGGTCCGCCTCGGCGACGTCGCCACGGTCGAGGAGGAGGAGGCCAGGACCGACTCCCTCACCCGGACCAACGGCGAGCCCAGCCTCGCCGTGATGGCGACCATGGACCACGACGGCAGCGCGGTCGCCATCTCGGAGGCGGTCGAGGAGAAGCTGCCGGACCTGCGCGAGGACCTCGGCGACGGGGCCACCCTCACCGTCGTCAGCGACCAGGGCCCGGCGGTCTCCCAGGCCATCGACGGCCTGACCACCGAGGGCGCGCTCGGTCTGCTCTTCGCCGTGCTGGTGATCCTGGTCTTCCTGGCGTCGGTCCGCTCGACCCTCGTCACGGCGGTCTCCATCCCGCTGTCCGTGGTCCTCGCCCTGATCGTGCTGTGGACGCGCGACCTGTCGCTGAACATGCTGACGCTGGGCGCGCTGACCATCGCCATCGGCCGGGTCGTGGACGACTCGATCGTGGTCCTGGAGAACATCAAGCGGCACCTCGGCTACGGCGAGGAGCGCCAGTCGGCGATCATGAACGCGGTGCGTGAGGTGGCGGGCGCGGTGACGTCCTCGACGCTCACCACGGTCGCCGTGTTCCTGCCGATCGGCCTGGTCGGCGGCATGGTGGGCGAGCTGTTCGGCTCCTTCAGCCTCACCGTCACGGCGGCGCTGCTGGCGTCCCTGCTGGTGTCGCTGACGGTCGTGCCCGTCCTGTCGTACTGGTTCCTGCGGCCCCCGAAGGGCACCCCGGAGGACGCCGAGGAGGCGCGCCGGATCGCGGAGGAGAAGGAGGCGAAGAGCCGTCTCCAGCGCCTCTACGTCCCCGTGCTGCGCTTCGCCACCCGGCGCCGGCTCACCAGCGTGGCGATCGCGGTCGTCGTGCTGATCGCCACCTTCGCCATGGCGCCGCTGCTGAAGACGAACTTCTTCGACGCGGGCGAGCAGCAGGTCCTCACCGTCCGGCAGGAGCTGGAGCCCGGCACCAGCCTGGCCGCCACCGACGACCGGGCCAAGAAGATCGAGAAGCTGCTCGGTGACACCGAGGGCGTCAAGGACTACCAGGTCACGATCGGCTCGTCCGGCTTCATGGCGGCCTTCGGCGGCGGCACGGACACCAACCAGGCGACGTACCAGGTGATGCTGGAGGACGACGCGTCCTCCGAGGACGTGCAGGACAGTGTCGAGAAGGGCCTGGAGAAGCTCGACGGCGTCGGCACCACCACCATCGCGGCCGGTGACGGCTTCGGCAGCCAGGACCTGAGCGTCGTCGTCAAGGCGGCCGACGCGCAGGCGCTGCGCAAGGCGGCGGACCAGGTCCGCGAGGCGGTGGCCTCCCTGGACGACGTCACGGACGTCACCAGCGACCTGGCGCAGAGCGTGCCCCGCGTCTCGGTGAAGGCCAACGACAAGGCCGCCGAGGCCGGTTTCGACGACCAGACCCTCGGCGCGGCCGTCTCCCTGGCGGTGAAGGGCACCCCGGCCGCCAAGGCGGTCCTCGACGACACCGAGCGCGACGTCGTCATCCGCTCGGCCGAGCCGGCCACCACCGTGGCCGAGCTGAAGGACCTGCGCCTGGGCCCGGTGAAGCTGAGCGACGTCGCCACCGTGGAGGTCGTGGACGGTCCCGTCTCCATGACCCGGATCGACGGTCAGCGCGCGGCCACCATCACCGCGAAGCCGACCGGTGACAACACCGGCGCCGTGGGCACGGACCTCCAGCAGAAGATCGACGCGCTGACGCTGCCCGCGGGCGCGACGGCGGAGATCGGCGGTGTGACCGAGGACCAGGACGACGCGTTCGCCAACCTGGGCCTGGCGATGCTGGCCGCGATCGCGATCGTCTTCATGCTGCTGGTCGGCACCTTCCGGTCGCTCGCCCAGCCGCTGATCCTGCTGGTGTCCATCCCGTTCGCGGCGACCGGCGCCATCGGCCTGCTGCTGGTCACGGGCACCCCGATGGGCGTCCCGGCGATGATCGGCATGCTGATGCTGATCGGCATCGTGGTCACCAACGCGATCGTGCTGATCGACCTGATCAACCAGTACCGCAAGCAGGGTTACGGCGTCGTCGAGGCCGTGCTGGAGGGCGGCCGCCACCGTCTGCGGCCGATCCTGATGACGGCCCTGGCGACCATCTTCGCCCTGCTCCCGATGGCCCTGGGCGTCACCGGCGAGGGCGGCTTCATCGCCCAGCCGCTGGCCGTGGTGGTGATCGGCGGTCTGATCACGTCGACGCTGCTCACCCTGCTGCTGGTCCCGACGCTCTACGCGATGCTGGAGCTCCGCAAGGAGCGCCGCGCGAAGAAGCGGGCCGCGAAGAAGGGCACGTCCGCGCGGCCGGAGCCTTCCCAGGAACCGAAGCCGGCCCAGGTCTGACGTCCGTCCGCACGACGAAGGGGCGCCCCGTGCCTGCACGGGGCGCCCCTTCACGTGTGGCCCTACGGCAGCGCCAGCATCCGCTCCAGCGCCAGCTTCGCGAACGCCTCCGTCTCCTTGTCCACCTCGATGCGGTTGACCAGGTTGCCCTCGGCGAGGGACTCGAGCGCCCACACCAGGTGCGGCAGGTCGATGCGGTTCATCGTGGAGCAGAAGCAGACCGTCTTGTCGAGGAAGACGATCTCCTTGCCCTCGGGGGCGAATCGGTTCGCCAGGCGGCGGACCAGGTTCAGCTCCGTGCCGATGGCCCACTTGGAGCCGGCCGGGGCCGCCTCCAGCGTCTTGATGATGTACTCGGTCGAGCCGACGTAGTCCGCGGCGGCCACGACCTCGTGCCTGCACTCGGGGTGGACCAGGACGTTCACGCCCGGGATGCGCTCGCGCACGTCGTCGACCGAGTCCAGGCTGAACCGGCCGTGCACCGAGCAGTGGCCCCGCCACAGGATCATCTTCGCGGCGCGCAGCTCGTCCGCCGTCAGCCCGCCGTTCGGCTTGTGCGGGTTGTAGACGACGCAGTCCTCCAGGGACATCCCCATGTCCCGCACCGCCGTGTTGCGGCCGAGGTGCTGGTCGGGGAGGAAGAGGACCTTCTCGCCCTGCTCGAACGCCCAGTCCAGGGCCCGCTTCGCGTTGGAGGAGGTGCAGATGGTGCCGCCGTGCTTGCCCGTGAAGGCCTTGATGTCGGCGGAGGAGTTCATGTACGAGACGGGGACGACCTGCCCGGCCACGCCCGCCTCGGTCAGCACGTCCCAGCACTCGGCGACCTGCTCGGCGGTGGCCATGTCGGCCATGGAGCAGCCGGCCGCCAGGTCGGGCAGGACCACCTTCTGGTCGTCACCGGTGAGGATGTCCGCGGACTCGGCCATGAAGTGCACACCGCAGAACACGATGTACTCGGCCTGCGGGCGCGCGGCCGCGTCGCGGGCCAGCTTGAAGGAGTCGCCCGTGACGTCGGCGAACTGGATGACCTCGTCGCGCTGGTAGTGGTGGCCGAGCACGAAGACCTTGTCCCCGAGCTTCTCCTTGGCCGCGCGGGCACGCTCCACCAGGTCCGGGTCGGACGGCGAGGGGAGGTCACCGGGACACTCCACACCGCGCTCGCTCCTCGGGTCGGCCTCACGGCCGAGCAGCAGCAGGGCGAGGGGCGTCGGCTGTACGTCGAGCTCCTGGATCTGGGCGGTGGTCACGACACGCACCCTTTCTGTTTCTGGCGACTTTTCGTCGAAATGACGCTATCTATCATAACCGGTTCACGTCACTTTGACGACGGCCATAGCGTCCATGTGACGTGAATCCCGGCGGGTGCCGATCCATTCCCGGAAGATCCCCACAAGGGCCGGTTTTCGCTCGGCACGGCGTGTGCGAGCATGAGGAGGGAGCCGGGGAAACCGCGCGCCCGGCCCGGAATGAATCCGCGGCCCCGGCGGTTGCAACCGTCGGCAAGCAGTCTCCGTACAACCCGGGAGAGATGTAGATGTCCGTATCGGACGAGACCAGCACCGTCACCGACGGCATCATCCTGTCCGACGCCGCCGCGGCGAAGGTCAAGGCCCTGCTCGACCAGGAAGGCCGTGACGACCTGGCCCTGCGTGTCGCCGTCCAGCCCGGTGGCTGCTCCGGCCTGCGCTACCAGCTCTTCTTCGACGAGCGCTCCCTCGACGGCGACGTCGTCAAGGACTTCGGCGGCGTCAAGGTCGTCACCGACCGCATGAGCGCCCCGTACCTGGGCGGCGCGTCCATCGACTTCGTCGACACCATCGAGAAGCAGGGCTTCACGATCGACAACCCCAACGCCACCGGCTCCTGCGCCTGCGGCGACTCCTTCAGCTGAGCCGGGTTCCCCCACCGGACGGCACATGACGAAGGCGGCGGCCCTCTCCGGGAGGGCCGCCGCCTTCGGGCTTCTTCCCCGGACTACCGGGTGGGCGGTGCCGGCAGCCGGGCGCCGTCCTTCCGCAGCGGAACCGGCTCGCCGTCCGTGCCCACGACCTCGCGGTCGCCGAGCGGCGCGTCCAGCCGCACCGTCTGCTGGTACTGCTTGGCGATCAGGATGCACACCTTGTCCGGCCAGGGCGCCTCGGTCACCCGCACCGTCACCCGGTCGCCGTTCTCGCTCGCCGTCGCCTCGTAGTCGGCGCACACCCCGCCCGTGAAGGTCACGGTCAGCTCGTCGCCCTCGGCGGTGTAGCCCTCGACGTCCACCTCACGGGTGGACGGTGCCGCGGTCGGCTCGTCACCGGGCCCGGAAGGCGCGGGACTGGCCTCCCCCGACCGGGTCTCCGAGGCGATGTACCGCGGGTCCACCGCGGGGTGCGTCACGGTGAGCGTGCCCCGCGCGTCGGCCGGCACCACCTCGAACAGCCAGGACGGCACCAGGGCCGGCCGGCCGTCCACGCTGTGCGCGGCCAGCCCGAACACCGCCTTCTCGACCGTGATCGTGTCCTGGTCCGGCAGGGTGCCCGGGGTTCCGCACGGGGCCGCCTCCCGCTCCTCGTCCAGCGGTACGGGGCTGGCACAGCCGCCGATGCCGGCGCGTCCGTCGGAGCGCGGCGCCGCGTTCATCAGGTCCAGCGCCTTCCGGGCGCTCACCACGGGGTACGTGTCCCCCTTCACCGGCTCCGCGAGCCGGCCGCTGCCGCCGGCCACCTCGCCGGCCGCGTCGACCGTCACCGAGGTCGTCCAGCCGTGGGTCGGCAGCCCGCCGACCTCGGGGTCGGCGTTCACCACCCGGAAGGCGCCGGCGGACCCGCTCGCGTCGTACTTGGCGTCGTCCTGGCCCACCGCCTTGAAGACGGGAGCGGCGGCCTTCTTCGCGACCTCCTCACTCACCGTGGGGCCGCCGACGGGGGGCGCCTTGCACACGTTCCCCTTGCAGTTGTCGGTGCCCGGGGCGTGCCGGCTGAAGGTCCAGGCGCCCGGAGCGTCCCGGTCCACCCGCAGCGTGGGCCCGGAGCCGTCCTGGCCGCCGATCCGCCAGTCCCCGCCCTCCGCGACCGGCTTCCCGTCGAGCCCGAGGGCCTTCGCCAGCGTGACCACCTGCCCCTGGGTGATCTGCCCCCGGACGCGGTACACCGGCGCCGAACCGGGACCGTCCGGGAGCGGGCCGTCCGCGCGGTAGACGGCGCCGTAGGGATTGGGCTCGCCGGGTGCGATGCCGTTCGCGGCGTCCTCGGAGGGACCGTCGAGGGCGAGCGGCGGGGGAGTGGCGTCCCCGTTCACGCCAGGAGCCGCACCGTCTCCCGAACCGCCCGAGACACCGGCGGCGAGGTAGGCGCCACCGCCGCCCACCAGCAGCACGGCGGCCGCGACGGAGGCGATCAGCGCGGGGGAACGCCGTCGGCCCGCCGCCGGACCGTCGGGGTGCTCCTCCCCGGAGGGGCGGCCGCCGACGGGGCGGTCCCCGACGAGGGCCCCACCCCCGCCGGAGTCCGGCTCGGCCTCCGCGGCGGGCTCGGATTCCGGGGCGGGCTCGGATTCCGCGGTGGGTCCGGTCTGCTCGGCGGGTTCGCGGGTCCCGGTGGGTCCGGTCTGCTCGGCGGGTTCGCGGGCCCTGGTGGGTTCGCTCTGCTCGGCGGGCTCGCCTGCCCCGGCGGGCTCGGGCGCCCCGGGGCGGGCCCCGGCGGTCGCGGCGTCCGTCTTCCCGTCGTCACCCGAAGCGCCCCCGGTGTCGCGCGTGCCGCCGGAAGCAGGGCGCGCCTCGGCGTCGTCGTTGTCGGGTCGCTCGGTGTTCACCGCATCGCTCCTTCGGCTGCGCAGCTGTCCCGGAAAGACCCTTCCCGGCCGCACCGGGACTGCTCGTGGGTCGTATCCCGCATCCCCTTTACGGGGGACAGCGATGGGACGCAGCGGGGGAGCGCGCGGTTCCCCCCGGAGTGCCGGACCGGCCGGCGCCGGCTCAGTCGCCGTACTCCGACATCGCGTCCAGCAGCCGTGCCGACCCGGACGGCACGGTCACGCCGCGGATCGAGGACGGGGGGACCGGCGGGGCGGCCCCCCGGTCCGGGACCGCCCAGTGGGGGACCATCCGGGCGCAGTCGCCGCGCAGCGACGCCAGGCCGCCTTCGAGGTCTGCCGGGGCGGGGGCGTGGACCCTGAGGTTCGTCATGTCGGCACCGTATGCACGGGGAAGGTCACGAAGAAAGATCTACTATCGGGTAGTTTTGCCCGCTTCTGCGAGTCCTCGTCAACCGGTAGCGTGAAGTGTCAACCCGCCTCCCTCAGGAGAATCCACGCCGTGCGCATCGCAGTCACCGGCTCCATCGCCACCGACCACCTCATGACCTTCCCCGGGCGCTTCGCCGACCAGTTCGTCGCGGACCAGCTGCACACGGTCTCGCTGTCCTTCCTGGTCGACAACCTCGACGTGCGCAGGGGCGGCGTGGGCGCGAACATCGCCTTCGGGATGGGTCAGCTCGGTACCCGCCCGATCCTCGTCGGAGCCGCCGGCTTCGACTTCGACGAATACCGGGCCTGGCTGGACCGGCACGGCGTCGACACCGAGTCCGTCCGCATCTCCGACACCCTGCACACCGCCCGCTTCGTGTGCACCACGGACGCCGACCACAACCAGATCGGCTCCTTCTACACGGGCGCGATGAGCGAGGCCCGCCTCATCGAGCTGAAGACCGTCGCCGACCGCGTGGGCGGCCTCGACCTGGTCTCCATCGGCGCCGACGACCCCGAGGCGATGCTCCGGCACACCGAGGAGTGCCGCTCCCGCGGCATCCCGTTCGCCGCCGACTTCTCCCAGCAGATCGCCCGGATGGACGGCGAGGAGATCCGGATCCTGCTGGACGGGGCGACCTACCTCTTCTCCAACGAGTACGAGAAGGGGCTCATCGAGACGAAGACCGGCTGGAGCGACGCGGAGATCCTCGGCAAGGTCGGCCACCGTGTCACCACCCTCGGCTCGCGCGGGGTCCGCATCGAGCGGGCCGGCGAGGAGACGATCGAGGTCGGCTGCCCCGACGAGGAGCGCAAGGCCGATCCGACGGGCGTCGGCGACGCCTTCCGCGCGGGGTTCCTGTCGGGACTCGCGTGGGGGGTCTCACTGGAGCGGGCGGCGCAGGTGGGCTGCATGCTGGCGACGCTGGTCATCGAGACCGTGGGCACGCAGGAGTACCGGCTGCGCCGGGGGCACTTCATGGAGCGCTTCACCAAGGCGTACGGGGACGAGGCCGCGGACGAGGTCCGGGGCCACCTGAGCTGAGGCCGCCGGGTGCGGGCGGACGGGGTCGGTCGCACCCGCGCGGCAGAGCCGCCCAGGTGCGCGACGGTCCCGCGCCCCTGGGCGGGTCAGTCGACCCGGCGGACCACGTAGGCCGTTCCCCGGTCCGCCGGTTCCTCGCCCACGTACTCCTGGCCGCGCATCTCGCACCAGGCCGGGATGTCCAGGCGGGCCGCCTCGTCGTCGGCCAGGACGCGGACCGTGCCACCCAGGGGGACGTCTCCGATGACCTTGGCCAGTTCGATGACCGGGATCGGGCACCGCCGGCCCACGGCGTCCACCACCAGGGCCTCGTCCCCCTCCTCCGTGGGAACGGGGCCGGCGGACACCGGCGCGCCGAGCTTCTCCCGCACCCCCGCCACCACCTCCGGCAGGACGGACAGGAAGCGCTCGACGTCCTCCTCCCGCGTCCCCGGTGGCAGCGAGAGGCGGATGTTGCCCTCGCTGAGCACGCCCATCGCCCTCAGCACGTGGCTCGGCGTCAGCGTGCTGCTCGTGCAGGACGACCCGGACGAGACGGAGAAGCCGGCCCGGTCCAGCTCGTGCAGCAGTGTCTCCCCGTCGACGTAGAGACAGGAGAAGGTGACGATCCCGGGCAGCCGCCGCTCCGGGTCCCCGACCACCTCCACGTCCGGCACCAGCCGCGGCACCCGCGCCCGGATCCGCTCCGTCAGTTCCCGCAGCCGTACCGCCTCCTCGGCCGCCTCCGCCCGCACCGCCCGCAGCGAAGCCGCCGCCGCCACGATCGCCGGCAGGTTCTCGAACCCGGCCGCCCGCCCCGACTCCCGTTCGTCCCGCGGCCCCTGGGGCGCGAACCGCACCCCTTTCCGTACGACGAGCAGTCCGGTCCCCGACGGCCCGCCCCACTTGTGCGCGCTCGCGGCCAGCAGCGACCAGTCGCCCTCCACCGGCCCCCAGCCCAGCGACTGGGCCGCGTCCACCAGCAGCGGCACCCCCGCCGCCCGGCAGGCCTCGGCCACCCCGGCCACCGGCTGCACGGTCCCCACCTCGTGGTTGGCCGACTGCAGACACGCCAGCGCGGTGTCCGGCCGCAGGGCGTCCGCGTACCCGGACGGGCTCACGGCTCCCGTGCGCTCCACCGCGACCTCGCTGACCGATCCTCCGTCGGCCTGGTGAACTTCCGCCGCATGGAGCACAGAAGAGTGTTCGACCGCGGACACGATCAGGTGACGTCCGACGCGCCGCCGCCCGGCCAGCGCCCCCGCGATCCCGGAGTGCACCGCCCGGGTGCCGGACGACGTGAACACCAGCTCGTCCGGCCGGCACCCCACCGCCTCCGCGGCCGCCTCCCGCGCGGCGTCCAGCAGCAGCCGGGCGCGCCGCCCCTCCCGGTACAACCGCGCCGGGTCCGCCCACCCCTCGTCGAGGGAGGCCATCAGGGCCTGCCGGGCTACGGGATGAAGGGGAGCACCGGAAGCGGCATCGAAGTAGGACACACCCCAACGCTAAGCGCCCCGAGGGGGTGCGGGGCTGTTTTCCCCGTGCGGATCCGCCGCGTGGGCGCGACCGGCCACGACGGAGCGGCGGCCGCGAGACGGCCCGTACCCCCGGATGATGAGGCGCCCGGTGTAACCCGCGGCGCGTACGGCACCCCTCCCCGCGACCCCCCGGAGGGCGTCGGCTAGGGTTTGGTCCGCATAAACATCCAAACCCCTGCCCGACGCAGGGCGGCGACCGACCAGCGAGAAGGCAGGCCGCAGCCAATCCGCGCGGGCGAGACTCTCGGGAAGGCGCTACGTGAGTCCCAACGGCTCCGACCGCTCGCCGCGGCGCCCGATGCGGCGGAAGCTGCTGCAGGCACTGACCGCGGGCCTGGTCCTGGCGACCGCCACCGGTTGCACATGGGAGGACTTCCCCCGCCTTGGTATGCCCACCCCCACCACGGAAGAGGCTCCGCGGATCCTCTCCCTGTGGCAGGGATCCTGGGCCGCCGCGCTCGTCGTCGGCGTGCTGGTGTGGGGCCTGATCCTGTGGAGTGCTTTCTTCCACCGGCGCAGCCGCACCAAGGTGGAGGTTCCTCCGCAGACCCGTTACAACATGCCCATCGAGGCGCTGTACACGGTGGTTCCGCTCATCATCGTCTCGGTGTTCTTCTACTTCACCGCGCGTGACGAATCCGAACTGCTGAGGCTCGAGAAGAAGCCCGACGTCACCGTCAACGTGGTCGGCTTCCAGTGGAGCTGGTGCTTCAACTACGTCGAGAACGTCGAAGGTTCCACGGGCGACGCCAAGACGTCCAAGGAACTGGAGTCGGTCCCGGAGCGCTACAAGAAAGCCTTCCCGGCCGATGCCGGCGGCGTCTACGACTGCGGCGTCCCCGGTACCCGTAACCCGCAGACCAACAACCCGGGCCCCACCCTGTGGCTGCCCGAGGGCAAGCGGGTCCGCTTCGTGCTGACCTCGCGTGATGTCATCCACTCCTTCTGGGTGGTGCCGTTCCTGATGAAGCAGGACGTCATCCCGGGCCACCCCAACGCCTTCGAGGTGACCCCCAACCGTGAGGGCACCTTCCTCGGCAAGTGCGCCGAGCTCTGCGGCGTCGACCACTCCCGGATGCTGTTCAACGTGAAGGTCGTCTCCCCCGAGCGCTACGAGCAGCACCTGAAGGACCTCGTGAAGAAGGGGCAGACCGGTTACGTGCCCGCCGGCATCGAGCAGACGGAGCACGAGAAGAACCGGGAGGCGAACATCCTGTGAGCATCCTCAACGAATCCCAGGGTGCCGCGGCACCAGGGTCCCACTACGAGGACGAGCTGCCGGTCAGGCGCCAGAGCCGTGGCAACGTCATCGTCAAGTGGCTGACGACCACGGACCACAAGACGATCGGCACGCTGTATCTGGTGACGTCGTTCGTGTTCTTCATCATCGGTGGCGTCATGGCCCTGGTGA